>NZ_NADV01000052.1:0-46518 GCF_003264175.1 Bacillus sp. SRB_331 | reverse complement strand
ATTTCTTCTGCTTTCGTTTCTTTCTGCTCTTTTGTTGTTTCTTTCGCTTTTGCTATTTCTTGTACTTTTGCTTCTTTCTGCGTTTTTACTTCTTCCTTTGCTTTAACTGCTTTTTGTACTTTCGCTACTCGCTTCGTTTTCTCTTCAGCTTTCTTTTCAATTGGTGCTGTACTTGATAGGAAAGAAACATTTGCATAAGCTGTTTTTCCTTTATACTCAAATTGCAGCCATCCATCTTTTACTTGATGTGTTGATTCAATTACATCATCTTGTTTCAGTCTGCCAAGAATTTCTGATTCTGTGTTTGCTTCAGTACGTACATTTAATAGGTTTGCTGTTACATGATAAATATCTTTTGTATACTCCGAACTTACAAACAATTCTTTACCATTTAAATCAATTTTTGGCCATCCTTCTTCAGTATGTATGACCTTTAACTTTTGTCCTTCTTTTACTTTTTCGACAATTTTTGATTCCGTAGTTGGCTTTTCACGTACGTTAAGTACATCCGCTGTTACGATAGTTTCTGCGATAGCAGATGTGGTAAAAGCCCCCAATCCAAGAACTGTTGCTGTTGCTGCGCCAATTATTTTTTTCATAATAGCCTCCATTACATTTTTTTGAATTCTATGAAATCCTTCCATAAAATTAGGGAATTCCACAGAGTATCAAAACATTTGTAACAGTATATTAATAGCACTTAATATACTGTTTTTAAAACTTTCTACTCCAATATTATCAAATTTTCATTTCTAATTCTATACATTATAAATCTACTTATTTTCTATAAACTCTTCATGACCTTCTACTTCACACTAGATAGTTGTCGCAATTCCTGCCAAAAATAAACTTACAATTGCTAAAAATGGCGTTCCAGCTATTGCACCTCTTAAGTGAAACTTATAGTCTTTATATCCTTTCATTCCCTCAGTACTAGGAATAACAACAAATCTTGGAGTAATCCAGCAAAATATAAGCCAATCAATTATAAGTAAATCTACTAAATTGAAAATCATTAAAATGCCAAAAGTATGTAAATAAGCCTCAATATACAATAATTTTTCATGGTGATGTAGTATATATGTAGAAACAAAAGGTGTACCGAAGAGAATAATATTGTAAATAATTCCGAAATAAAATGTTTGCCTTTTTTCATTTATCGATTTTGGCAAAACTACTTTTTGAATATCTTTCGGATAATCATTTAACCAAAGGCGAGGATTATAATATGTAGACCCTAATATCATCATAGATAGTATAAAAGACATGGAAATACCGACAATCACCATTTGTTCAAATTGCCCCACAAATGTCCCTCCTTATTTGAAATTTTGACGTACGTAATTCACTTAATTAGACATTGTATGCATGTTATGACTTAAAAATTATCTAATACCATTAATAAAATTTTTTCATTACAATCCGCTTTTTCCTAACGTCCATTCTTATTTCTTGCAATATGCATGCAAATTTAATAAAGTGAACATCTAATTAGTGTTGTTGAATTTCTCTAATTATTACAGAGTACATATTTTTAAATTTACATAAAGATAGGATTGGTGAAACGAATGAAAATCGAACATATAGCAATTTGGGTAAATGATTTAGAATTAATGCGTACTTTCTATACAAAGTACTTTAATGGTAAAGCAAACTCTTTATATCATAACGAAGCAAAGCAATTTGAATCTTATTTTATTACGTTCGAATCTGGAGCAAGGCTTGAACTTATGCGTAAAAAAGGTATAGAAAATGAGCCTAACCTTAATATTACTGGTTATGCACATATGGCATTCTCAGTTGGAAGTGAAGAACGTGTAAATGAACTAACAAAAACGTTAAAAGAAGCTGGTTCTCCTTTATTAAATGGACCACGTTTCACTGGAGATGGCTATTATGAAAGTGTAATTAGTGATCCGGAAGGCAATCAAATAGAGATCACTATTTAACTATCGTTTATCTTTTCTGAAGAACAAATAAAAATTCGTTTGGAGGAACCCTATGCATAAACTGCATTTCAAAAAATTTGAAGCAACAGATTTTAGTCCATATTTCCAGCTCGTATCAAATGAAAGAGTGATGGCACAAATTACAGAGCGTGCTATTCCGCTAGAAGAGGCACAAAACGACTATGAAAAATTGTTAAGGCGCAATGAAAAGCATAAACTGTTTGGGTCTTATAAAGTTTATGACAGTGCAACAAATGAATTTATCGGCCTTGGACATGTAACAGTGAATGAAGATAATGTAAAAGAAGCTGAAATTGGGTATATGATTTTGCCAGAGCACTGGGGAAAAAGATATGGTAGTTATATTGCAAGAGAATTAATTGAAATAGCGAAGCAGACAGATGTAAACGTACTAAAGGCAATTATCGATCCAAATAATATCCCCTCTCGAAAAATATTAATAAACGTTGGTTTTACATCAGATGTAGTTTGTGAGATTGATGGATTACCTGGGGAGATTTTGAGTAAATATATTTAACTATACAAAAATGTGATGCCCCCATTCACAAAAGGTGTTTACGTTAATACACCCAACCTCTCCATTAAAGATTGGCCAGATGCTTACTACAGCTGTAACTTTGATCGGTTAATGAAAGTAAAGGCTAAATATGACCCGAAAAATGTTTTCAACTTTCCGCAAAGTATTCCGCCCTTTTAATAGTCTAAAATGAAATTTATAGTTTATATTTCTAGCAAAAAATGAACGATTCTTTCTGTAACTTTCACAGAAAAAATCGTTCGTTTTTTATGTTGGAAATAATTCGTTTCTTTTGCATGGTAGTGATTTGGTTTCGCACCTTCCCATCACCTTACATAAAGCAAGTGAACACGAAAGCCGGTGGAATATTCCAGTTTATTTTCTTCACCTCAATATTTGCAAAAAATGAACGAAAAAATTGTTGTTTAAAGCGTGTATATTGGAAAGTAATAAATTTCCCTTCTTCTCCTAATACTTCTTTTGTTACCTGTAATATCTTTGTAGAGGTATCAAGGGATAAACTGGTAAATGGCAATCCTGAAATAATATAATCCACTTGGGTAATTTTATATTGTTGAACATACTTTTCCGTATATTCGGCAGAGTCATGAATAATGTACACATTTTCCATGTGTGAATATCGCTCTTGAAGTATACGGTAAAACTGTGCGTTATTCTCAATGATTAATAATAACGTTTCATTATGTTTATGTTGAATGAGCTGTTCCGTAAACACTCCAGTTCCTGGTCCATACTCAATAATGCATTTTGCTTGTTCAAAATTTATAGGGGCTACCATTTGTTTTGCAAGTTGCTTAGAACTTGACAATACTGCTCCTACAGTTCTTGGGTGCTTTATATATTCACTTAAAAAATGTAGTACATGCATAGTCTTCTTCCTCTTTCCTTGTAGGATACAAGGTATACTCTACTAAAAAAATATGAAAATATGATGAGAAATACATAAGATATTCTTAATGTCCCCCTAAATACAAAAAACTTAACCAATTAGTCACCAACTTAGGATATCAAATGAAGAGTGTCAATTTTGCTGTATTTTCAATGTCGCGAACAAAAAAAGGATATAATTTTTTAACTGTATTTGTTAAATAAAAAAGACACTTTAGAAATTTCTTTTTTTCATCTTATTTTAATGATTTTTTCATCCGAATTTCATCTGAATCTCATTCTTATTAGTTACACTCTGTATATAAATTGGCGCTGGCCATAAAAAACTAATAAGGAGGAATCCTACATGAACTATTATGAGAAGGATCAGGATAAGAATAGAGAAAATCCATCCATTTCTGATGAAGTCGCTTCCGTTTCATCACGAGGCTGGCAGATGCTGAACAAAGTTCCAGAAGTCACGATTTTCTTCTGGATTATCAAAATCATGGCAACTACAGTGGGCGAAACAGGCGCAGACTTCTTGAATACAAACCTGAACTTTGGCTTGACTAAAACGACCTTTGTTATGAGTGCTCTCTTGCTCATCACACTGTTCTTCCAGTTTAGGCTGAAGAAGTATGTTCCAGGGATTTACTGGCTCACTGTCTTGCTGATTAGTGTTGTTGGCACCCTGGTCACCGACAATCTTACGGACAACTTCGGGGTCGCTCTAGAGACGACCACCATCGTTTTCACCCTTGCCCTAATGGCAACTTTTGCTGCTTGGTATGTGAGTGAGAAGACACTGTCCATTCACTCTATTTACACAACAAAGCGAGAAGCATTCTACTGGTTGGCTATTCTGTTCACCTTCGCCTTAGGTACTGCAGCTGGTGATCTCGTAGCAGAGAGTCTCAACTTAGGTTACTGGATTTCAGCGCTCATATTTGCTGCATTAATTGGGGCTGTAACCGTCGCTTACTACCGCTTCAAATTAAATGCAGTGTTGGCCTTTTGGATCGCTTATATTTTAACTCGTCCTTTCGGCGCCTCTTTTGGCGATTATTTATCACAGCCTCACGATTCCGGTGGCCTTGGTCTCGGTACGGTAGGAACAAGCGTAATCTTCCTCGTAATAATCTTGAGCTTAGTTATTTATTTGACCAAGACGAAAAAAGACGCGAGCCAGAGCCTAAATTAATATATATTTTGTCTAAACCTTAAAATAGGTGACATGATTGCCTAATCGTTAGTACAAAATTTCAAACAAAACAAAACAAAACAAAATGAAATGAAATGAAATGAAAAGGCAATACTACGTTTAAACTACCAGTAGTATTGCCTTTTTTATAAAACAAATCATTATTCCCTTATTTCATCTACTACACTTTGAATTAAAGAGATAAGAGCTTTCTTGGTATCCTCATCTGTTACTTTTGCATCATCACTAAATTTAGTTCGCACAGATGGGATTAATAACGAGCCATTTTGAACGACAATTGTATCTAGCATACCTAGTGTAAGTAATAAAGATTCATGGGCTTTATCCCCTCCCGCAATTGATGGTGAAGCTGTTATAATAGCCACTGGCTTTTTATAAAGTTCCGCTGATGAAACAAGCCATTCTAAAGCATTCTTCAAAACTCCTGGAATACTTTTTGCATACTCTGGTGTACAAATAATAAGTGCATGTGCTTCACTTAATGTCTTTCGAAATTCTTCAACAACAACCGGTGCTCCAACTCGATCTACATCCGGATTAAAATGAGGTAGTTCCTCTATCCCATTATAAATAGTGTAATCTATACCTTCTGGAATAAATGCTGCTAAAGTTTTTAATATGTTTGTGTTGGATGATTCTTCCCTAATACTTCCTGAAATCGCTATGATTTTTTTGTGTATACTCATATGATCCCCTCCTACAAACATCATACTTATGCAGTCAGAGAAAAATCAAAAATATTGAACTATTTAACAAGCTGTACATTCATCAATTTTGACATCTTGCTTTTGATTCCCTAATAAAAATACTACTGTCTATAAATATCTTTACTTGTTAATTTATAAATAACTCGAAAGGCTTCTTGGTTCCCAGACTCCATTTTATACAGCCATTCTTTTAATTCTACTTCATCCAAAATTACGTTCCCCTCTCATGAGCTTTCACACTATATTCGCCCGTTTCTCACAAAAGGTTCATTTTACATAAAAATTTATTTATTACAATGAAAATATACTATATATTTTACAGAAAGGAGGATTCGTATAATGAACAAAGAAGACAAACTTTATGCTGAAAATGTATTAAAACATCTCTTCATAGGAGCACAAGTTGATGGATTGCAATTTGGTATTTCTCCAACAACTATAAAAATTCATTTTACAAATTTTGAAGCTGCAGTTGATTATGATGGGCAATTATATATCAACATCGAATCGAAATGGTTTTTATTTAATACTCCACCAGAAAAGTACCCTTCTAATGAGGATGAATTTGACGATTATACTGAGGAGGAAGAATATAAGAGAATTTTTGATGTAAGAAGACAAAAAGTTACAAACATACAACTTGCTAATGAATCTCCGCATTTATTTATAACATTTGAGAACGGGCAAATCATGTTTGTAAATGGTTTTCATGACTATTATGAATGCTGGCAAGCTGGGGTCCAATTTGAGGATTGGCTAGTAGTTGCTGCACCTGGTAATGAAATCGCTACTTGGACTCCTGATGAATTTACTAATAAATAAGCCGTCAGAAATCACAATAGAAAAAGTATATCTCGCACAAGGGGAAACAGATTTACGTAAATCAATTGATGGACTAGCGACTGTTGTAAAAGAAGAATTTGAAATTTAAAATCACCCCGTTTTAACAGGAAAAAGTGGCATTTTTACTATTTCTAATGTTCGCTAATGCTTATTGCGTGATTTGGTTTCATTGCTACACAAACCCCAATACCCACTCTTAACTTGATGGGCATGTATAGTGCCCCCTATTAGCATCAACGAGAAGGAATAGACCTTGTAAAAAAACATTTATAATTCCACTGATACGCAGAAAAATAAAAAGAGAATAATTCAGAAATTCCTTATGAATCATTCTCTTTTTATTTCCATATTTTAACATGCTGGATATACCTTAGAACCCAAATAACGTTCTTTTACAAGTTGACGATGATGAAGCTCATGACCAGCAATAATGTTTGCTAATGCAAGAACCGTGACTTCAGAATTGTTCGCAATTCCCCTTTGTAACCAAGCTTCTTTATCTAAACTTTTAAGCAAATGCATAGTAGATTGGCGAACAACTGTTAAATTCTCAAGAAGATCTTGCATAGATTGCTTATCAAAAGCTGCTCTAAGAACATACATATCATCGTTATATCCAGGAAGTTCTGCTGTCTCGCCTCTTGCTATGGAAAGCAATCGATACGCCATAATACGTTCAGTATCCGCAATATGACCGATTACTTCTTTTATACTCCATTTATTAGGAGCATATCTAAAATGTCCCTCACTATCAGAAATATCCTTCAATAAAAGATTCGTTTCCTTCATTTGTTGCTCTAGAATATGTATGATATCTCCATCTGGTATTAAGTTTATGTACGTTGAATAATACGGGTTATATTCATTTGCTTCTGGTCTCTTTTGCATGCTCATCATCCTTTTTATTTTATCCTTATATACAACTTATCATAAATTATTATCATATTAATCAAAAAAATTAATTTTAAAACAAAATGTCCCCATCCTATATAGGATTACATTAATAAAGCGGCTTATCCCCAAGCCCCCAAGTAAACCATCTCCCATGCCCTTCCGTTTCCCCAACCGTTTCACAATATTCGTTTCCGTTAATATAATAATCAATATGAAGGTCCCGGTCCCACATGTTGTTATATAGGTGGAATACATCACGTTTTGCACCTATTTCTTTAATTTGTTTTTCTAGCTTATGTTTTACATTTTCAGGTATTTGATTTGCGACGTGTGTATGGAAAATGCAGATTACAGCATCTTCCCTTATTTGATTTGCAATGGCTGGAAAAAGTGCTACACCGTCCCCTTCAATTAATTGTACTGATTTTTCTTTTACAAGCGTTGCTGCTTGATCGAATAGTTCAAGTCTTTCTTTATGTTCTGGCCAAATAAGCGCGCGTAACCATAAATAATCTTCTTCATCATTTAAATTATTCACATGTAAATCTAGTCCGATTCTTTCCATAACAGGTGGACTTTGTTTTAAAAAGGAGGGCTTCTTCTCCCCTTTTATTTCTGATTGTAAATGAACATTTGATTTTCTATTTCCATACATTTCTTCCGTTCCATATGAATAACGATATTGATCCCAAAATAGTTGTAATCCCGCACTTGTACCAATTTCTATTAACGCCAATGGTTTGTTCACTTTATTAAATATGTAACAGAAACTTGGATATAAATAGGCACATCGTCTTACTTCATTCGTTTGAACAAGTTTCGTTTGTAATAAAGAGATAATTTCTTCTCGATATACATGGCAAAAATCTTTAAATTGGTAAAAGGCATTTTCAAAATTTATATCAGCATTTTCAACTAAACTTTGATAATAGTTTTTTAAACTGTGCTCTTTTCCTTTTAACAATAAATAATGGACTGCACCTAATAATAAGTTTGGGACTGGTTGACCAGGTTGTGCGTAGGAAGCTAACGTAAGAACTTCCTCATCTTCAGAAATTTTTATTGATAAATATTCGTATAAGTCACTAGATCCTTTACATTCATTCACAGAAAAGTTTCGAAATAAGTTTGCGACTTGTTCTTTTGTAAGCATTGGTATCCCTCCTTAATTATTTTCAGAATATTCTTATCATTTATTTGTTATTTACTCTATTTTTTCAAATTAGATGTCACGAAAATAGAATTTTACTAGTTTACAAAGATAAAACATAAAAATAGAAGTTTTTTTGACATAACATCAAACTGGAATTCTTCTCCAAATCCCGCTTTACTACTATGCTTTTTACCCTTATGACAGAAGAATTCTATGAAATAAAACGTTAAATAGTTTAAAATTATCAGATAACACTAGATATTTTAGTCTATTAATTATTATAATAGACTATGAGATGGTTATATAATTGAGACAAAAAAGGTAAGTACCTAGGTGGGGCCTAGGCGGTGTTTTCTTTTTACGGCTTAGATATAAAAACACCTACTCTTTTTTGCCAATATAGGGGATGGAGAGATTATCATGAGCAACATGCAGCAAAAAACAGACGTTATCTTAATTGGCGCAGGAATTATGAGCGCAACGTTAGGATCATTACTTAAAGAATTGGCACCTGAATGGGAAATTAAAGTATTTGAAAAACTCGCTAATGCCGGAGAAGAAAGTTCTAACGAATGGAATAATGCTGGTACAGGACATTCTGCGCTATGTGAGCTTAACTATACATCCGAAAAATCTGACGGGTCTATAGATATTGGTAAAGCTGTAAAAGTAAATGAGCAATTTCAACTTTCAAGACAATTTTGGGCTTATCTTGTAAAAAGAAACTTAATTCGTAATCCACAAGATTTTATTATGCCACTACCTCATATGAGTTTGGTGCAAGGGGAAAAAAATGTAGAGTTTCTAAAAAAACGTTTTGAAGCGCTTTCAAAAAACGCTCTATTCCAAGGAATGGAATTTTCTGATGCACCTGACACATTAAAAAAATGGCTTCCACTCATTATGGAAGGTCGTAATTCTAATGAACCTATGGCTGCAACGAAAATTGACTCTGGAACAGATGTTAACTTCGGTGCGTTAACGCGCATGTTATTTGATTACTTAAAAACTAAAAATGTTGAGCTAAACTACAAACATAGTGTTGAAAATATTAAACGCACGAAGAATGGTTTGTGGGAAGTAAAAGTACATGATATGAATAGTGGCAAAATCGAACATCATACTGCAAAATTCGTCTTTATCGGCGGCGGTGGCGGTAGTCTACCTCTACTTCAAAAGACTGGTATTCCTGAGTCAAAACATATTGGAGGATTCCCAGTAAGTGGACTATTTATGGTATGTAAAAACCAAAAAATTGTAGAGCAGCATCATGCAAAAGTATACGGAAAAGCTAAAGTTGGTGCTCCACCAATGTCTGTACCTCACCTTGATACGAGATATATAGACAATAAAAAAGCTTTACTGTTTGGACCATTTGCAGGCTTCTCACCTAAATTCTTAAAAACTGGCTCAAACCTTGATTTAATTGGTTCTGTAAAACCGAATAACGTCTTAACGATGTTAGCAGCCGGTGTAAAAGAAATGGGATTAACAAAATACTTAATCCAACAAGTTATGTTATCACATGAAAAGCGTATGGAAGAATTACGTGAGTTTATTCCGAACGCTAAAAGTGAAGATTGGGATACTGTCGTTGCTGGACAACGTGTGCAGGTAATTAAAGATACTGATGCAGGTGGTAAAGGAACACTTCAATTTGGTACAGAAGTTGTTAGTGCAAATGACGGATCAATCGCTGCGTTACTTGGTGCTTCTCCAGGTGCTTCTACTGCGGTTCACGTTATGCTTGAAGTATTAGAAAAATGCTTCCCAGAACGTATACTAGAATGGGAGCCAAAGATAAAAGAAATGGTCCCTTCTTACGGCGTGTCACTTACGGAAAATCCAAGACTGTTCCAAGAGCTTCACGCTTCAACAGGACGCACACTTGGGTTAAATGAAAAAGAAGCTGTTCACAATTAATGAATAGACTAAAAAAACGACATAATAAAAACGTCCGATATATTCGGACGTTTTTATTTTCTACTAGAAATTATACTTATCAATATTATCCTTCGTAAATACAACTCGTTCAGGAAGTACGATAATACCGTTTCCTTCTACCTCATAGTCATACCCTTGAATTGAGTTTGGTTCTACTTTCACTTTTCCGATTCCTTTTACTTCAAAGCTATCCCCGACGTTTAACTTCTTCCCTTTTACAACAATTTCATTTGCAACATACGTTGCGAGGGCACCTTGTTGTTTTACATCCCATAAACCGAATTGTTGTACTGTTCCTCTTTTTACATAATCACGCATAACGTTCGGTGTCGAAAATCCCGTTACGACTACTTTCTTATCCATTTTCAAATTCTCAGCTGCTTGCGCCATTGCTGGTAGTGCTGTTGCATCTGGACATATTACTGCGTTAATATCTGGATACGTTTTTAAAATACTCTCCCCTACCGATAAAGATTTTTGCGCATTATTTTCACCGTATTGCGTCGTTACAATTTCCCAATTCGGATATTTCTCTTTAATAATCTCTTTCGCCTTCGTTACCCATTGATTTTGATCTGTTACAGTCGGGCTTGAATAAAAGAATGCGACCTTCCCTTTATCTCCAATTTGCTTAGATGTCATTTCTATTAATAACTTTGCTAGTTGGTCTGGTGTACCTTGGCTAATATAAAACGAACGGTCTTTCGGATTCACATCAGAATCCCACGTTAATACGGTCATCCCCTTTTTCTTTGCACGTTGTAATGATTGCGAGAGACCATCAACTGACGTAGATGAAACCATAATTGCATCGTAGTTTTGATTAATAAAATTGTTTATATATTTTACTTGCCCTGATACGCTCGCTTCAGAAGGTCCATCATATTTCACTTGTACACCTAACTTATCTCCCATCTCTTTTGCACCTTCACCGCCTGATGTAAAGAAGCCAACTCCCGTTAATTTCGGAATGAATGCAAATTTCACATCATCTGCTTTTTTCTTGTCCGCTGTTTGGCTAGAACAAGCAATTAAACCGATTAAACAAATACACATAATAATAACAATCCCCAGTTTTCTCTTCATGACATTTCCCCCTTATGCAAATTCCTTCTTTTCCCCGTAGTGAATCGTTGTAATTTGAAATGTCTCATAATAACAGAAACAATAAGGATAATACCTATTACTACATTAGATTGTTCATTCGTTAAGCCCGTCATTTGTAAACCGTACTGCATGAGTCCTATAAAAATACTCGCTAGTACTGTCCCAATAATACTCCCTTTTCCGCCTGTAATAAGTGTGCCGCCTAATACAACTGCCGTAATTACTGGCAAAATCGTTTCACTTCCAATATCTGCACGAGCTGAACCGAAATACGCTGTTAAGAAAGCTCCTCCTAATCCACCTCCTAACCCAGAAAGTACGTAAGCAATAATCACTACTTTCTTCGTTCGAATGCCGGAATATCTCGCCGTACTTTCATTTGCGCCAGTTAATTTTGCGTAGCGACCATATGTTGTACGGTGAAACAATATCGTAAATACTATCGTTAAAATGACAAGGAGCCATAATAGATTAGGTATACCGATAAAACTACCATTTGCCATTTGTACATACGAATCTGGTAAACCACTTATTCCTTCATAGCCCGCTGCACCCGAACCACCTGAAATAACAAGGGCGATTCCTGCATATAAAAACATCGTTCCAAGTGTAACGACAAGAGGTTCTACATCTGTCATTTTTATAATAAGTCCATTTAATCCGCCCGCTATGCAACTTATTACGAGCGCAATGATAACGGCAAACAGTATAGGCATGCCATTCATCCAAAGTGCTCCGATAAGAATCGAAGTAAGCCCCATAATAGATCCTACTGATACATCAATTCCACCAGTTACAATGACAAATGTCATCGGAATAGCCGCGATTGAAATAATGAGGAAATCGTTCATACTAAAAAGGAGGTTACTAATGTTTAAGAAATCACTATTTATGAAACTAAAGAGAATGAGCTCTACGAGAAGCAATATGAGAAGAACCCCTTCCCATCTATACAAGCTACGTATTCCCCTCATAGATTCACCCTTCTTTCTTCTAGTTGCCGGAGTTTCTTCCATTTTTTTAAGACACTATCTAATATGATGATGAGTAAAAGTAAAAATCCTGAAATAGCACTATTCCAAAATGCAGGTATTTTTAAAAAGACGAGTGAACTGCTTATCACTTCTAAAAAAAATGCACCTAATGCCGCTCCAAATATAGAACCTGTTCCTCCTTTTAAATGTATACCACCTAAAACAGCAGCGGCGATAACTTGCAATTCTATCCCTGTACCTGTTTGATTTGGAACGAATCCAATATTCATTACGAATATACATCCAGCGAGCCCAGCGCTTATGCCTGATATGATAAACGCGTATATTTTCACTTTATCTACATGTATTCCAATAAGCCTTGCACCATCTTCATTATCACCGACAGCATAAAAATATCTTCCAATTTGTACTTTCATTAAAAAGAAATATAGTAGTAGTAATATGATAAGAACGGTCCATACCGTTACCGGAATGCCTAACATCATAATAGAAGAAATTTGTTTATACTCATTCGGAATATCTTCAATCCACTTTCCGCCTGTGAATAGTAACATTGCACCTCTAATAATACCGAGCATTCCTAATGTCATAATGATAGCTGGCACTCGAAATTTCGTAACGCCAATTCCATTTACCATACCAATAAGAGCACCAAGTATAATTGCCGCAAATATTGAAATAAAGGCACTGTATCCATCTGTTAACAACATCCCGCAAACCGCAGCGCTTAATCCCATAATAGATCCTACTGATACATCTATATTTTTCGTAAACAATACGAAAGATTGACCAATTGCCAAAATAACTAAAATAACGCTTGATTTCATAATTAAAGATAAAGAGCTAAACTGAACAAAACTAGGATTCATTACTCCAACGAAGGCTATGTAAAGAAGTAATAAAATAATAATAGACGTCTCATGCATTTTAAATAAACGGTTCACTCCGTTACACCTCCCTTTCCTCCGTACGCAAGGCGTGTAACTTCATCAATACAAATTTCCTTCTTCTCCAAATGAGAGACGAATCCTCCGTTTCTCATCACATAAACACGATTCGCTAATTGAGCGATTTCTTCCATATCTGAAGAAATTAATATGAGCGCAAGTCCCTTTCTCTTCAAACTTTGTATCGTTTCGTATACTTCTAATCTTGCTTTCGCATCAATACCACGGGTCGGTTCATCAAGAATAATCACTTTCGGATTACATGCAAGATATTTCGCTAGCACGACCTTCTGTTGGTTCCCACCTGATAAAGACGTCAGCTCTTCATTCATATGAGGGACAACAATTCTAAACTGTTTTATATACAATTCGGATAAAGCGCTTTCTTTTTTGCTATTTAAAAAGAAGCTACTCATACTGTTTAAAGATGCAGATGTTATATTTTCCTTAACAGACGCAATTGAAAAAATACCATTCCCTGCTCGATCCTCCGGTACATACACCATACCTTCCTTTATTCGCTTATGTACCGAATACTTTGTAATGGATTTCCCATCTAATAAAACAGAACCTGATTTCAAAGGCTTTAATCCACATAACGATTCAGCTAGTTCAGTCCTACCTGATCCAACGATCCCAGCAATCCCAACAACTTCTCCAGCGTGTACAGTAAATGATACATTTTGAAACGCATAGCTTGACGCATTCGTGACATCTAATAGTTTTTCCGCATGCTCTGTTTCCTCTTGTATGATCTCTTTTTTCTCCTCAAATTTATATCCTTTCGGTAATAACCCCTCCATTAGCATGTCATATGTATACCTTGATACATCACCTTGACTTACAATCATTCCGTCACGTAAAATTGCTAATTTATTCGCAATTTCAAAGATTTCTGGAAAACGATGCGTAATATAAATCATGCCAATTCCTTTTTCTCTTAAACTTTTCATCAACACAAAAAGACTCTTAATTTCGTGAGTTGTTAATGTCGATGTTGGCTCATCTAAAATAAGAATCTCAGCTTCTCTTATTAATCCCCTCAATATTTCTACTAATTGTTGCTGGGCGATGGATAACGATACCCCTAGCTCACGAAGTTGAATGTTCCACCCTAAGTCTTCTAGCAACTTTTTAATTTTATTTCGAAGCTCTTTCTTTTTCGCTTTCATTCCGATACAAATGTTCTCTTCAATTGTCATATGAGGAAAGATGAGCGGCTCTTGTGGTATTAAGTAAATACCATGTTGATGCGCCTCTGCTGTGTTTGAAAACTTTTGTATTTCCCCCTTCACATACATTTTGCCAGCATCGTATGAATACAAACCCGTTAATATTTTCATTAACGTTGATTTCCCGGCACCATTTCCTCCAACTAAAGCGTATATATCTCCACGCTCTAATTGTAAATTGACTTCTTTTAATACGAGTTGATCTGCAAATGATTTACTCATCTTTGTAACTTGTAATAAGGGCACGCTCTCCACATGTTGTCACCTGCCTTTATGCAGAACATTTTTTGAGAAAATGATTTTTTGTTCTACTTGTTTTGTAGCATTGTATATTTCTTTTTTCATATCTAGAACACTTTTTTCACTGGGCTATTTATCGCCTCAACTGGAATAAACAAAATAACGAGCACATATGTTTAAGCAGTGGTCAATTGTTGAAAGGGATGAAGAGCATGTCACAGCTGAACTTTGAAGACAATTTGTTAACAAAAGTAGCTTGGTACTATTATAAAGATCAATTAACCCAGCAAGAAATTGCTTCACTTCTTCACATTTCAAGAAATAAAGTCGTTCGGTTGTTAGATAAAGCACGGACGGAAGGTGTCGTCACATTTCACATAAAAGGTACTGGTTTACACTGTTTAAGTATCGAACGTGACCTTATAAAAAAATTCCATCTAAAAGATGCTTTCGTTATTCCAACTCCAACTGAGGATTATGCATTTTCACTTGGAAAAGCTGCCGCACAATATTTAGAAACTCAATTGCAACAAGGGGATTTACTTGGGATTGGCTGGGGAGAGACGATAAGTAAAATGCTAGAAAACATTCATTTTGATAGCTCTATGAATCTTTCAATCGTTACTCTTACAGGAGGCGTAAATCACTATATTCCAAGAAATCAAAGCTATTTAAACTACATGCAAGGCGATCTTCATATTATTCCTACCCCTTTTCTTACATCTACAAACGAAATGACACAAATTATTCTATCTGAACCGAGCGTGAAAGATATGCTTCACGTCGCTTCACTCGCTCATACAGCAGTAGTTGGCATTGGTGGTTTATCTCAAGACGCCACAATTGTGAAAGAAGAAAAATTAACACTACGTGAAATGACTTATATACGTAGTCAAAACGGGGCCGGAGATATTTTAGGGCAATTTTATAATACTGACGGAAAACAATTAGAACTTCCCCATCATAACCGTCTTATCGGCACACCACTCTCTGTTCTTCAAAATATGAAACATGTCGTTGGTGTAGCTGGCGGTACGGAAAAGATAGCTGCAATTTATGGCGCCTTAAAAGGAAAGTTCATTCATACATTAATTACCGATGAAGAAACTGCCCTCTCCTTATTAAGAAAGGAAGGTGACTCTTAATGTCTACTCTATTAGCTTACGACGCTGGTACAGGGAGCATTCGAGCAGTTCTTTTTGATTTAAACGGTAATCAACTTGCTGTTAGTCAAAAAGAATGGATTCATAAATCAGATAGTCGTTACCCTGGTTCTATGAATTTTGATGTAACTGAAAACTGGCAGCTCGTTCAACAATGTACGAAAGAGGTTCTTCAAAAAAGTAATACGTCCTCCTCTTCTATTAAAGGTATTAGTGCAACGAGTATGCGTGAAGGCTTTGTTTTATACGATAAAAACGGGCAGGAAATATGGGCTTGTGCAAATGTTGATGGCCGTGCGTCAGCGGAAGTTAGTGAACTAAAACAAGTTCGTTCCGAAATTGAAAAGGATTTATATAAAAAATCCGGTCAAACTTTTTCATTAGGTGCTTTACCTCGCTTACTTTGGATTAAAAAACATGAACCAGACGTGTACAGGAGCATTCATTCTTTCACGATGTTAAACGATTGGATTTTATATAAATTGTGCGGCGTACTACAAATTGATCCTTCAAACGGATGTACGTCCGGTATATTCGATTTACAAAATAGAGCTTGGGATAACTGGGTTGCTGAGCAATGCGGTCTTACTCTAGCCTTTTCTCCAAAAGTAAATGAAGCTGGTACAGTTATCGGGAATATCACAAAACGAAGTGCTGAGTTAACAGGATTACATGAAGGAACACCGGTCGTTGCTGGCGGCGGAGATGCACAAATGGCATCGCTTGGAACTGGAGTTGTAAAACCTGAACAAACATTTATATGCGGGGGCAGTTTTTGGCAACAAGAAGTAAATATAACAAAACCAGAAACTGATCCAAATGCGGCACTTCGCGTAAATTGCCATGTCGTTCCTAACCTATGGCAATACGAAACAATCGCTTTCTTCCCTGGCCTTGTTATGAGGTGGTTTCGAGATGCCTTTTGCCATGAAGAAAAACGGCTCGCTGAAAAACTCGGTGTAGATGCTTATGAATTACTAGAAGAACAAGCGAAAGAAGTTCCTGTAGGCTCACA
The DNA here is from genome assembly GCF_003264175.1 of Bacillus sp. SRB_331. Lineage (NCBI taxonomy): Bacteria > Bacillati > Bacillota > Bacilli > Caryophanales > Bacillaceae > Bacillus > Bacillus sp. SRB_331. The sequence continues at coordinate 29,678 of NZ_NADV01000052.1, read as the reverse complement.
TGGCATCATCCCCACTTTTTCAAATGTAATGAATTATATTTCTTGGCGACATGCTGCACCATCCTTTTTAAATTTGAGCTTAGATGCTGATAAATGTGGGAAGAAAGAAATGTTCCGGGCAATAGAAGAAAATGCCGCCTTCGTTACATTCGGCAACTTGAAATTAATAGAGGCTCTCACAGGTAAATTTCCTTCTGAAGTGATTTTTGCTGGCGGCGCTGCTAAAGGAAAACTTTGGCCGCAAATTCTTTCAGACGTTCTTGGAATCCCAGTGAAAGTACCAGTTGTAAAAGAAGCGGCAGCTTTAGGAACTGCAATTGCTGCTGGGGTTGGTGCTGGCATATATTCATCTATGGCAGCGACTGCCGAACAGTTTGTACAGTGGGAAAACACATTTGAGCCAGTCACTGAAAATCATGAACTATATAAGGAATTCTATGAAACATGGAAAACTGTGTATAACAGTCAGCTCGCTTTAGCCGATAAAGGGCTCACCTCACATATGTGGATTGCACCCGGTGCTCTGTAACACATTACATAAAGGAGTGAAATGTATGTTAAAAGCGAATGAAAATGATTTCTCCTATCGCTTCGGTGATAACGGGCCTAAATATTTAATACAAGGTCCAAATATCGATCTTGGCCTAGTCGTGATTCAGCCTGGGCAAGAGTTTCAAAATCACTATCATACAACGTGCGAAGAAGTCTTCTATGCGTTAGAAGGCGAAATAGATTTCTATGTGAATAACGAGAGAGTTCCGATCAAACAAGGGGATGTCTTGCAAGTTCGACCTCATGAATCCCATTATCTTATTAACCATTCTGATAAGCCTTTTAAAGCTGTTTTTATAAAGTCACCACATTTACCAAATAAAGATACTGTACAAACTGAAAATCCAACATTAACGAAGGAGTGATTCCTAATGACTTGGGGATTTAAAAATCGATTAAACACAATTTTACCTGACGGCAGAGCGGTTATGTTAGCGATAGATCACGGCTACTTTTTAGGGCCAATTCACGGACTTGAACAACCGTTAGAAACAGTTAAAAACTTACTTCCATATACTGATTCCCTCTTTTTAACACGAGGCGTATTAAGTTCCTGTATTCCTGAAAACTGCAACACACCGATGGTTATGCGTGTATCAGGCGGGGCAACTGTAGTAGGCAAAGATTTAGCGAATGAAACAATTGTTACACCTGTGAAAGAAGCAGTAAAACAAAACGCAATTGGCGTCGGCGTTTCTGTCTTTGTTGGATCAGACTATGAAACACAAACTGTTTCAAATCTCGCAAACGTAGTCTCTGAAGCTCACGATTACGGCCTGCCAGTACTCGGTATTACCGCCGTTGCGAAAGAACTACAAAAACGTGAAGCTCGCTTTCTAGCACTCGCCTCCCGCGTATGTGTTGAAATGGGAGCTGATATTATTAAAACGTACTACTGCGAAGGATTCGAAAAAATCACAAGCACATGCCCTGCTCCAGTCGTAATCGCGGGAGGACCAAAACTTGATTCAATCGAAGACGCATTAAACATTACTTACAATGCGCTGCAAGAAGGCGCAATCGGAGTAGACATGGGCCGAAACATATGGCAATCCGAACATCCAGCTGCGATGATTCAAGCAATTCATGGTATTGTGAAAAATGGATTAAGAGTAAAAGAAGCATTACAATTATATGAAGAAGTAAAAAATTAAAATAAAGTAAAACTATAACCAGTTGGGGTTTTACGGAATAAAAATAGCAGACTATGTAATATTGTAGTCTGTTATTTTCTGTTAAAATATAAGAAAAGGAGGAATGATTATGAACCGAATACCTTTTGAACGCCCTACTGATCATTATGATGAACGCTTATCTTCTATTGATGAAAAAATTTGCTCTTTATTAAAAGAACGGAAAGAACTTTCGAATGGGAATCCGGGTTTCCCACCAGATGAAGCCATTTCTAATTGGGCAAAGCAGAACGGGTTATATCCCGATTATTTAAATTCATTATTCTCATCTATGATGGACGAAGATGAGTTTAAACCTCGCGTCGAACCGACTAAGTTTAAAAAACATATACCCGTTTTAAAAACTTATGAACATAAAGAAACTGTGTATACTGTAACCTTTATTCGTCAATATTCTAACGCTAGTGTAATTAATTTATATAAGGAATGGGATCAAAAAAACAATACACTTAATGAGAATAATACACATAGCCTTGTTGAATTATCGATAAATGATACATACGATTGCTGGGCAGAAGGATGGACTGGAACAGATGGACATGTGAGCTACCAATTTGTAGTTTCCCCTACTCTTCCTAATAATCTCTCTGGAATTAGCTTATTATTTAAAGAACAAAGTATGCCATTTATTAAAGATCAAGCTATGCTTGAATTTGAAATTCGATTAGATTAATAAAGTGAAACTTTAATCAATCGGGCTTTTGACTAAAAGATGCTTATTTTTTACTTTGGTGTTCCATTAAATAAGCGAATAAAATGATCAAGCCCCTTTCCAAACTGGATAAGGGGCTATATATACACCTTCAAAGAATTATTCTTGATGAGTGCCATTCAGTTTTGAGACTTTCTTACCATCTCTATAGTCAAGGCAAGATACTTCAATTAACAATCCATTAAACATTGTAAAATAAAAACCATAACTACTACCTCTCATTGAATACGGTTTCTTGTCTATTTCAATGCCACCAGCTACTAAACGATTATATGATTGATCAACTTCACTTGAAGTTTCCACTAAAAAACCAATATGAAAAGCTTCAGGATACATAACTTCCTTATTCCCCTTAAATGCTTTTGGATCACTTAGCACAAGTATAAATCCACTCTCATCACTCATTACTACAAGTGCCTTTCCCTTTTGCTTCAAAAATTGAAAATCAAAAAATGTTTCAAAGAAATGTCTAGCTTCTGATAAATCATCAACACATAGATTTAAATGATTCAACTTCATTCACTCATCTCCTTTTAAGCAGAGGGTATATATACTCATATTAATAACACTTAAATATTCAAGGGGAAAGTATTAGACTATTTTTAATAGCCTAATACTTTCCCCTATAGTCTAGAACTTTTTTAAAATGCAACATTTGGAATACAATGAATGAAATTATATGAACAATTCGACACGGAATATCACTTTACTGATAAAAATTGAGAATCGTAGTAGCCCTATTGTTTATTCTCCAAATTGGTTAAAACCCACTCAATCAAGGAAATTGCTGAAGAGATTCGCTCTGTCGTATCTCCTAAAAACACTTTATTAAGTAAATCATCAAAATTAGTCGGTTTAATAGATAATGCTTGAATATACCTTAAAGCAGATCCAGCTGGAGGTGTTGGTCTGTTATTAATAGCCCATATTCCCTCTAGCAATGTCCACATTGATGTGTGAACTATGTATGAAGCTTTTAACTCATCTTTTGCTTTCAAAGCAGCCTGAATTTTAATAAGCGAACTATGTAACCAATGAGAAATGCCTTTTACTTTATCACTAGAAACAGAATAATTTTCATATGTATGTTGAGCTATTTCCTTTAACCTTTTTAACTCACTGTAACTATCAAATAAAATTTTACCTTCTAAAAAAGAATATAGTTCCATCGGATTCTTTTTAAAGTTTACTTGTATTTGATTAAAATCATCATACTTGTATTCAACTAGAATACCTTTTCTAGTTTCTGAATGAAATTTCTTCTTTTGTCCGCCCTCTAAAAGAATATAAAAGTCCAAATCGGATTCAGGATATGCATCGCCTCTTGCGACAGATCCGATAAGCATTAATCCACTTATTTCATTTCTAGCTATATGTTCATTTAGAATTTTATGTACTAACTCTTTATGGTTTTCATATGTAATAAATGAAAGATTCTCTATCATTTCTATCCTCCAAGTTATCGATTTATTCTTATAAGAATAGATCGATATTTCTCAGTTTCTAAAATAAGCAAACACCTTTTAAACGATATTGAATTATATTTTTTCTCATACATTTCCATTATACACACTGCTAATTGTTACATGCCGAGCTCTATTTTATTTTCACATACTTGTAAAATGCCTAGTCAAATTGCTTTCTATTAATTCTTTGTGCAATTGGGTGATCATCTTTTAGTTGCAGTAGATCCCATAAATTCCCGTATAAGTCCTTAAATACTGCAACAATTCCGTATGATTGCTCTTTCGGCTCTCTCACAAATTCTATTCCTCTTGAAATCATTTCATTATAATCTCTCCAAAAATCGTCAGTATTTAAGAAAAGAAATACTCTACCGCCTGATTGGTTACCAATAAAGGGCTCTTGCTCAGGTTTAGATGCCCTGGCTAGTAATATTGTTGTGCCGACTGAACCTGGAGGAGATACCACTACCCACCGTTTGTTTTCTTCTGGCTGATAACTATCTTCAACTAATGTGAAATTTAGTTTCTTTGTATAAAACTCTATTGCCTCGTCATAGTCTTTTACTACTAATGCAATATGAACTATCGATTGAACCATTATTGTCCCTCCTAATCTTACTCACTGATCGAGTTTATATTTTAACATTTCTAGTTTTAACCTGTCCGTTAATTCTTCTTACATCACAGGCGAATCATTCTCTTTATTCAATATAAATAACCATCTATCAGTAAGCAGATAGATGGTTATTTATTCGAAAGAATATAATTAAACAAATGTATTTTTACGACTGTTGATAAGCCGATTTCGATGATTTCACATAATAAACTCCGTGCTCAACCTTAATGATATGATCTGGTTTTGGCTTACCGCGGCCCGCTCTATGTCCAGCTAAGTGCTCTTCACTCGTTTCCCAGTTCTTCCATGCTTCTTCCGATTCCCACCGAATCATAACTACAACTTCTTCGTCTCCGCGTCTTACTTTTTTAACGAGAACACTTAAGTCGATGAATCCTTCAAATTTTTCAATAATTCCTTCTCCTGTGAAACGCTCTACAACTATATCTGATGTACCTTCTTTTACTGTAAATGTCTTCGTTTCGATAAACATATATTCCACTCCCTCTTTGTAATACGAATACTAGTATTCTTCTATTATAATTGATTATGATAATTATTTTCAATTATAAAGTTTCAAATCTTTATAATTATGCTGACTTCTCCTCAATCGCCTCATCTAAAAATTTGAAATACGGAAGCAATATTCCTATTAAAGAAGTAACACATATAATCGAACCAATGATAAAGTATAGTACTCTCACTCCCCACATTTCACTCAGTATTCCCCCTAATAACACACCTAATGGCATTGCCGATCGTATGAAAAATAATCGCACTGAAAATACTTTTCCTATCATATTACTTGGGACAGTTTGTTGGCATATCGTCGTGTTATGAACATTGAAAAATGCAATACATATACCAGCAATTACCTCGATTACAATCGCAATAATAATACTATTATTTAAACCTAGTGAAATGTAAGTAAGGCCCCCTACGAATAATCCTCCAAGCATAAGTAATCTACGGCTTCTATACTTCACTTTCCCAACTAACATGGAACCAACTACATAGCCAAGTGGAAATCCTGCCATAAAATAACCGTATTCAGCATACCCTGCCGATAGTTCGTCTTTAATATAAGGAAGATTCGTAACCATCGTTACTCCTACTCCAAATTGAACGAATGTTAGAAAGATACCAAGCCAAACGATAACTGTTTTTGTGAAAAAGTATGTAAAGCCGTGAAGAAACTGCTCTAGCCACGTTTTTCGAAGTTCTTGCTTTATCCTCTTTTCTGTAATGAAAAGTAATAATCCTCCACTTATAAATAGACAAACGCACACAAAAAATAATGTAAGCTTCATTCCAATAAAATGAATGACGATACCACCTAATACTGGCGCTAGAAACATCATAAGACGAGTCATTCCATCTATATACGCATTTGCATCTTGAAGCTGCTCTTTACTTACAATGCTCGGTGTAATTGCTTGACTTGCAGGTGTATACAGCGGTGTAATGAGCCCAATTATAATTTGAACGACATACACGTGCCAAACTTCTATACTACTAGTAACTAACATGACTAAAGGCAGTAAGAAAACAGAGGCCCGCATCCATTGCGAAAAAATCATAATCCACTTTCTGCTCCATTTATCAATATATGGCCCGCTTATAAGTTGCAGTATGAGTGACGGGATAAAATATAGTAACCACATGCTACTTAATGCTGTTTTTGATCCTGTTAATTCATAAACAAGAATTGAATTACATAACGTTCCGAAAGCCCCACCTAATTCTGAAATTGCACTGCCAATCCACATAAAAAAGAATGAACGATTTTTCAATACACTATTCACTATAGCTCACCAACTTTTCTATTAAATTCCTCCCTTTATGTACATTCTCGTTGTATATTATCTATTCAAAAATGCATCTAATTCTTTCGCTAAAGACTGCAATGCTTTCTTTCTTAACACATATTTCCCATCATGAATATCAACTAACTTTGCTGAACGTAAAAGTTTCAAATGATGATGTACTGTCGATTTTCCTAGTTGTAATCTTTCCGTTATTTCTTGCAGTGTACGCTCTTGTTCAAATAATAGTTTTACAATACGCAATCTTGCCTCGTCCCCGAGCGCCTTATGTTTATGAACTAAAAAATAGCTCGGCTCATATGGATCTTCCGGATGTATACTTTCATTTGCGACCGGATAATGAAACACTTTCGTATCTTCAATATCAGCTTCTATGTTCCACGGTCTGTACGTAATTTGTGGGATAAGAAGTACGTGATGAACACTTGGCTCTGGCATATATATAACGCCACCTGTAGCCCACTCGACAAACTCTTCCGGTTTCATCTTTTTATTCATTTCATTTTTCGCTTCATAATCTCGCTTTAATATAGAGAGCAGTTGCTCCTCTTCTTTCTTAATAACACCCTCATACCATCCTGTCATAACCGCGATTAAATGACCCTTTAGTTCTTGTACATCTGCATCACATATAAAGCCAATATAAGTAGAGAAAAACTGGTGATCATGTGTCAGTTCCTTTAGTTCGTGTATTACAGATGCTTCTCCGCTTGCGGCTAAACGTCTTTTCGCTTGATACACTTCTCCTAAAAACGGTAAACATATATACTTTAAATCTTCTTCTGAAAATGAATCGATATTTGCAATAAACTGTGATAGATCCTGAAAATCTCCCTCATACAATAACTGAAGCAATGCTTTCCATGTATTATTTTCTTCTACAAACTGTAAATGCTCTCTCATCTCTACCGATAATGATTCTCTTATTTCTTCCCATTCACTTTGAGTCTTTTCAAGAGTATCGATTAACCTCTTATGAGTAATTGCCGCAATGCCAAGTGCGCATTCGAAAAGTATCGAATACTTCATTTGAACGTTGTATGTTTCCCTTTTTCTACTCGTCACGTGAAAGACTTCCATTTTATCCCCTCCTTATTTGCTATGTATTAAATTCTATATTTATCGAATTATACCTTCTAATTTTTTAGAATTTTAAAACTTTCTGAAACTTTATATTGCTACAAGTTTTTAAATTTAAGCTGCAGTTAATTTTCTTGTTCAACTATGAGGCAGGTTTATTGAAGAGAAAGGAGAATTTATTACGTTTATAAAAATGATTTGGAAAGCATAAGTTTATTTCTGCAATTACTACAACGGCGCCGTATTGTTCTTTTAGAAACTTCCAAACATCAATCAGATGATAAGTAGGTACGTTTCTACCTAATTTATCTAACACTTATTGTTGGTCTATCTCATAGTTAAGGAGGCTATACGAATGGGTAAAAAAGAAATATTACAAAATGGGGTCAAGCAAGTTTTTTACGAAGAAGAATGGTATCCACCGATATCAGAAGCGTTAAAGAATCTTACTGCTGCACAAGCATGTTGGCACCCAGAAGGAAAGGCCAGTAATACGATTTGGGAAAATGCAAACCATTTACTAACCTTTAAAGAACGCTTACTGTCCCGCTTACATCAAGATGACACATTTGTCCAAGGTGGACCTAATGATGATGGTGCTTGGCAACAAACAGTGAAGCGAACGCTCCAAGTACATGATGCCTTACAATCTTCATTAACATCCCTTCAAGAAGCAGAACTGGATCAACCAAGTCCGTCTCTACCAGTTTGGCAACAATATATGAATATCCTATTGCACGATGCTTATCATACAGGTCAAATTATACAACTTCGTAAACTCCAAGGTTCATGGCCATCTCATCGTTCATATTTATAAGCAATGATTAAAGATGATAGACAAGCATATGATTCTACATTTAGCAGAATAAGTACAAAAAAAAGCAAATGAGATTCTAACTCTCATTTGCCTTTTTGCGTGCTGGAGAAACATCCTGCAATGAATTATTAAGCTTAATTAATATTCAACAAAGAATGTTCAATGGATAAAGTAAAACTTTAATTAGGCATTTCCCGGCCATTATCTCCCGCCTAACTTCCTCGCATTCGCCGCTTATCAATTCACCTGCGCATCGTTCAATAGCACAATTATTTCACTCAACATTTCTTCTGTAAAAGCACCTGCGCTAAAGTTCACTAATGCTCGTAATGGCATATAGTTCAGCATAGCGTCCATCATTTCAGATGCATCACTATCCCCTTCAGTCATACTACCAAACGGACTGTCTTTTAATGCTTTTTCCATAAGCCCTTTTGCGATTGGTGCTAAGATTGGGTCCGTAAATATGTCCCCAAGTAACGTATTACGATGCACTGGTTGTTGAGTTAAAGTCGTTGATTGAACATACATGCTATCATGTAAAACAATCTCTTTTGAAGACTTTCCTACTAAAATCTCAAATTCACCTGTTTCAACATGCCAGTCCTTTAATTCAACATTATAATAAGCAAATGATCTTTTATTTAAAGTAAAGCTAACCGTTTTTTCTTCTCCCGGTTGCAATTCTACTTTTTCAAATCCTTTTAGCTCTTTTTCAGGACGAGTCATGCTGCTTTCAACATCTTTTATATAAAGCTGAACAATTTCTTTCCCTGCTCTACTACCAGTATTTTTCACGTTCACACTGATAGAAACAGTGTCCGTATCCGTTATCTCTTTCTTATTTATTGAAATATTACTATATTCAAAATTTGTATAACTTAATCCAAAACCAAATGGGAACAACGGTTCAATATTTTTCGCATCGTAGTAACGGTATCCGACGAACACACCTTCTTTGTATTCCACTTTGTCCCCTTCACCAGGGAAGTTTAAGTAAGAAGGATTATCGCTTAACACTTTCGGAAATGTTTCCGCTAATTTCCCGCTTGGATTCGCATCACCAAATAATAAATCAGCAATCGCTCCGCCTAATGCTTGGCCACCTAAATAGCCTTCAAGTATTCCTTTTACTTTACCTATCCATGGCATTTCAATTGGAGCACCGTTACTTAAAACTACAACGATATTACTTTGAACTTCAGCGATAGCCTCAATTAATTGCACATGATTTTCTGGCATTTGTAAATGTTTTCGATCAAAACCTTCAGATTCATAACGATCTGGAAGTCCAACAAAAAGGACCGCTGTATCTGCTCGCTCTGCTATTTTTTTCGCTTCATTAACCATGCTTTCATTTACATCATCACTGGCAATGTCATAGCCTTGGGCAAATAATATGTTCGTTTTTTCACCTGATACCGTTTCAATTTCTTCGAGAATACTTTCAAGATTTGTTGGATTGATATGGGAGCTTCCGCCACCTTGAAAACGTGGTTGCTTTGCAAATCCTCCAATTACTGCTACCGTTCCCTCTTTTTTCAGCGGAAGAATGGAAGCTTCATTTTGTAACATAACCATACTTTCACTTGCAACTTCTCTTGCAAGCTGATGATGCGCGTCCTTACTATACGCAGCGTTTTCTAATTGGTTATCATAAGCTTTAAAAATAATGTAAAGAAGACGCTCTGCCGCTTGATCAAGCTTTTCTACAGATAGCTTACCACAGTTAACTGCGTCGACAATTTTCTTCTCACCAATTCCAAAGCTTGAAGGCATTTCTAACTCCAAACCGTTAGCTAAACTTGCAACACGCTCATTTACTGCACCCCAATCAGAAACGACAAAACCTTCAAATCCCCATTCATCTTTTAAAATATCATTTAATAAATAGTTATTTTCCGAAGCGTATTCACCATTTACCTTGTTGTATGCGCTCATTACTGTCCAAGGCTGTGCTTCCTTAATGACATCTTCAAAGCTAGCAAGATAGATTTCACGCAATGTTCTTTCATCAACAATTGCATCTACAGACATTCTGCGATGCTCCTGATTATTAGCAGCGAAATGTTTTAATGACGTTCCAACCCCTTGACTTTGTACGCCTTTAACATGGTTTGCAGCCATTTGTGATGATAAATACGGGTCCTCTGAAAAATATTCAAAGTTTCTTCCGCATAGCGGCGAACGTTTAATATTTGCACCTGGTCCAAGGAGAACTCCTACATTTTCAGCCTGACATTCTTCTCCTAATGCAACTCCTACTTGTTTTATTAATTCTTTATTCCATGTACTAGCTAATCCTACTGCTGATGGGAAACAAGTCGATGGAATACTGTTATAAATCCCTAAGTGATCTGCTCCCTCTGCCTGTTTTCTAAGGCCGTGTGGTCCATCAGTTACCATAATTGAAGGAATTCCTAATCGCTCAATCCCTTTTGTATTCCAAAAGTCTAATCCAGAACATAGACCTGCCTTTTCTTCTAATGTCATTTGTGAAATGATTTTCTTAATATCCCTTTTCATAATAGCCCTCCTAAAAAATAATTAAGTAAACGCTTTCTTAATGTTATTATAGTTATTATTTTTTAAATATTATGGTATATTTTTTAGAATAATGGTAAAAATTTTAGCTTATTATATTTATGGTTATACCGTACTCTCTTTCGCTCTTATTTTAAAACCTTTGCTTAGGAGAGGATTTTAACTTGTACATATATAGGCTAATGTTTAAAGAATAGAGGTTAAAATAATGAATTTCTCCAAACTTGAAGATTTATATTATATTTGTAAGTTGGTCTTTGACATACATAAAACACCTATCTTTTTCATTGATAACAAAGGGGATTTGGCATTTGAAATCTCGCCCCATTTTCAGCATAACCCATTGTATTCTTCAAAAGAGGTGTTACTTAATCAAGTATTTAGAGAAAATCCTCCCTATACTTTTCCAGTACTTGAAGAGACTGCCTTTCTTGAAAATTTTTTCTCAATTAACTTACGTTTAAACGATCAACTTAGCGGGAATATCCTTGTTGGACCAGTCCTTTATTCCAGGTTATCAGAAACCTCAATTAAAGGAATCGTTAATGATCTTCAACTAAAAATAGACAAAGAGGAAATGATTCGCTATTATCAATCTCTCCCTGTTTTAAGCAATTTGCAATTTTTAAATATAAGCATGGTTCTTTATTACATGCTGTATCAACAAAAATTAGACATTGCTGATATTTTGCAAAAAAATATACTGTTAAAAAAGGATGATTTTGAAATTGAACAGCCCGCTATACATATATCGGAGCAACGTCAAAGTACACTAACTCATATCGATCCACTAGTTGAAAGGAAAATATTTGAGTGTATTAAAGAAGGAAAAAAGGATGATTTAATTAAAAATCTAAGAAAATTACCTGAATCAGGAGATCTTGGGGTGTTGTCAAAAACAAGCCACCTGCGAAGCCAGAAAAATTCTGCCATCGCAGCAATTACACTTGCGACAAGGTCGGCTATAGATGGCGGACTATTCCCTGAAATTGCATATACCCTCAGTGATTTATTAATTCAAAAACTCGAAGAAATAAAAAAAAGTGAAGCCATTTCCCCATTTTTAGAGAATGCTTTACTTGAGTTCTCAGAACGAGTTAAAAACGGGAAAATGCAAAAACATTTAAAGCCTATAAACATATGTCAAAATTATATATTTACTCATCTTTACGAAGATATTACACTATCCCATCTAGCAGAAATAGTCGCATTAAATCCTAGTTATCTATCTTCCCTTTTCAAAAAAGAGGTTGGAATTTCATTAGGCGAATATATTCAGCGCGCTAAGATAGATGAGTCAAAAAGCTTAATGACCTATACAAAACATTCTATATCAGAAATCTCCACACTATTAAATTTCCATGACCAAAGTTATTTTACAAAGGTCTTTAAAAAACATACTGGTATTTCACCTAAACAATTTAAAAATGGATACAGTTATTAGTTTAGAAAATTTCATCATACTTCCAATAATTGTTGTCCTTCGTTCTACCAATAGATTTATTTTGTTGCTTTACATTATTAATACATATCCTTTATAAAGCGAAAAAACATTAATTTTTAGTACATAAATTGAAATAGACTAATCCCAAACATAATTTACATTCTTCATAACTTCTGATCATAATCCAAATTTGGAAGAATAGGGGCTTTTTTATATACAAATAATAAGCCTCAAGGAGTTGTTGACATGCATTTCATATTAAATATGTTAGGGATTTTCGTTGTAATATTAATCGTTTTCCTATGTTCGCCTAATAAAAGAAAAATAAAATGGAGACCAATCGTTATTCTAATAATATTGGAGCTTTTTATTACGTGGTTTATGTTAGGCACGAAATTGGGCAGTATTATCATTAATAAAATTGCGTCATTTTTCAGTTGGCTACTATCATGTGCGAATGAAGGTATTCGATTTGCATTTCCTTCAGCTATGGAAAATCAAACAGTTGATTTCTTCTTTAGCGCATTACTTCCTATCATTTTTGTTATCACTTTTTTTGATATTCTTTCGTATTTTGGAATCTTAACTTGGATTATTGATAAAGTTGGTGCAATCATTTCAAAGATTTCTCGTTTACCAAAGTTAGAAAGCTTCTTTTCCATTCAAATGATGTTTTTAGGAAATACGGAAGCACTTGCAGTTGTTCGTGATCAATTATCTGTGTTAAAAGAAAATCGTTTGTTGACTTTTGGAATTATGAGTATGAGTAGCGTCAGCGGATCCATTCTTGGTGCTTATCTATCAATGGTTCCAGCAACATATATTTTCAGCGCTATTCCTTTAAACTGTATTAATGCATTAATCTTGGCTAATGTTTTAAATCCTGTAGAAGTTACTAAAGAAGAGGATGTTATTTATTCACCTTCAAAAAATGAAAAAAAAGATTTCTTTTCTACTATTTCAAACAGTATGTTAGTTGGGATGAATATGGTTATTGTTATTTTAGCGATGGTAATTGGGTATGTAGCATTAACAGCATGTTTAAATGGTATTTTAAGCTTTTTTGTAACAGGTTTAACAATTCAAAAAATCTTCTCAATTATCTTTAGTCCCTTTGCTTTTTTACTCGGTTTATCAGGAAAAGATGCTATGTATGTAGCTGAATTAATGGGGATAAAAATAACAACGAATGAATTTGTTGCAATGATGGATTTAAAATCAAACCTAAAGTCTTTACAACCACATACAATTGCAGTTGCCACTACATTTCTAGCTTCTTTTGCAAACTTTAGTACAGTAGGTATGATTTATGGAACTTACAATTCATTATTTGGCGGGGAAAAATCATCAATAATCGGTAAAAATGTTTGGAAGCTTCTTGTTAGCGGAATGGCTGTTTCCTTATTAAGCGCTATGCTTGTGGGGCTTTTTGTATGGTAAATAAATAATTGTAATAAGATGCAGACACTTAAACTGAATTGGGTGTCTTCATCTTATTACTTGTTCTTTTATAATTCTTATCCCCGAATCTGTCCATTTCCACGAATCACATATTTTGTGGAAGTTAATGCTGGTAGCCCCATTGGTCCCCTTACGTGTAGCTTTTGTGTACTGATGCCAATTTCTGCGCCGAATCCGAATTCATATCCATCCGTAAAACGAGTTGATGCATTATGATAAAGCGCCGCGGCATCAACAGATGTGAAAAATTTGCTGACGTTTTCCTCGTTCTCTGTAATAATCGCTTCGGAATGCATGGATCCATACGTATTTATATGATGAATTGCTTCTTCCGTAGTGGAAACCACTTTAACTGCCAGTGTGAGAGATAAAAACTCTGTTTCCGAGTCTTCTTCTGAAGCTAATGCAATAGAAGAATCAATTGCCAATGCTTTATTATCACCACGTAGCTCCACGCCTCTTTCCTTCAAGGAAGAAAACAGCTCGCTACCAAATTGCTGCGCCCAATTCTCATGAAGTATAATCGTTTCAATTGCATTACATACAGATGGACGCTGCGTTTTTGCGTTTATAATAATATTAAATGCCATTTGTTTATCCGCTGTTTCATCAATGAAAATATGACAATTTCCCGCACCTGTTTCAAGTACTGGAACAGATGCTTCTCTCACTACAGTATCTATTAACTGCTTGCCGCCTCTTGGGATAAGAACATCCAAGTACTCATTCAATGTAAACAACTGCTTTGCACTATCGCGTGTTGTATCTTCTATGAGCTGTACACTTTCTGAAGGCAAGTTTGTTTGTTTGAGCGCCCTGTGAATAACGCTAACGATGGCTTTGTTAGAATGAATAGCAGAAGAACTACCACGTAGTATTACTGCGTTTCCTGTTTTTAAGCAAATTGTAGCAGCATCCACTGTCACATTCGGCCTTGCCTCGTAAATCATTCCGACAACACCAAGTGGTACGCGCATCTCCTGAATAGATAATCCATTTGGTCGTTCCCATGCACTAACACGCTCTCCAACAGGATCACGTAAATCAATTAGTTGCTTAATACCTTCAGTCATATCAATGATACGCTGTTCATTCAGCATAAGACGATCAAGGAGTGACTCAGAAAATCCTTTTGCCTTCCCTTCTTCAATATCCCGTTTGTTTTCCTCTAAAATATAAGCTGTTTCTACTATCAGCTGATCCGCAATCGCAGCAAGTGCTTCGTTTTTTTGATTTGTAGATTTAAGCACAAGTTCTCTAGCGATTTTTTTCGCCTTTTTCCCCTTTGCCACCACTTCATTCATTTTTATTTCCTCCTTTTAAAAAGTTAATAAGTAAAAATTTAAGACCCGTTTCTCTCCACCAACTAAGTGTTTCCCGCCTATGGAATTAAAGAATTTGAGCAGTGGACTCTGCCCTCGCTATTCTTAAAATGAAACCCAATGATCCCTATGGATAACTTCATAACTATGCCTTTCCCCTCTTGCTTGAATATCTTGGCTCTGCATACCTTTTAAATCCTTTAGTTCCTGTGCACTATATCTGCATTGGCCTTTCCCTATTACGCACCCTTGTTGCGTGATTACCTCCACAACTTCACCCACTTGGAAAAATCCTGACACATTAGTAACACCAGCAGGAAGGAGACTCTTTCCATGTTGAATGATAGCAGTGGCTGCCCCCGCATCTACTTCAATTTGCCCGCTAACAAGCGAATGCAAGGCGATCCATTGCTTGTTCATCTTTATCACTTTTTGAGGAGCATTCCCGATATATGTTCCATCACCTTTGCCCTTCATAACATCTAAAAACTTCTCCTGTCCACATCCCGTTCCGATAAATACACTCACTCCAAGAGATAGTGCCGTCTTTGCAGCATCGATTTTTGATTTCATACCGCCAGTCCCAAGTTTTGAGCCAGCATCTCCTGCAAGAGAAGCAATTTCTTCCGTTACCTCAGGAAGGAAATGATATTTTTTCGCATCCGCATTTTTCTGAGGATTTTGGTCATATAAACCGTTCACATCTGTAAAAATCATGAGCATATCCGCCGATACAAGCCCGCTTACTAAAGCTGACAGCATATCATTATCACCGAACGTTAGCTCTTCTAAAGAAATGGAATCATTTTCATTGATTATAGGAAGAGCAGAACGGTTTAGTAGCTCTCCTAAAGTAGCGTAAGCGTTACTGTATTGTTCTTTTCTAGAAAAATCACTTCTCGTTAGTAAAAGTTGTGCAGTAACGATACCATATTTACGGAATTCCTCCGTGTATGCCTGCATTAATAAACTTTGCCCGACAGCGGCAGCAGCCTGTTTCCCTTTAATTGTCACAGGTCTGCTAGGATACCCTAGAGCAGAAAAACCTGCAGCGACGGCCCCAGATGTAATTAGTAAAACTTCATGCCCTTCCTCTTTCATTCGTGCCAATGCGGCAACGTGATCTGAAAGTTGTTCTTTACAGATGCCTCCATGACTCGCTGTCAAGGAACTACTCCCAATCTTTACAACAATTCGTTGTTTTTTCACTTTT
Organism: Bacillus sp. SRB_331; assembly: GCF_003264175.1. Classification (NCBI taxonomy): domain Bacteria; kingdom Bacillati; phylum Bacillota; class Bacilli; order Caryophanales; family Bacillaceae; genus Bacillus; species Bacillus sp. SRB_331. Next base: position 13,432 of record NZ_NADV01000052.1, on the reverse strand, counting down.
TTATCCCCCAAGTCTAAAATCAAAGTTTTAATAAATTACACTTTTATTTATACAGTTTGCAGCTATGTCTATCCTCATCAATGCTGCACCTATAGTACTAAAGGGCAAAATAAAAATGACCGCTTCGCCCTTAATAAAATAAAAAGGACGAAACGGTCATTGTTCCGCGGTACCACCTTAATTGATATACATAGATATCCACTTGGCGCCTATAACGCAGGCGTACGCCTAAACTTTCATTTAAGACTCGGGGATAGGTTCGATACATTCTATACGAGGAATCTTTCAGCCGGTGAATTCCACTCTCTTTCGTAAGAAGACATATGTACTAGTTCCCTTCAACGATTTTCAATTTAATTTTTTATATTATGCTATATAGTTCGTTTTTGTGTCAAGAGATATTTTTAAAAATAAATAGAGCGACAAGTTTTAAGTATGAAATTATGTACACACTTATGAACATCACCATATCTAGAAAGAATTGATATAACTATACCTATTCATAAACATAAAACCTTCTAAATATCTCTTAGCTTACAACAATAAGAGCAATTCGTGGCAAAGCATACCACTTCCCCTGTTCTTTATGCGATTGATAAGATGTGTTAATTTTAAATGTTACCAAATAGGAAATAACATAAAATATTAAATAATTGAGAATGCACTTGTTTAGTACAGAATAAAATTGATTTCTTTATTTTTTGTATTGCAAAAAGGAATGTATTCTCTTAGAATGTTTCTTTATATTGCACGTGGATATTATTGTTATCTTAGAATAATAATTTGAAACCGATATAATTTATGATAAAAGGAGCCAGATTGAGTTATTATGGACAAACAAATTGGATTCATCGGATGCGGAAATATGGGAATGGCTATGATTGGCGGGATGATAAACAAAAATATAGTGTCTTCAAATAAAATCATTTGTTCAGATTTAAACACTACGAATTTAAAAAATGCTAGTGAAAAATATGGACTAACTATAACAACTGACAACAATGAAGTAGCTAAAAATGCTGATATTTTAATTTTATCAATTAAACCAGACCTATACGCATCAATAATTAACGAAATAAAAGAAGTGATAAAAAACGATGTTATCGTCGTAACGATCGCTGCAGGAAAAAGCATTAAAAGTACTGAGGATGCTTTTCATAAAAAGTTAAGGGTTGTAAGAGTAATGCCTAATACACCTGCTCTTGTTGGAGAAGGAATGTCTGCGTTATGTCCTAATGAAATGGTGACAGAAAGGGATTTAGAAGATGTACTAAACATTTTCAATAGTTTTGGTCAAACAGAAATAGTAAGTGAAAAATTAATGGATGTTGTAACATCTGTAAGTGGTTCTTCGCCAGCATACGTATATATGATTATAGAAGCGATGGCAGATGCTGCCGTACTAGATGGTATGCCAAGAAATCAAGCATATAAATTCGCAGCTCAAGCTGTATTAGGCTCTGCAAAAATGGTACTAGAAACAGGAATACATCCAGGTGCATTGAAAGATATGGTTTGTTCTCCAGGCGGAACAACAATAGAAGCTGTAGCAACATTAGAGGAAAAAGGCTTACGAACAGCCATCATTTCAGCTATGCAGCGTTGTACGCAAAAGTCTGTTGAACTATCTAGGCAAACTAAAAAGTAATAAATTAGTGTAAAGAAACCCACTTAAAATACATTCACATATCTTTAAACAGTTTTAGACTATATACACATTTCATTTACATACTCCTCCTTTTTCACCAGTAACTGAACGGACAAATTCAAGGGTAATTGAGTTTGTCTGTTTTACATTTTATTATCCTAAAATAATTACCCTATTCTTATTATCATTTATTTTATAGCGTAATACCCTTTTATTATTAAGGGAACATCATTTTCATATGTATTTGCTGCAGATTTTATCAAGTTTTAAATCATACGTTTCTTGTAAGACATGATACACACCAGATGAAATATACTCAGAGAATAAGCATAATATCTATTGAAAAAAGTAATATCAATCGCCTCAAATTGTTAACATAATATTTTTATCGTCCTCTAATATTAATTACTATTTCCTAATCCACCTCCATTACAATTTAAATCATTTAAGTTTTCTCCATACCGTGCATCTACTAGTTAAACAAAAACTCCCCTTAAATCGAAAATGATTAAGGGGAGTCAGTCATATTTGATGAAGTTATAGTTCTGATTTCACTGGAATAGAAACATTATTTTTCACTAAATTTTTAACTTCTTTAAAGCTAACAAAATTGTTGTTTTGCTCATCCCAAAGACGGAAACGGAGTGATCGCAAACTTGTAGCAAGAGTAATCGTTGGTACATTCTTTAAAGGAAGCGTATTATTGTGTGCCTCTTCTAATTTATAATTAGGTACTCTTGGACTTAAATGGTGAACATGATGATACCCAATATTACCAGTTAGAAATTGCAGGATTTTGGGAAGTTTATAAAAAGAACTTCCTTCCACTGCTGCTTTCACATATTCCCACTCTTTATCTTCTTCAAAATAAGAATCCTCGAATGTGTGCTGTACGTAAAACAGCCAAATACCTATTGAACCTGCTATTAAGAATATGAAACCATGTACTAAAAGAAACGATTGCCATCCGATTGCCCAGCAAAGTAATCCTACTAAAGCAACAATTAAAACATTCGTCAAATAGGTATTCATGCGTTCCTTCTTTCTAGCACCTTTTCTGTTAAATCTATTTTTAAGTAGGAAAACATAAATCGGACCTAACCCAAACATAACCAATGGATTGCGATATAAACGATATGCTAAACGGAGTCTAAATGGCGCTGCCAAATATTCAGTCACTGTAAGGGTCCAAATATCTCCTGTACCTCGCTTATCCAAATTACCACTTGTAGCGTGATGAACGGAATGCTCATGCCCCCATTGATCAAACGGGAATAAAGTTAAAACACCCATACATGTCCCTACTATTCTATTTACACGACGACTTTTAAAGAAAGAATGATGGGTACAATCATGAAAAATAATGAAAACCCGTGTCATAAATCCAGCGGCTAACACAGCTGGAACTAATGCTAACCAATAAGAAACGGACAAACTTTTATAAGCAAGGTACCATAAGATAATAAATGGCACTACCGTATTGATGATTTGCCAAACACTTTTTTTTGCCGTTGATTTTTCAAAAGGAGCAACTTGTTTTTTTAAATTTTTAGTATTTTGTAAGGTCATTTTTTCTAATTCCTTTCCTTTATGTTGCTAATTCGTATTATAACACATTATTAGTAGTAGGTGTTATACGCAGGTATAATAAATATTTTATACTATGAAAATCTCTTTTTTCTTACTCATTCCTTACAAATTGCTTACGTCCAGAATAGCTTCTATTATAGGAAAGAAAGAGCATTTGTGCCGGAAATTCCGAAGTTTTTCCCAATAAATATATTAATTAAAAAGAAACACAGAATTTTTTTCACTTCTGTACTGCCCCGTTTCCACAATCAGAAGTGAACTGTCCCATAAGTCGGTGTCACCGACTTTGATATGCTCCTCTTAGTTTCACCTTATTCTATCGATATACGTAATGTTCACTTGTTGCAACTGATTTTACCGGAACTGGATCTATTTCATGAACAAATCAAATTACTTTTAAAATAAAAAACTAGTCTATTTTGAAAACTTCCCTCACTTTTATTTAACTGTTATTCTATATAAAATATAAAAATTTAACGTCCGTTTATTTAATTTCAAATCTATGATATATTCAAAATATTAATCACACAAAGTTAATAAAATGAAAACAAGGGAAATTTATGAAAAAACATATTTTATATTCATACTAAAATCACATAGTTTTTAGTATAGAAAGGAGATTCAAAATTTGAATAAGAATTTAACCAAAATTACATTAATAAGCGGTATCGCTCTTATACTTTATCATTTTTTCAAATGGTATTTAGTTGAATTCCTTACCCCATTTGTTATGCCATTTCTTTCAATAATAGTTCATGGATTGTTTTTCTTAATATTAATTTTCACAATCCTACATCTCATCAAATACAAAAATTGGAAACCATTAATTATTCAACTAATCATAGTAATTACTTGGATATGTATACCATTTAATGAGATTTATATAAATTTAGATTTTATTATCTATAAAGAAGACCGTGAAAAAGTTATAGCACTTATAGAACATAAAGAGTTAACTCCTAATGTTCATTATGATAGTAGACAAATTCATTTACCTAAACAGTTTGCATCCACTTCCAAAAACGGTGGGGATGTAATTATTCAACAAAATAAAAATGGTATTTCTGTTTTCTTTTTTACTTATCGTGGTATATTAGATAATTTTTCAGGATTTATTTACACACCAGATGATACTAAACCAAACAAATACGACTTTAATAATGAATATAAAGACATCACAAAAATAGAAAAAAACTGGTATTATGTCACATCATATTAAAGAACACAAAAATTTTCTTTTAATTATATTAAAAACATACCGTATTTATAGAAAGGAAATACTAGGCCCGACACGAATTCTTGTTGTATTAGCTCATTCAAGGTGATGCATTTTTTTCACAAGCGATACATCTTTTTTATCATATACGTCGCTTTAACACCACTCAATATAGAGGTTGCTGTTTCAAATGACTCGAACCTTAACATAGGAGTAGCATCACACATCCATCAACTTAAGAATTTTCTCGTTTTGGATTATTTGTTTTTCTCAGCTTGATTGTGACAGGGCACTGCCAACAAAAAGCGATTTTCGTACGCTAAGCGATCTTTTATATAAAAAAGCCGATTTCCTGTAATCTAAAGGATAATCGGCTTTTTACTATTCATTTATTTGTAGTAGTTGAAGAAATTCTAAAGGTATAATCATATTAATTATTATCTATAAAACAATTCGTTTCTCAGTTTCTGAATCGAAATAATGAACTTTGTCCATGTTTAAACCTAGCTCTATATTTGATTGACTTTGCACATCTAAAGATGTGTCCACACGTGCAACAAAGGATTGGCCATTAATGTTAGAATATAGATATGTTTCTGCCCCCATTAATTCTGCTACATCAATCGGTACTGTTACTTTTACGTTATATGGTAAAGCATCGATTTCTTTTCCATAATAAAAGTCTTCTGGACGTATTCCTATTATGATTTCTTTATTCGTATAGCCCTTATTTCGTAAGCCTTTCATCTTCTCTTCTGGCACTTCAATTTTCCACTTATCAATCATAACTGCATTATCTGTTAATACTCCTTTGAAAAAATTCATTCCAGGAGAACCAATGAATCCGCCGACAAATACATTCTCTGGATTATCATACACTTCTTTCGGTGTACCGACTTGCTGTATAATCCCATCTTTTAGTACAACTAAGCGCGTAGCCATCGTCATAGCTTCAATTTGATCATGCGTGACATATACAGATGTCGTTTGCAGCTGTTGATGTAATTTTGTAATCTCAGCACGCATTTGAACGCGCAATTTCGCATCTAAGTTTGATAAAGGCTCGTCCATTAAAAATACTTTTGCATTTCGAACAATCGCTCGGCCTAAGGCAACACGCTGGCGCTGCCCACCTGAAAGTGCTTTTGGCTTTCGGCTTAAATACTGCTCAAGTCCAAGAATTTTTGCTGCATGTTGCACACGCTTATCAATTTCTTCTTTACTATACTTTCGTAGTTTTAATCCAAATGCCATGTTTTCATACACACTCATATGCGGATAAAGTGCATAGTTTTGAAATACCATTGCAATATCTCTATCTTTCGGTGTAACATCATTTACACGCTTTCCATCAATATAAAAGTCGCCCTCTGAAATCTCCTCAAGTCCTGCAATCATACGTAATGTTGTAGATTTCCCACACCCTGAAGGGCCAACCAAAACGATAAATTCTCCATCATTTACTTCTAGGTTAAAATCTTTTACGATTGTCACATCATGATCATATTTTTTGTAAATGTTTTTGAATGATAGTTGAGCCATAATATCCTCCTAGAATTCGAGCTATATTTATAGATATTGTTAAAAATTATGATGACATGAATTATAGAATCTTTGAAATATCCTTCATACTGTTTAAAATATAATCCGCTTTTCCTTCTAAATCTTCCTTCCTGCTCGCACCCGATAAAACGCCCACTACTTTAATGTTACTATTTCTCGCAAATGTAACGTCTGTTAATGTATCACCTACCATAAGCACATCTTCTTCAGTTAGTGAAAATTTCTCTTTAAACATATGATAAAAGTCACTTTCAGGTTTTGTTCTATTCACACCATCATCTGCACCTAAAAAATCTATATAATCATATAACTCAGTCATTTTCAGAGAATGAATAGCTGCATCAACATCGTCTGCCGTAACAACCCCAATAATATATTCATTGTCTTTTAAATATCGTAACGTTTCCTTTGCACCTTCCACTTCTGTAAATACAAGATCATCTGCTGTAGAGTACTTTTTGAATAGAAGACATACATTTTGAATAAAATTCTCTTTATCCACATATTGATTTTCTAATAACGAATACCATGCAGCCGCAATAAAGTAATTTGTGCGACAAGCTAGTAAACTCGTACTCTCAAAATCGTTATCATTCATACCAATAATCGTTAAGTAGTCATCTCGTTTACTTTTTTCATTTGGATACGTTTGAAATATATCATCTAACACACGATGCACAATTTTGTACCAAACTGAATCTAACTGTATTAATGTTCCATCTTTATCAAAAATAATCGCTTTATTCACCTTTTATTCCCCCTATAACTTCATTCCATGTTTTTATATTTTTATTCTGAACTTTATTATGAATAGGATTAATAAATGCTACTAATTCGTCCTCTTCCCATCCCTCAACTCTAGCGTACGCCCCTTCATTTAAAGAGAATGCAAAAGTTGCATCGCTGCCGTATTCTTTTTCAATCGTTCTTCCATTTATAAGTAGTCTCCACTCACACGGTTTATCTGTTTGAACGTTATAAACAATATTTCCTTTAGCCTTATCGCCGACAGCAATCGTTTCACCTTCGTTTTGAATATCTATCGTTAGTTTTCTAAATCGAGAGAAATAAATTCTTCCGTTTTTGATCGCAAATTTCAAGTTTTTAATTGATAAACCGTTACATAATACATATGTTCCTGGATCACCGTAAATTGATGGGTCTTTTGATCCTGGGAATGTTTTAGACGGATGTAAATGAGAGTCACTTCCTCCTATCCCCCAGATTTTAAGACCATTTGACCACATTTGATCGAAACAACGCAAAGCTTCTAAAGTAGATGATTTACTTTTTTTATACGTTGGATCACACATAATTTCCATCGTATGAATATTTTCTAAGTTAATATTAACTTGGTTCGCCCAAGGCTTCATAAATGGATGATTCACACTCAATAAATAACCTTTTTCTTTCATGAGTGAAAATAGTGCATTCATTTTTTCAGCACTAAATGATTCATCTACATACTCTGTAAAATCAACAAATTCTCTTATACCAAATATGTTGTAATGACCGAAAGGAGTTGTAAGTTCCATAGATGGTATAATTAATGTGTTTCCTATTTCATAAGATGGCATAACAATATTGTGCTCCGTCGCATATAAAAAATCTAATTCTTGTTTTTCACATACTTTCATTCCAAGTTCATCATCTATCTCGCCATCTGTTAAATCTGTATGTTCATGAAAATCCCCTTTGTACCAGCGATGTTCTTCATTTACTACCTTATTAAAACGGTCTTCATCGATAAAAACATTTCCCTTACAAAAATGCTCTCTATTATACTTTCGCTCCAACTGATCATTCACTTCTATATTTACTGTATAGTCAACTTTTTCTCCAGTAAATTTCACTACTTTCTTTGCACAATGAGGGATATATACGACTTCTAATTCCCAATTACCTAACTGTATTTCTCCTCCAATACAACCAGCAGAACAAAACTTTGAATCTTTCGAAACGACTAGTTTTTCATTTACAATTGGCGTTTGATATTGTATACGTACATAACCGTTAGGATCTCTTAAGATTAGTAAAAGCGGAATCTTTCGGTTATCCCCTTGATCAATTGTTAATGTAAAGTTTGTAATATCAGTTTCATCCATTTGGAAACAATGTTTATTTTTTACGAATGGAGAGAGTGTTATCGTACTTGTTATTTCAATCATAGTTCTCACACCTTTTCAAGTGAATTTTAGAGGCACTTCCTTCGTTCAAAAGCACCTCACGTTCGTACTACAACAGGTTTATTTCTTCTTTTTTAGAACTTTATCTAATTCTTCTTGCGCAACTTTAGCTGCTTCATCTAATGCTTTCTTTGCTGGAACTCCTTCAATCTCTACTTTATCTTTTGCTACATTTAAAGCGTCATTGATTTTTCCGCCCGTTGGATCTACAAATGGTCCCACTCCATTATTGTTGGCTTGTTCTAACGGAACTAATGCTTGTGGTTGTTTTTTAACAAATTTAGCATATGGACCGTACTCTGTTACATTGTTACGAACAGGAATATAGCCTGTTGCCATTGACCATTCAGCCGTTTTCTCCGTACTTGTCGCAAATTTCATAAAGTCATATGCACCTTTTGCTACTTCTGGATCAATATTTCTCGTTAATGTGAATAAATATGTTTCTAATTTTGGTGCTGGTTTATTATTATCCCAAGCTGGTTGTGGCAATGCGTCAAACGTGTTAAGACGTTCTTCTTCCGTCATTCCTTTACCTAATGATTTGAAAACAAATCCTTGGTCACCAGATGATCCTGTAAACCCTAATGTTCTGCCTTCTACTAAATCAATTACCGTTTTATCCCAATATTCCCATCCAGTACCACCTGAATGTATTTTCATAATTTTATCTTCATGAAGCCATGTGCGGAATTTCTCCCATACCGTAACCCAAGTATCATCGTTAATTAATACTTTTTTACCATCTTCACTTAATACATTGCCACCAGCACTACGGACTACATCAATTAAGTTTGATGTCCCCCACATTGGCATCCAGCCAGCATATGAAACATTTCCGTTTTCACCACGTTTTGCGACTGTTTTTGCTACCTTTTCTACACCTTCCCACGTCTTTAAATCCTCTTTTGTAAAGCCATTTTCCGCTAATGCTTTTTTATTGTAATAAAAGATTTGTGTTGTACCGTAAAACGGAATTCCATATAACTTTCCGTCAATTGTTGCTTGCTCCATAAAACCTTTTCCGTAATCTTCTTTTTTGAAATTATTATCATTTTTAACAGATTCATCTAAAGGTACGATTAACTGTTTTTTAACATATTCTTGAATGACGTCTGAACCTAGTAATGCGATTGCTTCTTGGTTATTCGCTGCAAATCCACTTTGTAGCTTTTGATAAGACTCATCGTAGTTACCCGCTTTCGTCGTTTTCACTACATATTTGTCCTGACTTTTATTGTATTCTTCCACGATCTTGTCTACACGATCTGCAAGAGAACCACCCACTCCATTTATGAATGGAACAACAACCTTCTCGCCTTCTTTACTTGCTTTAACCGTACTTCCTTTTCCGCCTGAACAACCCGCAAGTGCACTAACAAACAATGTTAAAACTGTTAGAAGCATGAATAGTTTTTTCATCCCACATATCTCCTTTAATATTTAATTACCCCTTTATTCCTGAATCAGTAACACCAGATAAGAACCATTTTTGTAGAATTAAAAATACGATTAAGAGCGGCACCGTTGCGATTGTACTTGCAACCATAATGTGTGACCAATCTCGTCCTAAAGAACTATTAATGAAATAATCAGCAATTCCATTCGTAATTAACTTTTGTGTATTATCTTTCAAAATAAGAGCTGGCCAAATGTAATTATTATAGTTACCAATAAATGTGACCAATCCTAATGTTACAAATGATGATCGTGTCATTGGAAAAATAATCTTCCAAAGAATACGCCAATCACTCGCTCCATCAATTTTGGCTGCTTCTACTATTTCAAAACCAACTTTGTGGAACGTTTGTTTCAAATAGAAAATACCGAATACGCTAACAGCCATAGAAATCATGTATCCAAAATGTGAATCAAGCAAACCAAATTTCCCTAACATTACATATACAGGAACATACGATACAGCTCCAGGGATCATATAGGTTGCCATCACAACACTAAACGTAATATTCTTGCCTTTAAACTTATAAAATGCCAACATATAAGCAAAAAGCGCTGACGAAACAGGTACATATATAGTAATGATGAAAGAAGTATAGAAACTATTAAATAAATATGTGCTAAATGGAAGTATATCTAATACTTGCTGATAATTTTCCCAGTGAAATTCTTTAGGCCAAAAACCTCCTTGTAATACTTCACTAGATGTTTTAAACGAACCAAGCACCATCCATATGAATGGAAAAATAAATAGTATACTTGATAATGCTAGAAAGAGATGCTTTACGATTAATGGACCTTTTTTCATATTATTCACCTTAATAGTTCACCCACTTGTCACCTATTATTTTGTTTATAACAGATAGTAGTATTGTAATGATTAGTATGATAAATGCGATTGCTGTTGCAGATCCCATATCAAATTGTTCAAACCCTTGTTGGAAGAATAAATAAAGTAACGTACGCGTCGAACCACTAGGTCCACCTTGTGTTAAAATTTTTATTTGATCGTAAGCCTGCACTGAAGAAATTGTATTGACAACAACTAAGAAGAACGTTGTTGATGAAACCATAGGCAGTGTTACATATCGAAATTTCTGCCATGAATTTGCTCCATCAATACTAGCTGCTTCATATAAACTATCTGGAACTTTCTCTAATGCGCCGATATAGAAAATCATCGTCCAACCAACTAATTTCCAAACTGTCACAATAATGACTGCTAACATCGCTGTTTGACTACTTTGAAGCCAGTCCAAACCTGGTATCCCGAAAAAGTTTAGAACTTTATTAATAACTCCAAATTGAGGTTCATATAAGAGTGACCACACAATGGATACAGCTATTGTTGGCGTTACCCAAGGTGAAAAGATCATTAATTGGTACAATGCAGAACCTTTGAATTTTTTTCGGAAGAATAATGCGAATCCTAAACCTAATGCAATCGTTGGAATCACTGTTCCAATTCCGAAATAAAACGTATTTAGCAATGCTTGCATAAAAGAATCTTGTGTAAATAAATTGAAATAGTTTTCTAAACCAACAAAATTAAAATCATTCGTCATAAAATCCCAATCAGTAAAACTAATACCTAAACTAATGAAATTCGGAATAATCCAAAATAATATTAGAGGTATTCCAACTGGTATCAAAAAGAACACAGCTTTTGATAGTTTTATTTGCATTCTTGCCACCTCCTAATTCATATTGTACGGGTATATTATTAACACAATGTTGTTAATTTGTTAACTAATTGTAAAAACAACAAATAAACAAAATAAAACAACATATAAACAAAAAGAAGACTATTTCTCAACTTACTAAGAAATAGTCTTCTTTTTGTTTTTCTATACTGTTATTACTTCTACCCCATTACTTGTTAACACATTTTGCCACGCCTCATCGAGCTTAGCGTTTGTATATAATGCATCTATATCACTAAAATTCCCGCTTTTATAAAACTTTGTTAAATTAAACTTTGACTCATCTACCATCATTACAACTTGTTTTGCATTATGCTTTAACTGCTTATATATTTGTGCATCTTCAATATACGAACATGTTAGTTCCTTTTCTAAAGAAATTCCATCACACGAAGCAAATAACTTATTAACAGTGAAATGGTCAAGATAGTTTAACGTCATTTCTCCAGACAATGCTAATGAATTTGTATTCAATATTCCTCCAATGACTATTAACCTGCAATCAAAGGAATCATATTGTTCTTTAAGCTCAATAATTTTATTTACAGCTGGTATCGAGTTTGTTAAAATCGTCAAATTCTTTTTATCGTGTATGTAATCCAAAATTTGCATTGTGGTTGTCCCAATTTCAATTGCGATAATATCATTATCTTCTACGAGTTTACTTGCTTCCATTGCAATTTTTCGTTTTTCTTCAATATTTTCAGCTCGGCGCTTATTAAAATGAAATTCTAGTGTCTGATCTTTTTTCTTAATTGCACCACCATGTATTTTCGTAAGCTGCCCTTCCTTGTGCAACATATCTAAATCTCTTCGTATCGTTTCTGTTGTAACATTTAATACCTTCGCTAAATCATTCACCATAACTCGGTTGTACTTTTCTAACTCATCTAGTATGTGTTTTCTTCGTTCAAATTGCGTGTACGATTTCATTTCATTAACACCTCTTCAAATTACGAAAAATATTGTTTTTCTAAAAACTCTTATTATTAGAACGACTTAATCGTTACTTTTAACATAACATCATTTACAGAAAGAAGGAACGATTATCTTCACTATATTTCATCAAAGGAACAATGATATATATCACCATACTTTTTTATTTCAGGAAGTCTATTTGTTTGGCACCCTTTTTTATAAAGAGCAGCACTTTTTATTTTCATCTAAAATCCAAATTGGTTTAACAATAAAAACAAGATTATAATAAATAAAAATTTATTGTTAAACGATAAATTTCATGTTAGATTAAATAGATAATTAATAAATGAGGTGCTTTATATGAAACAAGGATCAACACTCTTTTTAAAGACAGCTATTATTCTGATTGGAATCCCTGTTCTTGCTTTATGTATATTTTTAGTTCCTAACATAGGGAAATATGCAGCGGAATTGTTCCCGGATATTGCATTTATAAAATATCTTGTTTTAATCAATCTATATGCAACCGTGATACCTTTTTATTTTGCTCTATATCAAGCCTTTAAACTTGTAAGCTTCATTGACAAGGGTAACGCTTTCTCGAAATTATCTGTTAGGGCTTTAAAAAAGATAAAAAACTGCGCAGTAACAATCAGTATTTTATATGTGGTAGGTATGCCACTCTTCTATCTTGTAGCAGAAAGAGATGACGCACCAGGTATTATTATACTTGGCATGCTCCTAATCTTTACTTCAATGGTTATCGCAGTCTTTGCTGCCGTTCTCCAAAGACTTTTAAAAGATGCGATAGATATAAAATCAGAAAATGATTTAACGGTCTGAGGTGAATAACATGGCAATAATAATTAATATTGATGTAATGTTAGCTAAAAGAAAAATGAGTGTAACAGAGCTTTCGGAGAAGGTTGGAATTACAATGGCTAACCTTTCTATATTAAAAAATGGAAAAGCAAAAGCAATTAGAATTACAACTTTAGATGCTATTTGTAAAGCATTAGAATGCCAACCTGGGGATATTTTAGAATATCAACCTGAAGATACCGAATAAAAAGAGTCCTTCTATTATGAACTGTACCCTATAAAATGGACAGTTTAATAAAAAAGCCCTGAAAAATCAAGCACTTAAAAG
>NZ_NADV01000051.1:8151-13737 GCF_003264175.1 Bacillus sp. SRB_331 | reverse complement strand
GAATGTAGGATTCTTACAGAAAGACCTATATTTATATTTAGGATTAATTAACTATAAGAAAATGAATTTCCTGTTATTAAGAACTATAATTCTTAAAAACATGTAAAGCACTGACATTCTGACCCTGTATTTTTGAAAGGGTTTGGAATTGTATATTTTTCACAAAAAACAAGATATAATTATTATTGAAGAGCAATTTGTAAGTCCCATTGAAATATGTGGTAAATTTACATGGGATATGAAATGCATATTCGAAAAGAGATAATGCACTAAAAAGTGTTCTTATCTCTTTTTTTACTTTATACGATGGAGGAATCTAATTGAAAAGAGTTTGATTCTACATTAAATATTGAATGGGATAACGATGGTTTGGGAGGCTTAAAAATGAAATTAATTAGTCAAGAAGAATTTTTCAAAAAATATAATTTAAAATTAGAACATGGAGATGTTGAAAGGTTTAACTGGGATGACTTAGAAAAAATATATCTTCATTATATAGCTCATATTCGTTCTTTAGAGGCAACAGCTAGTACTATAGCTGAAATCCTTCGATCTGATAAAAAAGTACATAGTGTTAGAACTCGTATTAAGGATCCCGAACATCTTATAGAAAAAATTATAAGAAAAACTAAGAAGAAATTACCCGAAATTCCTACGTATGAGATCAATTTAGATAACTATACTCAAGAAATTACGGATTTAATTGGAATACGTGTACTACATTTATATAAGGATCAAGCTCATGATATTGATAAAACAATTCGGGAAACGTGGGAACTATATGAAATTCCTATTATTTATTATAGAAAAGGTGACTCGCAAATTACTTTAACTGCCACAGAAGAAGAATCTTTTCTTGAATTTCAAGAAAAAGAGCATGAATTTGGTTATCGATCCTGGCATTATTTAATTAAAACAAAACCAACCAGAATAGAGCATATTGCAGAAATTCAAGTCCGTACAATATTCGAGGAAGGGTGGAGTGAAATCGATCACCAATTAAGGTATCCATATGAATTACATAATGATTTATTAAGAGAACAATTAATGGTTTTAAATCGGCTTGCTGGAAGTGCAGACGAAATGGTCGATACCATCCGTAAAACTACATTACGTCAATATGAATTAATAGAGCAAAATCACAAAAGTGAACAATTAATAAAAGAATTGAAACAGGAATTAGAACGAGTTCTTCATATTAGCAAAATTGAAGAGAAAGAAAAGAAATCTTTAGAAGAAAAGATACAAAAATTAGAAGAGTCGCAACAGAAGAGTATTAAAATCGGCACACCAGGAATACAATTAGCCATAGACAATACGCCATTCTCCCCTGAAATGTTTTTATATTCTGAAAAGGGTAAAATTAAACCTAACATACAGTATAGCTCCTCTAAAATAATATTAGATTAGATTTAATTCAAATAATGAATAATACAAAATAAAATAGTGGATTCATAATCAAAAAAGCATCTAATGAACATTAGATGCTTTAGTTTTGTGTAATGATAACAAATAGTGGCTGTTTGTTCTTTTCTCCGAGCTGTTCTTTGCTCCGAACTGGCTGTACATCAATTAAATGTTGCTTTTTATCCATCTATTTTCCAATCCCATTTTTTCAATGATTTGAATGTATACTTTTTTGACTTTTTATCTAATTTCAATGAAATTAGATAAAAATCAATGTTTAAGGGGAAATGAAAGTAAACTTTTGGGTAAAAGTTTACTTTGGAGTTTTGAATCATTTATAACTAATTTTGTAATAAATTTCTTAATATAGATATATCGGTTCTGGTGCAAAAACTCTAAAGCTCTTGCCAGTAATCTCCTAAACTTGGACATACTGATAGTATTACTCTAAAAAAGGTGTGTGATCGGTATGGAAAAGAGAAATTTGTTCAAATGGAAGCATTATCAGCCGGAACTAATCTTATTAACAGTAAGGTGGTACCTACGGTACAATTTGAGCTTCCGTAACCTGGTGGAAATGATGGAGGAAAGAGGATTATCCATTGCTCACACAACGATTATGCGCTGGGTTCATCAATATGGACCTCAACTAGAAGAGAAAGTACGACATCATCTAAAATCAACAAATGATTCATGGAGAGTCGATGAAACCTATATTAAAGTAAAAGGGCAATGGATGTATTTATATCGTGCCGTTGATTCAGAAGGGAATACCATTGATTTTTATCTAAGTAAATCAAGAGATAAACAAGCCGCCAAGTGTTTTTTCAAGAAAGCCCTGACTTTTTCGTACGTTTCTAAACCTCGCGTGATAACAATAGATAAGAACCCTGCCTATCCTGTAGCAATTCAAGCATTGAAAGAAGAAAAACATATGCCTAAAGGCATAAAGCTAAGACAAGTTAGATATCTCAATAATATAGTGGAACAAGATCATCGTTTTATTAAGAAACGTGTGCGTCCTATGTTGGGGTTTAAGTCATTTAAAACTGCAACTTCTATATTGAGTGGTGTTGAAGCCATGCATATGATTAAAAAAGAACAGATTGATTTACGGGACCAGTCTGTCCAAAATCAGAAAGAATTCATCCATCAATTGTTTGGGCTAACAGCATAAAATACAATTCCGCTCGAAATATATGCGCTATATTCTCTTTTATTTTATCTTTGCACCAGAACCTTTTTCTTTGTTGTATAGAAATTACATACTAAACATTATATTTATACGCATTATTACTACACGCTAAGGAAATAGGTTAAATAAAACAATGAAACTGATGAAAATATATAAAAACAAAAAGCATCCTAAGATGGGTAGTGTTTTATGAAAGTTGAGCATGGTGAACCCCCTTGGGTATATAAAGGATTATAATACATCGTTGGTCTATTCAGAATGTTAATCATGAATTGGATGGAATTATGAATGGTTAAATCAATAGAAATTATACAATAAACGTATTTAATGAGTCTGCTAGGTATAAAGATAATCGATAATCATACAATGATATGGAAGGGTCTTTTCTAACGTGTTAGTTACCTCAATAAATATGTATCTTTTGGCGCCTGGGCGAGGGTGCTTTTTTATTGCACATTATAATGAGGACAAGTTCTTCGTGTCCTATTCAATGCTCAGGATAAACCCCAATTCACATTGAGAGCACAAATAGCGGGGTACTCTCTTTTTATTGAAAATAATATATAAATTTATATAATATGATTATTGGATTATTATTTCAATATAAGGGGTACAAATTCGATGCGACGTAAAAAGGATTTGTTGAAACAATGGAAGGTGAATTTGCAAGTTGTTCAAGAAGAAAAGAGGATGAAGAAGAAGTCTAAGAATAAGAAATATATCATTCCTGGTAATACAGCAGGATTCATGAATGGAAAGAATACTTATCGTAAAGAGAATGGGGTATGGAAGCAAAGAAATAAATGATTTGAGGATAAATAAGTTTATAGCAATTATTGTAGGCGCTGCCCTGGTCTGGGTGGCTTCTTTTTTTATTATAAGAGATCCCTCAAGCTTTGAGGGGTTATCAATTGAAGGGCAGAAATGCCTGGATTCCTTACATTAAGAACAAAGTGGAATTATTTCTAAACCAATTAATAGAGCTTTAGCAGCAGCTGGAATTAATACAGGAATTTGGATATCTTTCAATGAACAGGATTCTCTTACACATACCGTCAACTACTAAAAAAATCAAGTGAAGCTAGTATGTCCAGAAAGGGAAACTGTTAGGACAATGCTTATATAGAAAACTTCTTCAATCACTTTAAGTCAGAGTGTTTTCATTTATCCTCTTTCCGTACATCTGATGAGGCTAAGTTTGCTGTGCACAAATATATACGCTTCTATAATCACCAAAGGTTTCAAAAGAAATTAAATAACCTGGGGCCATATAAATATATAACTCAGGTTATTAGTTTTGCTTTTTGAATACTGTCTACCGTCAACACTGTAGATGTTGTTTTTTATAGGCCGTTTTAGATAATAATGAAAAATAATTGTTACTGTTTTCTTTGTGAAGAAACTTTTTTTATGCAATGGCTAT
Source organism: Bacillus sp. SRB_331 (assembly GCF_003264175.1). Taxonomy (NCBI): domain Bacteria; kingdom Bacillati; phylum Bacillota; class Bacilli; order Caryophanales; family Bacillaceae; genus Bacillus; species Bacillus sp. SRB_331. Next base: position 9,712 of record NZ_NADV01000051.1, on the reverse strand, counting down.
ATATATTGTTTAAAGTTGCAAAAAGTAGTTTGCACACTATCAAATGGGAATGTAAGAGGGTTTAAAATATCGCGTTTGTGATTTTTATGCTTCTTTTTTTTATTTGTAAATAGGTTTAAGAAACTTTGAGGAAAAACTGGATTTTAATAAAGTTAAACAAAAAATCAATTTTATTAAAAATAAAATTGATTTTTTGTTTAATTATGTTAAAATGTAATTAAAGGAGCTGAAGGTTATGGATTTTAAAAAGATTCCAAATTGGCTATTAAATTTAGAGAATGAGGACATTGAATTTATTAAAAATTTCATTTTACATTCTGGATCTTTGAAAGAAATAGCAAAAATTTATGATGTTTCTTATCCCACGGTGAGGGTACGGGTAGATAAGTTAATTCAAAAAATAAAAGTAAATGATACTGATGAAGATGAAGAGTTTATTACTTTTATCAAAAAACTTTCCATTGAAGATCGTATTAATTTAGAAGATGCAAAATTAATAATTGAAAAATATAAAAATGAAAGAGGGGATAATTAATGTTTCGTCTATATGGATTTATAATTGCAATTTTATTAATTGGACTTCAATATTTTTTATCAAGAAGAGAAAATGTTTATTGGGGAATATGTTTACCTATTTTATATGTGATAACACTCCTATATCTATGGGTAACTGAGGCTCTAACTGTCAAAGGGAATACACTTATATTCATCATAATTATTTTAGGTGGATTAGCCATTTTATTAGGAATTTGGATTAAGGGCAGAGAAGAATTAAAAAATAAACAGAAAAAAGAATTGGACAAAATGAAAACAAAGGATATGAAGTAATCGAATAGAGAAAGAAAAGGATTAGCATCTAAAGACATGTAACTGAGTTTAAGTATAATGTGGATTTTTAAACTTCAAAAGGGAATATATATCATACATATTCCCTTTTAATAATCAGATATCGGGAGCTGTTTTTTGAGTATTTCTATAACAATATAATTATATTATAGAATTTTGCTCTATATGTTCTTTTGTTAAACAAGGAAGGATGTTATAATGTCTTTAATGCTAGTGGGCTTCAGGGATAGCATGGGGATAAATAGATTGTAGAAATAAGGTATAAAAATTAATAATCATTATATAAAAAAGGATAGAACTGTAGATCCTATCCTTTTAGAATTAATTGGTTTAAACTATGTAATTACACCAATTAGTTTACCATGTCATTAATTTTGTTGATAATCCAGTCAATAGCCATACCGTTTTTAATCCAATCTAAAACTTTACCCTTGTTAGCCCAAGCCCATGAAGCAGCTTTAGCTCCTAATTGACCCACGATTCTTAAAAATGCAACCATGATATATACCTCCTAATATAATAATTGTAAAATTTTTAATTATTAGCTTACCATGTCATTAATTTTGTTGATAATCCATTCAATAGCCATACCATCTCTGATCCAACCTAAAACTCTACCTTTGTTAGCCCAAGCCCATGAAGCAGCTTTAGCTCCTAATTGGCCTACGATTCTTAAAAATGCAACCATGATATATACCTCCTAATATAGTAATTG
>NZ_NADV01000051.1:0-8102 GCF_003264175.1 Bacillus sp. SRB_331 | reverse complement strand
CCTAATATAGTAATTGTAAAATTTTTAATTATTAGCTTACCATGTCATTAATTTTGTTGATAATCCAGTCAATAGCTAGTCCATCTCTGATCCAACCTAAAACTTTACCTTTGTTAGCCCAAGCCCATGAAGCAGCTTTAGCTCCTAATTGGCCTACGATTCTTAAAAATGCAACCATGATACATACCTCCTAATATAGTAATTGTAAAATCTCTAATTATTATTGTGCCGATTCGTAAATCTTTTTGATAATCCAGTCAATACCTAGTCCATCTCTGATCCAAGCTAAAACTTTACCTTTGTTAGCGTAAGCCCATGCAGCAGCTCTAACTGATAATTGTGCTACGATATTCATGAAAATAGCCATAATATACCTCCTTATGAATTTTTTGTAATGCTTTCGCGATTATAAATATATCTAAATTTTCAGATCATGTCAACTTAATTTTTAGAAAAATTTATATATTTAGATTGTTTTCGGTATTTATTCCAAAAAAATCTATACATGGATATATTTTTAAGTATAATAATTACTGTGGGCTTTAACAAAAATTTAGAATAGATAGATTATTAATACGACTAATTATCAAAAAGGAGATTGAGATTAAAATGATAAAAGAACCACAACAAAAAATCTCGCCAAATGCAGTGAAAGTATGGCGGATAAGTGATGTAATTACTTATACTACTGCACTTTCTATATTAGGAATTCTTTTATTTTTACAGAATTATTATGACTGGAAAAGCTGGGTAAGCATTATTTGTTATATCATTATTGCTTTACTCATTATTTCTTCCATATTCGAACTATCCATAATACCTATTTATCGACAACGAACATGGCGTTATGAAATTGATGAAAATTATATTCAACTAAAACATGGAGGAGTATTAATGAGAAAGCATCTAATAATACCGATGGCCAAAGTGCAATATGTAAATACAAACCAAGGACCAATACTACGAAAGTATGGCTTGTCTACATTAACAATAGGTACAATGGCTTCAGAGCATGAGATACCTGCTATTTCTGAAAAGAAAGCAACAGAATTAAGAGCAAACATTGCATATTTAGCTGGAATTAGTGAAATCAATGAATAAAATAGGAGGGCTATAATACAATGAAACAAGAACTAGCATATGAACAAATAGCTCAGCGAATGCATCCGTTATGGATGCTCTTTTCCATAGTTAAATCTATAAAAGAACTTATTCTGTGGATCGTTTTTTTTGCTATTTTTATAAGTTCAAATTCTAACCCTATTTTTATGATTGGTGGTATAGCTGCAGGAGTTGTTTATCTAATTTATAATTTCGTTTCAATATTTCTTGATTGGAAACATTTTAAGTATGTATTTACGGATAAAGAAATGTACATTTATGAGGGGCGTTTCATTAAGGAAGATCGTTTTATTCCATTAGAACATATCCAAGGTATTAGTCAAAATACGCATTTTTTTCATCGTTTATTTGGACTAACATCACTTTTATTAGAAACTGGTTCCAATGAAAAGAAATCTTCCATTAAGCTTGAAATGATAACTTATGAAGAAGCTGCACGGATACAAAAGCATTTAGGACATATTAATTTTATTCCAAAGAAAGAGAATGAAACAGATATACAGAAAGTAGAGTTAATAGAACCTCAATATATTTCAAGAGATAAACATTATGAAATGGCACCTAAAGAAATATTGGTTAAATCACTTATGTCACTCAAATTACTTTTATTGATTCCATTAATTCAAGAGGTTTACTCTAATATAAATGATTTTATTTCTATAGATGGCTATGTAAATGAAATCACCTCTTTTTTTCAAAAATCATGGTTCCTAATGAGTCTTGGCATTCTTATTCTTTTAATAATGTCATTAGCTTATGGGATGATTAAGACTTATATTCAATATGGTAACTTTCAAGTTACTTCTGATCAACATCGAATTTTTATTAGGACAGGTGTATTTAATAAAACTGAATTTTCCATTCCAAAGGAGAAAATCCAAGCTATTAATATTAATACTAATCTATTAAAAAGATGGTTTGGTTTAGTGCAAGTAAAAATTATAAGTATTACTGATATGGAAGATAAGGAGATGAGAACTGCTAAAGTACTCTTTCCACTTATAGATAAAAATAGAGCTTTATTACTAATTCCTGAGATTTTGCCAGCATTTAAAATCGATACAAAAATGATTGGTGTTCCCAAATATACCATTTTTATAAAAATGGTAAGATCAAGCTATATTTGGATTATAGGTACGATACTTACCTATTATTTTTGGACAGAGTTTTGGTATATCCCAATAATATTATTCGTACTTATTAACACATCGCAAATATTGAATGGTTTTTATAGTGGTTACAAACTTAATGGGGAATTCATTCAATTGCAACGAGGAGGATTTTCAACAAATCTATATATAACAAATCGAAAAAATATAGAAGAGTTAAAAATAGTCGAATCCGGCCTACAACGTCTATTTGGACTTGCGACACTTCAATCTTCAATACGTGCTAAACCAGTTAAGAAAACAAAAGTTTTTGATCTTCCAAAGGATGTAGCTAGAAATTACTACTATTGGTATGGGAGTAGTACAAAATATATAAACAAGAAAGTTAGAACTAAAGAAATGAAATAAAATTCTATATTTAAATAAGTATCTAGTTTTATTTTGAAGTTCTAAATTCATTAGATTTGAAACGCAGATTAACCACAAAAGGAGAGAAATTTCTATGTTAGCAAATGCAGATATAAAAAAGAAGAAAACAAAAAAATGGATTATTATTGGAGTTATTGTGTTAATTGTTATTGTGGCAGCAGTTAATATTTTTATTATGCAAGGTAAGAAGAAGGGCGCATCAACAACGGCTGATGCTGTAAGTTTTGAGAAAGTGACAGAGCGTAAGCTGAATAATACGAAGTTAATTTCTGGTCAGGTGAAGCCTGGGAATATTGAAAGTTTCTATGCGGATCCAACTAAAGGGAAAGTGAAAGATATTGAGGTAAAAGAGGGACAAGAGGTAGAGAAAGGTACGAAGTTATTCTCTTATGATAATGAAGAAATTAACTTGCAAATGAAACAAGCTGAGCTTGATCAGAAGATGGCAGATATGCGTTATGACCAAGGAAAAAAGAAGATTGATTCATTGAGGAAAGAAATTAAGAAGGCGAAAGATAGTGGAGCTGGGAAAGAAGTAACAGATCCGATGGAAGAGCAAGTAAGTGAGTTAGAAATAGCGCAAAAAACAACAGATCTTGAGAAAGAAAAAGGAAAGTTACAAAAAGAAGAGTTAAATAAAAAGCAGAAAGAACTTACGATTTATAGTAATTTTGCTGGTGTTGTTCAAAAGTTAGATAAAGATGCAGCACAAAGTTCATCTCAATCATTAGGCGGTCAAGGAAAGGCGTTTTTACAAGTTGCTTCTAAGGATCCGTTTCAAGTTCAAGGGACGTTAACTGAGCTTCAGAAGTCACAAATTCAAAAAGATCAAACATTCACTGTAACTGCGAAAGCGAATAATAAGCAGAAGTGGACAGGTAAGATTACAGAGGTAAGTGAGTTCCCAACGAGCGCAGAGATGGCTCAAGCTGGTGGTATGGGTGAGACGACTCAAAATATGTCTCAATATACATATAAAGCAAGTCTTGATAGTCAAGACGGTTTATCTCCAGGTTATCACGTTTCACTACAAGTAAATTTAGAGAATAAGAAGATGATCGCCGTTCCAAGTAAGAGCATTGTTGAAAAAGGTGAAGATGCATTTGTTTATATCGAAGAAAAAGGAAAGCTTCATAAAAAAAATGTGAAAAAAGGTGCTACTGATGGAGATTGGACAGAAATTGTAGAGGGCGCAACAGTGGGGCAAAAGGTGGTTAAAAATCCTTCCGACGACGTGTATGACGGAATGGAAGTGAAAGAGAAATGATTGCGTTAAATAATATTGCTAAAACGTATTATCAAGGGAAATTGGCAGTGCCGATTTTGCACGGTATTAGTTTAACAATTCAAAGTGGTGAGTTTGTTTCAATTATGGGGCCGTCTGGTTCTGGTAAGTCAACGCTTATGAATATTATTGGTTGTTTAGATCGTCCGACAGAAGGTGAATATGTGCTGAATGATGTGAATATCTTAACGGCAGACGAGTCAAAACTAGCTTTAATTCGTAATGAATATATCGGTTTTGTATTCCAGCACTTTAATTTATTACCACGTCTTTCCGCAGTGGAAAACGTTGAACTTCCACTCGTATATGGTGGGATAAAGAAAGCAGAGCGTCGCAAACGTGCTTTAGAGGCGTTAGGTAAAGTTGGATTAGCAGATCGCGTGAATCATTTACCGAATGAATTATCAGGTGGACAGAAGCAGCGTGTAGCAATTGCAAGAGCGATTGCTAATAATCCAACGTTCATTATGGCCGATGAACCGACTGGTGCACTTGATACGAGATCTGGTGGACAAGTTATGGATATTTTTACAAAGTTAAATGCAGAAGGTACGACAATTGTTATGGTTACGCACGAGGAAGAGGTAGCTGCTTATTCATCTCGCCGTATTGTATTGCGAGATGGGAAAATTACAGAAGATAGAAGGTGTGCCGTATGAGTTTACTAGATAGTATGAAAATTGCTTTGTCTTCTATTCTTTCCCATAAATTACGCTCAGCTTTAACAATGCTTGGGATTATTATCGGTGTATCTTCTATTATTACTGTGGTTGCAATTGGACAGGGCGGGGAGGCTACATTAAAGTCATTATTTGCTGGTAAGGGGAATAATGTTGTTCCTATTCATTACACTCCAGATATTAACAATTCATTTGAAACAGAACAACCTAAGTTAACCGAGGAAGACATTTATGAAGTAAAAAATATCCCAGAAGTGGCACATGTTCTTACAACAAATTCTAGTATGGAAACTCTGGATATCGAAGATAAAAAAGAGATGGTAACTATTACAGGATTAGATAATCAATACTTTAATGTTAATCAAGTGAAAGTATTAAAAGGTCGGTCATTACAGGAGTCTGATATTACCGAAGGAAATAATGTGGTCATGATTAGTACAGGAATGAAAAATAAAGTATTCAAAAAGCAAAATCCTATTGGTAAAATAATTGAAATTAAGGGTCAACCAATGCTAATCATTGGTACGTATAAATCAGATAATGATTTTATGGGAATGGAAGCTTCAGAAGCTCTAATTCCGATTACACTATGGCCAACCTTATATGGAAAAGATGAAATTCAAGAAATTTCCGTACAAGCAAAAAATGTTGATGATTTAGAAATAGCAGGAAAAAAAGCGTCTAAGGTATTAAATGACCGCAAGCCAAGCGAGTTTACAGGAAAATATGAGGTAACAAATTTAAAAGAACTTCAAGATGGTATTTCTCAAATGACAAATATTATGACTATGATTATTGGTGGTATTGCTGGTATTTCCTTAGTGGTTGGTGGAATTGGTGTTATGAATATTATGCTTGTATCAGTAACAGAGCGCACCCGTGAAATAGGAGTACGTAAAGCACTTGGGGCAACGCGCAGTAAAATATTGCTACAATTCTTAATTGAATCGGTTATGGTAACTCTTATTGGTGGACTAATTGGTATCGCTCTTGGCTACTTGGGAGCTTATGTTGTGTCTATTTATGCGAAATGGCCACCACTTGTTTCATGGGAAGTTGTTGTAGGTGGAGTGTTGTTCTCTATGACACTTGGTATTATTTTTGGGTTAATTCCTGCAAATAAAGCTGCGAAATTGGACCCAATTGAAGCACTTCGCTACGAATAGGTTACATGTATGATAAGATGACATAAACTTTCTAACAGAGCGTAGTATATAAATACATGGAGGTTATAAAAATGGAATTAAATATTAAAGATCAAGAGGTCAATGTTGAAAAACCATCGTTATTCGGAATAATTACATCTCCAAGTTTGCAATTTGAAAGAATAAAAAATAGTAACGCCATTTGGAAAAGCCTCTGGCTATTGGCAGCTTTAACCGGTATTGTATATCTAATTAATACATATGCCTATATTCTGTCTCCAGAAGGTAAAAAAGCAAATGCAGAGTCAGTTTTAGATATCCCATTATATTGGCAATTAGGGAGTGGATTTGTTACAGGAGCTATTGGTTTTATAATAGGGGCTTTTATTACTGCAGCTATTTATAAAGTGTTTATGATGTTTATGAACAACGATACACCTTTTAAAAAATTATTAGCAATTTCAGTGTATGGAAGTGTTATTACCACACTTGGTTTATTTATAAATGGTCTTTTGGCTATTATTATTGGAGAAACAGGAGAAGAAATGTATACTGGGCTAGGTCCTTTATTGACTTCGTTTAATGACGTTTTACATGGTGCTATGAAGTCAATTGAAATCTTTACAATATGGTCTTTAGTTATATCTGCATTAGGATTACATATTACAGCAGGATTAAGCAAAAAACAGGCAACGGTAGTTGCAATCATCTTCTTTATTTTCTCAGTAGCTTTTGGAGCACTTGGTGGTATGATGCCAAAATTTTAAGTTGAATTGCTATTAAAATAGCATGGACAAGCATAAAGTAATATTATATATATTGTTTAAAAAACATCTCTATTTAATTCACCGGTTAAAAGTGAATTAAATAGAGAGTTTTTTCATTTTATTGTTTCAAAAGAAATGAAGTGAATGATGCTCTCAGTATACATCTTTGTATTACAGCCTTTTGTAAATATACGTTTTCATATATTATTTATTTAATGATTTAAAATTATCAACATATAATGCAGACTGGAGACTTAGAAGAATCGTCTCTTCATTAAAATTTAAGTTTTTCATATTATTTATAAAATTATCAATTAACTCTGTTATCATTTGGTTAAGAAGTTCTTTGATCCTTTCTTCCTCAGTGGTTACATATCTCCCCATTCCTCTACGCGTTATAATAATCTTTTCTTTTTCTAGCTCTTGAAATGCACGTTGGATCGTATTTTGATTGACTTGTAATGCAGTAGCTAATTCGCGTACAGTAGGAATTTTGCTTCCCATTGACCAGCGTCTAGATGTGATTTCTATTTTTGTATATTCTATTATCTGTATATATACTGGTATATTAGGTGAAAAATCGCTTCTCATTTTTTTACCCCCAGAATTAATTCGTTAATTATATAATATAATAATTTTAAGAAAAAAAAGATAATTTTTACTAATAACAATAAATTTATTGTATTTTTATGATTTTATTTGGTTATTTCCAGTAAAAATTAAGGATTTATATATTTATTTGTTTTAAGAATATATAAAATGTTGATATATTTATAGAAAAAAATCCAGTCTGAATTGAGCAAATAAAAAAAGAGGAAAATTAACTATTTCAGTTAGTTTTTCTCTTTTTTTATTTGCTTTAGTATTTAATACTGCTCTAAATTTGTTATATAGGATTTTACTGCTTGTAATAAGAATTCTTCTTGCCCAATACCAGCATCCGCCGCCATTTGAACTACTTTTTGCTTAAATTCATAATCTGCATGAAAAGTTAATGGTTCTACATTACTTTTAAAGAAAATCCCTTCTACATGTGGAAGGATCGTACCAGATCTCATATGAGAATGTAAGTATTTAAGGTTCTGGTGCAAAAATAAAACAAAAGAGAATAAAGCATATATATTCCTAACGGAATCGTATCTTATGTTGCAAGTCCAAACAATTGATGGATGAATTCTTTTTGATTTTGGACAGACTGGTTCCATAAAGCAATCTGTTCTTTTTTAATCATATGCATGGCTTCTACTCCAGAAAGGATGGATGTAGCTGTGTCAAAAGATTTAAGAACTAGCATAGAACGGATTCGCTTCTTTATAAAGCGATGATCTTGTTCTACTATGTTATTCAAGTACTTTTGTTGTCTAAGTCGCATACCGTTAGGTATGCTTTTCTTACGATTAGTCAACCTGTATTTTTATGTTTTTACTGGGGTGAATATCAGAATAAACGTGTACTTATTATGGTTCTGGTGCAAAAATCGCAAGACTCTTGCAAGTAATCTCCTAAACTTGGACATACTGATAGTATGACTCTAAAAAAGGTGCGTGATCAGTATGGAAAAAGAA
>NZ_NADV01000050.1:0-6680 GCF_003264175.1 Bacillus sp. SRB_331 | reverse complement strand
TTTTAAAATTTGTAGGTGGAATACTTCCATTTGTACAAGAACTTTTAAAAGCAGTAATGTAAATTCATTATTCCGCAATTATTTATAAAAATTATCATACCTTAATACGAAAAAAGAGGAGGAAATAATATGGCAATCGCAATGGCAGTTTTAAAATTTGTAGGTGGAATCATTCCATTTGTACAAGAACTTTTAAAAGCAGTAATGTAAGTTCATTATTCCGCAATTATTTATAAAAATTATCATACAAATGATCTGTATATCAAAAGTGAATTGATGTGCAGATCATTTGTGTGAGCAAGCTTTAGAAAAAAAGAATCCCAAAAGAAATAAGGGATTCTTTTTTCTGTTTTCGTGATTCACATTTTTTCGCTTATGTAAATGAAAAACCCCTCAGAAAATTCGAAGGGTTTTTCATTTCTAGATACATTGATTGCTGACAAAAAAGTCTTTCAACCGCATTATTTCTTTTCTAGTGTAACGGGAAGAGTAAACCAAAATTCACATCCTTGTTTTCCATCTGGACGACTCCGAACACCAATTTCTCCTTTATGCATTTCCACTAGTGATTTTGCAATAGCAAGTCCAAGTCCAGACCCTCCAGATTGTGAACTTCTTGATGGGTCTGTTCTGAAAAAGCGTTCAAATATACGTAATTGTTCATTATAGGAAATCCCTTCCCCTTCATCACGCAAAGTGAATATAACTTGCTGTTTCTGTTTATTTCCCTCTACAATTAACTCGATTGTGCCACATGTAGGAGAATGCCGAATCGCATTATGTAACAAATTATTGATAACTCGTGCTATTTTACATGGCATAATCCAAAGTTTTGGCAATGTATCCGAAACACGTAATTGCAAATCAATCTCTTTATCTTTCAATAGGATAGCGTGTGAATCTATTACTTTTAATAGAAGGCTATCTACATGTGTTAAACTTGGATGAAATGCTTCTTGTCCAAGTTCTAACTTAGAAAGCTCAAATAAATCATTAATTAATCCACTTAATCGTTGTATTTCGTTTAGGATTGTCGTTAAATATTGTTGTTTCATATCAGGATCTTCAATTAAACCATCCTGTAACGCTTCTATCATCAATTGCATGCTAGCAAGAGGAGTTCGTAAGTCATGCGAAATATTCGCAATCAGCTCAGTACGTTCTTTTTCTCCTTTTTCTAACTTAGTAAAGCTTTCTTCTAATTTTTGTGCCATTTCTTGAAAAGCTGTGGCTAATTCTTTAAACTCTTCTGGTTCTTTCCCAATTATGTACATCGTTTCAAAATGTCTATCACTAAATTGTTTGGTTAATGCAATTAAATTTTGGATTGATTTCATAATAGGACGTGTCATTAACCAGTAAATAATCGTTGAAATAGTTAGTGCTACAATCACGATTACTGTAAGTAACCGTGTCTGTTCTGGTCTAAGTAACATTTGCCTTTCGCTATACCAGATAGAGATTAACATAATACCCGTACTTAATAAATTCATCAATAACAATTGAACCCGTAACTTCATATTTCATTTCCTCCATCTGGCTCAAAGCTATAACCTATGCCCCAAACTGTATGAATCCAACGATTCTTTGTTGTATGTTTCTCTAATTTATCACGTAGGCGACTTACTAAAACTGTTACTGTATTTGTACACCCTTCATACTCGAAAGCCCAAATTTTTTCAAGAAGTTGAGATCTTGAAAATACTTGTCTTGGATGTTTTGCCATAGTATGAAGTACCTCAAATTCTTTCGCTGTTAACTCAATTTCATGCCCACATACAAATACCCGTCTATTGGTTGGGTGAATCTCTAAATCTAGGAATCTTATTATTTCTGATACTGGTTCTTGTACTTGTATTGTTGCTTGATTGCCTCTTCGTAATAAAATTTGTACCCTTAATACTAATTCACGAGGCGAAAACGGCTTTGTTACATAATCATCCGCGCCTATTGTTAATCCCAGAATTCGATCTCTTTCTTCTCCCCTAGCAGTCAACATAATAATAGGAACATTAGAGTGTAGGCGAATTTCCTCACATAGTTCCCATCCATCTTTTTTCGGCATCATCAAATCTAAAACAATGAGATCTGGTTGATATTGCTGAAATAAATTCCAACCTTCTTCTCCATCTACAGCGGTGTATACTTCATATCCTTCTCTTTCTAAGTACCGTTTGCATATTTCGCGGATATTATCTTCATCTTCTATAATTGCAATTCTTGTTTTCATATATAAAATCTCCTCTGTTCCTTTATCAATAATAAAAGAAATTTTTTTGATCCACTTATAATATTGTAAAATGTTTTTTCTAATTGTTAGTATTTTTATTTTACTAACGATTAATATAAAATTTATATTCGTGAGTTTATCTTACTTTAAATATCTTTCATATTTCTTTCGAAAATGTAACAAAACTCTTTCAAAAATATCATGAAAAAGTATTACTTTCTATAAACAAATGTGGTGCATATTTTATCGGTTCTGGTGCGAAAACTTCAAGATAATTGCAAGTAATCTCTAAATCTTGGACATACTGATACTATTACTCTAAAAAAGGTGCGTGATCAGTATAGAAAAGCGAAATTTATTCAAGTGGAAGCATTATCATCACGATATTATTTTGCAAACAGTAAGATGGTACCTACGGTACAACTTGAGCTTTCGTGATTTGGTCGAAATGATGGAGGAACGGGGCTTATCCTTTGCTCATACAACGATTATGCGTTGGGTTCATCAGTTTGGTCCTGAATTAGAAAAAAGAATCCGTTTTCATCTCAAGCAAACCGATGACTCTTGGAGAGTCGATGATACATATATCAAAGTAAAAAGTCAATGGATGTACCTGTATCGTGCAGTTGATTCAGAGGGTAATACAATTGATTTTTATCTAAGTAAATCAAGAGATAAACAAGCAGCCAAGCGCTTTTTCAAGAAAGCCTTGGCTTTTTCGTATGTTTCTAAACCTCGCGTGATAACAGTAGATAAGAACCCTGCCTATCCTGTAGCGATTCAAGAGTTGAAAGAAGAGAAACATATGCCTGAAGGCATACAACTAAGGCAAGTTAAATATCTCAATAATATAGTGGAACAAGACCACCGGTTTATTAAAAGACGAGTTCGTTCTATGTTAGGATTCAAGTCGTTTAAAACAGCAATCTCTATATTGAGTGGTGTTGAAGCCATGCATATGATGAAAAATGGGCAACTTGTTTTACCGGACAAGTCTGTCCAAAAACAGAAATAATTTATTCATAAATTATTTGGCTTAGCTTCATAAGATAGAAATGAAGAGAAAATTGCTACTCTATGTTTCTAACTAATATTTTTGCACCAGAACCTTTTTATATGCAATATTGCATAATATTATATATATTATTCATGTTATGTTTAGAAATTATAATATACTTAAAAAGTATATTATCATGAAAGGAGATACACCATGTTACCAAATACAACACGTAAACTTAACAAGAAGAAGAAATGGATTATCAGTGGGGTTATTACATTAATTGTTATCGTTGCAGCCATCAATATTTTTGTCATGCAAGGTAAAAAGAAGGGTGAGGCAAAGGCAGATAATGTTAGCTTCGAAAAAGTAACAGAGCGTAAACTTAATAATACAAAATTGATTTCAGGGCAGGTGAAGCCGGGGAATATTGAAAGCTTCTATGCGGATCCAACTAAAGGAAAAGTGAAAGATATTGCAGTGAAAGAAGGACAAGAGGTAGAAAAGGGAACGAAATTATTCTCTTATGATAATGAAGAAATTAATTTACAGGTGAAACAAGCTGAGCTTGATCAGAAGATGGCTGATATGCGTTACGATCAAGGGAAAAAGAAGATTGATTCATTGAATAAAGAAATTAAGAAGGCAAAAGATGGTGGAGCTGCGAAAGAAGTAACAGATCCGTTAGAAGAGCAAGTAAGCGAATTAGAAATGGCACAAAAAACAACTGATCTTGAAAAAGAAAAAGGAAAGTTACAAAAAGAAGAGTTAAGTAAAAAACAGAAAGAACTTACGATTTATAGTAATTTTACAGGTGTTGTACAAAAGTTAGATAAAGATGCAGAACAAAGTTCATCTCAAGCTTTANNAAAAGTCACAAATTCAAAAAGACCAAACGTTTACTGTAACTGCGAAAGCAAATAATAAGAAGAAGTGGACAGGTAAAATTACAGAAGTAAGTGAATTCCCAACGAGTGCAGAGATGGCTCAAGCAACTGGTGAAGGAACTCAAAATATGTCTCAATATACATATAAGGCAAGTCTTGATAGCCAAGATGGTTTATCTCCAGGTTATCACGTTTCTTTACAAGTAAATTTAGAGAATAAGACGATGATTGCTGTTCCAAGTAAGAGCATTGTAGAAAAAGGCGAAGATGCATTTGTTTATATCGAAGAAAAAGGAAAGCTTAGTAAGAAAAATGTGAAAAAAGGTGCGAATGATGGAGATTGGACAGAGGTTATTGAAGGCGTAACAGTGGGGCAAAAGGTGGTTAAAAATCCTTCCGACAACGTGTATGACGGAATGGAAGTGAAAGAGAAATGATTACGCTAAATAATATTTCTAAAACATATTATCAAGGGAAATTGGCAGTGCCGATTTTACATGGTATTAGTTTAACAATTCAGAGTGGTGAGTTTGTTTCAATTATGGGACCGTCTGGTTCCGGTAAATCAACGCTTATGAATATTATCGGTTGTTTAGATCGTCCAACAGAAGGCAAATATATACTGAATGATGTGAATATCTTAACAGCAGACGAGTCAAAACTAGCTTTAATTCGTAATGAATATATCGGCTTTGTATTCCAGCACTTTAATTTATTACCGCGTCTTTCCGCAGTGGAAAACGTTGAACTTCCGCTCATTTATGGTGGGGTGAAGAAGGCAGAGCGTCGTCAAAGAGCTCTGGAAGCGCTGGGGAAAGTTGGATTATCAGATAGAGTACACCATTTGCCAAGTGAGTTATCAGGTGGACAGAAGCAACGTGTAGCGATTGCAAGATCGATTGCAAATAATCCGACTTTCATTATGGCTGATGAGCCGACGGGTGCGCTTGATACGAAGTCTGGTGAACAAGTTATGGACATTTTCACGAAGCTAAATGCAGAAGGTACGACAATCGTTATGGTTACGCATGAAGAAGAGGTAGCAGCTTATTCATCTCGTCGCATTGTACTGCGAGATGGGAAAATTACTGAAGATAGAAGGTGTGCAGTATGAGTTTACTAGATAGTATGAAAATTGCCCTATCTTCTATTTTAGCTCATAAACTGCGTTCAGCTTTGACGATGCTCGGTATTATTATCGGAGTAGGTTCTATTATTACTGTCGTTGCGATTGGGCAGGGCGGGGAAGCGATGCTGAAGTCGAAAATCGCTGGTTCTGGTAATAACCTTATGCCAATTCAGTTTAAGCCGGATATTAATGATGAGTTTGCTATGGGTGGGCATGAGGTACCAAAATTAACGGAAGAAGATATTCTTGAGGTGAAACAGGTAAAAGATGTTGCCCATGTTATTACGACGAATAGTACGATGGAAACCCTTGATATAAACGATAAAAAAGCAATGATTAATGTTATTGGACTAGATAGTGAATATTTTCAAGTAAATAAAGTGAAAATGGTCAAAGGCCGTTCATTAAATGAATCAGATATTTCGCAAGGGAATAACGTTGTGATGATTAGTATGAAGGCAGAAGAGACGTTATTTAAAGATGAAAATCCAGTAGGGAAAATTATTGAAATGAAAGGACAGCCGGTGCAAATTATCGGTGTCTATAAATCAGATAATGAATTTATGGGATTTGAAACTGAGGAAATACTGATTCCTCTCACTTTATGGCCTGTTTTATACGGAACAGATGAAATTCAAAGTATCGCAATTCAAGCTAAAAATGTAGAAAATTTGGAATCAGCAGGAAAAAAAGCTATTGAAGTATTAAATAGTCGTAAGCCGAGTGAAATTCCAGGTAAATATGAATTAGTGAACTTAAAAGAGTTCCAAGAAGGAGTTTCTAAAGTCACTAATATCATGACAATGATCATCGGTGGTATCGCAGGTATTTCATTAGTCGTTGGTGGTATTGGTGTTATGAACATTATGCTCGTATCTGTAACGGAGCGTACGCGTGAAATTGGGATACGTAAAGCACTTGGAGCAACGCGTAGTAAAATTTTATTACAGTTTTTAATTGAAGCCGTTATGTTAACGCTTCTAGGTGGTTTAATTGGAATTGCTCTTGGATATGGCGGGGCATATATTGTCTCCACATTCGCAAAATGGCCACCGCTCGTTTCGTGGGAAGTTGTTGTTGGAGGCGTATTATTCTCGATGACACTTGGTATTATTTTCGGATTAATTCCAGCAAATAAAGCTGCAAAATTAGATCCAATTGAAGCACTTCGCTACGAATAGTTTACCAGTGTAGTAAAGATAAATATCTTTACTACACATACATATTGTTTGAGTCAATTGTTTGTACCATTCTTTAAGAGGATTATATATATAGAAGGAGGCGGAATAATGGAAGCGAATATTAATACACAAGATGTAGGTGCGAAAAAGCCATCATTATTTGGAATGATTACATCTCCTGGAGTACAATTTGAAAGAATGAAAACAAACAAGAAAGTTTGGGGTATGTTCCTATTAGTAGCATTGTTACAAGGGC
>NZ_NADV01000005.1:0-11166 GCF_003264175.1 Bacillus sp. SRB_331 | reverse complement strand
AGTATCAGGATAACTTTTATTGCTCTCCCATTTATAAACAGCTTGTCTAGTCACTCCAACCTTTCGAGCCACATCTTCTTGTGAAAAGCTTTTTGATTCACGAAACTTTTTCAATTGCGAACCTAAATTCATATTATTCACCTCTAAGAAATCATTACATATAAACCTCTAATCAATAAAGAAACCATTAATCTAATACATGTAAACTAATGGTTTACATATTTAAATCCTTACTAAATTACCCTCTATATTCAATTGATACAATATTATCAGAAACTAAAAAAAGAATCCCATAAATATAGGACTCTTTTTAATTTTCTCGAATGTAAACTTTTAGATATTAGTTTACATTCATTTTGTTGATTTCATTGGGTTTATCTTACCTTAGCCATTTTTAGTGAAAACACCGAGAAAAGTATACATTCAAAAATGCATAAATAAAGAGATTGCAAAATCTATTCGAAGTAAAGAACTACTTAATTGAAATGATCTAATTAATCAAAAATCTCATAATTATGATAATATATTGTTTAACAGATGTTAAAAAAGGAGGACATAACAATATGACTGATTCTAAACAAAAAACACCCCTTTGGGAATGGTTTGCTTATCTTGGAGCAACCGTAACAATTATAAAACTTGTATATACATATTTATTTTAAAATCAAACATATACATTCTACACAACCGTAGTTACCATAACACCACTTATCGGTATTCAATGTATCTAGAAAAACCCCTTCAGTTTACTTGGCTAAAGGGGTTTCCTATTTACATAATTTCCGTTAACGGAAGTTAATTCGGATTAAATAGTTCATTAACCGTTGTACGTAGTACTTCGGCTAATTTAAAAGCTAATGTTAATGTTGGATCATATTTAGCATTTTCAATTGCATTAATAGTTTGGCGTGATACATTGCAATACTTAGCCAATTCTTCTTGTGTCATAGATTTTTCTTTACGGAACACTGAAATAGAGTTTTTCATATTACTTAAACTTCTTTGATACAAAAAATTCAGTGATTGGAACTATAACAAGGGAAGCACATAAGGCTAAATAAAGAGCGGAATTTTGGACATTATCAAGACTCCAAATAGTTTTACCCTCTCCTATAACTAATGTAATGAACATAACGATGATAAGGACAAAATATCCAATCTTGTAACTCAAATAAGAAATATGTTTTCCTAATTCATCCTGGCTTTCTTTTGAAACAGCATCAGCATCTCCCCATGTGACTTGATTTACGATAGAACTAATAATTAAGCATGCAAAGAAAAATACACTCATCTTAATACGTTTTTCTGTTATAAAAATATATAAAGCATAAGCAATAATAAGAACTAAACAAATACAACTAATTAAGAATATGAATTTTTTTCCATTCATCTTGTATGATTCCCTCCTATCCAAAAATGTAA
Organism: Bacillus sp. SRB_331; assembly: GCF_003264175.1. NCBI lineage: Bacteria > Bacillati > Bacillota > Bacilli > Caryophanales > Bacillaceae > Bacillus > Bacillus sp. SRB_331. The sequence continues at coordinate 9,744 of NZ_NADV01000005.1, read as the reverse complement.
AAACTTTTTTACATTTAAATTATATCTAGTGAAAATTAGAGTGTCAAAACCTTTTTACATCCGAAGTGAATATCTTATTCAGACTCAGTTAACATAACGTCTCATTATCAGTAGCAAAGAAAAGGGCGTCCCCTTACTCTCATAAGGGATTCGCCTTTTTTTCTTTTTATCAATCTATGCAACTTTTTATACATTGTTGGTATAGAAAGGATTCTAGGGATCCTTGCCATTCTTTTTTTGCATAAAATCTTGTATAACATTCCTATAAAGACCAATGACTGGATTTGTCATTGGTCTTTATTTGTATTTGAAATGTATATCCCGTATCGAAAACGCTCCATTTTGATGCTTTTTTGATTTGTTTTGCTATACTTGATTGATTTTTTTAAAAGCTTTTATTAAGGGGGAATGACTGCAACCCTGTTACTACCACTAGAAAGAGAGACGAATTAAATGGGATTTCATGTAGATTTAAAGGAATTCAATGAAGTACTGGCCAAACTCCAAAAAGATACCAGTAAAACAAATAATCAACTTGAACAAGCCCAAAGAGCATTGAATGGTATTATCCAGGCCGATGCCATGCAGGGTGCAACAGGAAATGCAATTGTCAACGACATCAATAATAACCAAAGTGCAGTTGTGACTGGGTTGAAAGTTACCAATGAATTTCTCATTGCGGAAATGTTGACAACTTTAAAGGATTTTCAGTCAACAACGAGAGAAAGTGATGAGAATGCGGTTATTCTGGAAGATGCATTACTGCAAACACAAAACAAACTTTCCAATCTTCAACCCAAGAAACATGAAATGGATAGTCGCATCTCTAATATTTACAACAGCGTGAACGATTTGGTTTCACTGAGTATGCCGAAAAGCCAGTTTGATGAAAAACTGGTTGCAGCCAGCAAAGAACTAGAGGATACGATTCAAAAAGTACAGCAATTTGAAAGTAAAAAAGAAAAAAGCAATGCGGAAAACATTCTCGATGCTCTAAACCAACAAGTTCAAATTGCAGGGGAAATGAGTAGTTTATCTCATACTGATCCAAAACTTCAAGCCTTCTTTGCTCTAGATGAGTTGGCAAAAGGCATTCATGAAATGGATACACAAATCACGAAGGCGGAAAAAGAAGCTGAAAGAGAAATGAAGAAAAAGCAAGAGGAATGGGCGGAACATCATCCAGTGGAGGCTTGGCTTCAAAACTTTTCCAATAATGCCGGTGAGAAATGGGATGTATTGAGAAAAGGTACAAAATGGGTAGGGGAGAACATTCCTTTCCTGAAAGAACTTTCTGATGATGTCTTGGTGTTGGAAGGTTTTTTAGGGGCGGCAGGATCCGCTATTAGTGGGATTGCGATAGGTGCAAGTAAGCTCGGTTCGCTTATCTTTAACTTGGTTGCATTGGGATGGAACTCTGCAACAGGGCAAGAAACAGCCCAATGGAGGATGGACGATCTCAACGCGACTTTGCAAGGGGCGAAGAAACTTGCCGAATATGGGATTGTAGGCTCTATCACAATTACGGCTCCTTATCTTAGTGTTTTCTTAAATAATCCCGCATACACGGACAAAATTCCCGTGCTGGATAACCTCGCTAGAACCTTTAGAAAAGACCAAAAAGAAATGTTAAACACAGTGAAAGGTTATGTAGAGAAAGCTCTGACCGACCCTTATGCTTTTGGTGGCATGTTATTTGATTTTGGCAGTTGTTTTGTCGGCGTTGGTGAAGTAAGCGCCGCAGTAAAAGGATTAGCTGCATCCGGAAAACTTGCAGAGGGTGCAAAAATCTATCAAGTAGCAGAGAAAAGCGGTAAAATAGGTAGTAAGTTGGAAGAAGTAGCGGCATTCATAAATAAGTTGCCGAACAGTATGAAGAATGTTAGGGAGAAGATTAAAAATATTGAGATCCCGAATTTATTCCATGAACCTTTGTTAGCTGGTGTTGGGAATGGAGGAGGAAGAAACGCACTTGATGGAGAGTTATTTTCTGTTGCTAAGAGTGAAACTAAGGGTACGGGTAAAGGTACTCAAACTAAAAAAATTAAACCGACTAATGAAAGAACTGCAGAATATGAAGAAGCTATGACAAAAGCAGCTAGAGATTTACCTCCTTATAGTAGAAAACCTAATAAACCAAGAGATTTTGAAGAAAAAGTAGTAGATGATTCTACAGGAATTACTACTTATACATTTACATCTAAGAAAAATGGGGAAACTTATAAAGTTAAATATGATAAAGATGGTTACCCAATTTTTAATTCAAAATATGAAACATCTTTATCAGAGTCATATCATATAGAGCCTGACTCAGTGCAGTTTAAATATCTCTCACAAAAATTATATGACGATATAATGAAAGATCCAAACTTAGCAAAACAATTCAGCCAAACAGATATTGAGCTATTCAAATTAGGTAAGAAGCCAAAATCAGTCACATGGCATCATCATCAAGAGACTGGTAAAATGCAACTTGTTAATTACTATGAACATCAGGTTGCGGGTCATACAGGTGGTAGAGCAATTTGGGGTGGTGGAGATGACGGTAGAACAGGTAAACTGAAGAAAATTATTTTGGAGATGATAAAATGAGCCGAGTAACTTGGCTATTTACGGATGGAGCGATAGATGAGCAAGTAATTATTGCTGTAGAGAATTCATTTGGTGTCAGATTTCCAGATGATTACCGTGAATGCATTAAAAAAAATAACGGTGGTTATCCTGAGCCTAATATTTATGATATTAATGATGATGAGGGTGGAGCAGTCTTTGATTGTCTATTAAGTTTTACAAGCAAAGATGCAAATATAGAAGTTGTTTATGAATTAACTTCACTTCCGGAAGGTATTATTCCATTTGCAAGAGACCCATTTGGGGGACTGATTTGTTTTAATTACTGTGATACTAAAGATTCTCCGTCAGTAGTTTTCTATGATCAGGAATCAGTGAATGAGGATAAAATTAAATTAATATGCGACTCTTTTTCTGAATTGATTGAGAGATTATACTCTGATTGAGCAAAACAAAATGAACAGGAAAGAAGGTTAGTTGTATGAGGAATTTAGATTTTGAATATACTTTTACCTCTATTGGCATTGAAGATATCGAAGATTTCGAAAATAAGTATGGTATATTGTTCCCTGATGATTATAAACAATTTTTGCTGTCTAAAAATGGAGGGAAAACTGAGCAACGAAGATTTAAAACTAATGATACAACTAAGAAAGGCGTAATAACATCGTCTGTTTCAATGTTTTTTCCTCTATCAATAGAAAATGAAATAAATCTAGAAGAGAAATTAAGAAGTTATAATTTGGTGCAAGTGGTACCAAGTAATTTGCTTCCAATTGGAATTGACCCAGCGGGGAGTTTGATTTGTTTATCAATTGATGGGAAAGATAGAGGTAGTGTATATCATTGTGATATGGATTACTTTGAAGAAGATAACGAGTTAAGAGAGGAATACATCCGACTAATTTCTAAAAGTTTCTCTGAATTTGTGGATAATTTATATATTCCTGAAAACTAATGATAGGATTTTATTGATTCGAATTAGTTAATAGTTGGTTAATCTCTTTAATTTAAACGGGGCTTTCTTTATGGTCTAACGACCCAGAGAAAGCCTCTTCTTTTTCCCCGAATTATTTAAAAGTACAACATAGGGGACGGGTGAAGTTCCTAAAGTTAATCCGAAAATTAAAGTGAATTTTAAGACTGGTTATGATAAGCATTTAATTGAAGTAGAAGGTTTTAAAGCAAAACCGACTATAAGTATAAAAGGTGGACACAACCTTGAAAACTTTGAATAGTACATTTTAGACAACTTCGGTGATCCGATAAAGAATATTAATCAAGGTGTAACAAAAACGCCACACCCGGATATTCTAGGTATTTATGAAGTTAAATACAAGCTCCCTGTTTATGACGGAATGAGCACGGCTAACGGTGGAAAAAGGAATATCAGAATGTTCCAATTCCTGTTAAGGTTAGGCTTAGTCAAACGGCTGATTTATTCGGATTGAGGTCCCTCCAAGTTGATACGGAAAAGCTTGGAAATCTAATCAGCAAGTTCGAAAGGAAAGTCCATGAAGTTCCTAAGGGTACGGGTAACACTGTAAGCGATTATCTTGATGGTGTAGTCAAAGATGGTAATCACTTTTTAGATAAATTTAAATTGAAATCTAATGTGAAATATGAAACAAATGGATATTTATATCAAACGGATAAACCAGAACAAACTGAGAGAGCTTCTGGAGAATTAACGTTAGAGATGGGAGAACGTAATAATAAACATCAGTTAACTGCTGGTGGGGAAGATAGAGTTAAGGCTCCTTTAACATCTTTATAGCAAGGGAATGCTTGTAGACTGATCTATACTGCATTCCCTTATTGTATGTATGCTATATTCTTATTCGCCTTTTTCTAACAGTAGAACCACGAATCTTGGCGAAGACACTGGTTTTTGCCCTGTCCTGGGGTCCGTCCTCGCTTTTTATTCCACGGTTCCCTTGACCACGAGCCTCCGAACCCTCAAACTCCCAAAGCTAACCCCAGCGGGCAAAAACCGCCCTTCTGGGGCCACCCCTGGCGAGTTTGCATGAGGGTTCCCCTCATCGTCAAGGAACTTTCGCGGCATAAACGCCAGGACTCAGCGATTCCACACGCACGGCAACCACAATTCCTTTTAAATACATTTTTTATTTATTGCTAACAATAAATAAAAAACTAATTTTCATAGAAAATTATACCTATAATTTCACTTACCGTATTTTAAAACTTCTTAATAAAAAACAGAACATTAAAGTGTATTATATTTTTTCACTTGTAATGGGATAGTTACAACATATAAATCTACAGCATAATAAATAATCCAAATTCCTTTACCTTCAGCATCAAATCTTGATTGGAAAAACTGTTCTGAAATTTTTCTTTTCCCCCATTTTTTAGGAAGCCATTGAAATACTTTGGGAACATTATTATTCATACTAATTATCTCCTTAAATCCTTAAATCCTTAATAATAAGTTCTTTACCATATTTCAAAAAATCATTTTCCAAATAATCTCGCGAAAAAACCTTTTGGTTCTGTAGATGCCGTTAATAATTTTGTTTCTTGTACTTCTCTAATTGTTTCAAGTAACTTCTGATCACGTTTCTCTAACTTATTGTCAATATAATCTTGTTGTTTTCGTAATTGCTCAATTAGCAATTTATTAAATTCCTCTTGTTTCTCACTATATTCTCTAAGTCTACTAACTTCATTTTTTAATGATTTTAATTCTTCAGCTAAAATTTCTCCAACTTCTTTACTAGGTACAGGCTTTATACTTTCTCCACCTGTAGCAAAATAATGTTCAATTTGTTTTATTGAGTAATTCTGTTCTCGATGTAATTGTTTAACTATTTTCATTTGCTCAAGAGCTTTTTCATTAAAAACATTGTAACCCGACTCATTTTTCTCCAAAGGAATATACATCCTTAATTCTTTCATCCAATTTCTTATAACATTTGGTGATTCATCTACACACAGTGCAACTTCTTTAACGGTCATCGCTATATAACCTGGTTTTTCTTTACCTAGGTTTTCACTTTTATCCATCTTTTTACCCACCTTTAAAACCTAGATAAAAACCTAAGTTTTTTAAATATCAAGGGTTATTTTCAAAAAAATCAACCTTGATACCTAGGTATAAAACCTAGGTTTTTACTAATTCATTTTACTAAGGTTTATATCCTTCTGTCATATAAAAATAGAGAATTTCTCCCCTATCCCCATCCGTACTTCATTTCCTTCTTAACATATGATTATTTAATCCACACAGCGAAGATCATAGCCGCGCCACATAAATTTTCTAATAACCCTTCAACAAACCACAATTAAAATTACATTCTTGTTTTTTTAACATAATAAAATCCAGTAAAAAAATAAGTCATTTTATAAAATTGGAAATTCAGAATCAAAAAAGAGAGAAGAGCATAAGGGGTTTTTGGGCCCAACTAGGGGTTGGGACTAGGCGGAGCCTAGCTTAAACGTGGGTACACGAAAATTCCCAGGATGTCCACTCACTGACGACACAAAACATTCTAAATGTCCCGATTGTGTCCCTAGATGTAGACTCAGTGAGTACACAAAGTCCCTTTGATGTCTCCATATGAGTACTCACTAACGACATGATATTTTTAATAAATTGCAATCAAACATTACTTTAAAATACTAAAAGAAAACAATGAGCATTAAACAAATATAAATCCTTAATCTAGAATCAAATAACAACAAAATACAAAATACTATTTAAACGCTTCAGAATCCTTTTTAAAAGATATAAATCTAAAACAATACTATTTGTCGTCAAAACGAAAATAAACGCTTAAAAAGTAAAATAAACAGGTTTAAAAGGAGGTTTTCTTTTGCTTTTGGGGTTGAGGCTGGTTCGTCGTGTGGGGACGAGCCCCCACGTATTACGTATCTATCAATGTGGTAAGTGAAATTATTAAGCGAAGGCACTAGCGGTTCGGCTCGTATAATAGCAATTCAAGCTGATGATCCCAAATAGTTGCTTTTGGATGTATCGGCTTGGTGATATCCAAACTCGAGCCGAAAAAAGTTCCGCAAGGATGTAGCAAAGCGAAAAGGGTGGAGATTTTCTGTAGCAAAGCGAAGGAAAATACGACCCGTTCCTTGCGGAACTTTTAGCCCTTTATATAGAGAGTGAGAAGGGACAAGCATACAAAAGCAGAAAAAAACCAGTAATACCAAGGGTTTCAAGTTTTTTCATAGTTATCGAATTCGATAACTATGAAAGTTACAAAAAAACCTGTATGAAATTCATACAGGTTACACTAATTTTATAGGTAAATTTTTCAATTCTTTTGGTTTTCTTATAAACATAGTTTGTAGTGTTTGATTAATATTGTCTCGATCTCCACAAAGAATCATATTTGGGTTTATGTACAGTGCATACATTCTAGCATTAATTCCATCTCTACCCGACTCAAAACGTCCAATTAGACCCTTTTCAATTAATTGTTTTATTAATCTACTAACTGTATTTTTACTAGAACCTATTTTTTCTGCTATTTCAGTTTGAGTCATAGGTAACTGCTCTTTTGCATTTATATCATGAACAATACAGTTAGATCGAAACCCTATAAAACCAATAATTTTGTTTAAAAACATAATTTCTTCGTTTTTCAAATAATTATTCTGAATAAGATATAACCAATTCTCCTGAATAATTTGAGCGAATTTAGCTTTATTCTTCACTTTTCGTTCTGGGACTAGCTTCATACCATGAGAATTAGCTTTTGCTTGAAGTTCATTTGCTAAATACATCTCTTCTTCTGACAAAATCTTCGAATCCTCGATATCTCTTAATCTTGCATTTTTTTCAGCTTGTTTTAAATTGATAGTATTTGTCATAACTTTTCTCCTCATTCCTAGTATTTACAACTAGTACGGAGACTTTTTTTATGCTATTATGTAATTAGAATTTTATAAGAATAAAAAAGCCTCTCATTCTAGTTGTTTCTCGACAATTCAATTATATCATGATTGGCTTTTTTTGTTGTAACTAATAAAAAAAGAGTCCTAGATAAATAGAGACTCTTTTTTCTTATTATCGAAAATCACAAATCAAATTTTATTTTTTAATATGATGTAACATAATACCAATTCTTTTCTACCTTTATGATTTCTTTAAAATCACTATTAAAATCCGACTTAATTGGTTTTATATCATTAAGCGAATATATAAAACCTGAAAAATTATCTAATATACCACGATAAGTATAGAAGAAAATTAAAGTACTATTTTCTTTTTCTTGAACCAATATATCACCACCATTTTTGGAAGTTGATACAAATTGTTTAGGTAAATGAATCATTTCATTGTTATACTCAACATTTGGAATTAATTTTTTTTGTTCTATAAGTTCTATTACTTGTTTACGGTCTTCTTTATAAATTATAAAATCTAGTTTCATATATATTTTTACAAAAGGCACATATATACAAATAATAATTATAATTAATTGTATAACTAAAGGTTTCCAGTTTTTACATTTTATAAAGTTTATAATTCCGATAATGAATATTATGAAAAATGACCCATAAATTGCGATACTAACAATCGGCATGAAAAATGGTGTAACTAATTGAACTAAGTACCATTTAGTTAAATTATAAATTATTACAATAATACTACTTATCATTGTAATTTTAGTTGATTTTTTTTTCATATTTTATACACCTTTCCAATTTTAAATCGTATTTCTAAATCATCTTATATAATATCATCAAAAATCGAAAAGAATGGGCAAGCTACGGGAGTGTGGCCACAATCCCCAAAAACGGTGTTTTTGACTTGGTAGGAGATTCCTACAACCTTTACCGTTTTTTCGGTCTCGAAATTTCATTTTCTCGTTCTAAAACGGTTGTCGCTTCGCTCGATTTTCAGCAAATAAAAAAGCCCATCTTCGTCAGCTTTTTCTTACTAAAGTCACAAAATAAACGTTCATTTTTTGTTACAAAATATTTTTTTACCCCTAATCACAGCTACGCTGGTATTAGGCCTTCAAATAAATACTTAAGCATTTATTTTATTTAAAATCGAAACTTTATTAGTAGTAAATAGTACATAATCTTGTTTTCTAGTTTTAATTAAGATGCGATCAGTTGTAGCATAAGGTGTCCCAATTCGAATTGCATCAATTTTTTCAACACCAGCATAAGTATCATCTTCAATAACTTCAATAATTTCATTTAATGGAATACTAACTTTTGCTAATTGCCATTTAATAATTAATTCCTCTGTTGTTTTTATAACATCAATACCCAACATATTACCAAGACCTTTCCATTCTATTTTCTAAATATAATTATAAATAAAATAAATGAATTTGTAATTAAATATCTTTATTGGATATTTATGTTTGCAAATGATATGAATAACAAATTATTTTTATCTGTTTTCAAAAGTAAACTTTTATCTAAAAGTTTACTTTTTTATCTATCAGGACTTACTCCTTGATGAAAATTTTTGTATATTTGGTAATAAATGATACTTATTACCAAAACATACAAAGGGGTCTCATAATGGATATTTTTTTATTCAATTTATTATTTTTTTCAGTCTTAATTTTATTGAAAATGAATTTTATTTCAGCACTAAATACAGAAATAAAAAGAGAGTCAAAAAACTATTTAATAATAATTATTGATTTTCTTTTTATAATTATTTTTTTATGGCTTAGTATAAATGTTTTTTTAGAAATTATTTTAATATTACGAAGAAATTTCGATAATCTATCTTTATAAAATATTATATTAATTCATTGTTCTTCATTAATTTGTTTAACTATCATGTTATCAAACTGTTAAAACTTTTAGATATTCACATTTAAAAATGAATGTAAACTTTTGAATATTTGTTTACATTATAAAAAGAAGACCGAACTAGAAAAACAATCTAGTTCGGTCTTCTTTTTATTTTAAATTCATTAATAATTACTTTTTTCACATCACTATAAAATACCATTATTAGCATCCCTGATATAGTTATAAATAAAGAAATTCCTTCAATACCAATAAATATACCTACAAATATAAGAACAATACCTATAAAAAATCCAAAATCATTTCCCTCATCATCATCTTCACACTCAGCTTTATCCTCTTTATCTAAATCCTCTCTAGCATCCTCTGATCCCTTTATTAACTCATCAATTGTTACTTCATATAATTCAC
>NZ_NADV01000049.1:0-14781 GCF_003264175.1 Bacillus sp. SRB_331 | reverse complement strand
CGTTTAGTTTTCAAAGTTCAACGCCGCGTTTCAGCGACTTTTATAATTTAACATTTTGACTTGAATCTGTCAACAACTTTTTTCTTTCGTTCCTGACGACGCTTATTAATTTATCATATTACTAATCGATAAGTCAACGCTTTTTTAAAAAATGCCAAAATAAATTTATCTTGGCATTATATATAGCTTAATAATCACTAATGCAGCAACACCTGGCACCCCTAATAAACTTGATACTGTAGCTGTCCCCATGTTAATTGGAATATGAAAATCGAAATATGTCCCTGCAACATTCACAATAAATAGTAACGCTATACCTAAAGTGACATGAAAGAGTGCTTTCCCTATAAAACGTATTGGTTTAGCAGAAACACCAAAAACAAGAAAAATAAAAACCAAAGCAAGAATGCCAACAATAATAATTGTAGAATTCATTTTTTCCTCCTTATGAATGACCTATACATATCCATTTGTATGGGACAAGACAAGAAAAAAGAACATCTATAACATAACTCCTACCACTTCATCTTTATAACCTTTAATCAGTAATATTTCTTCTAAGCACTAGCAATTAGATACAACTAATTCCATCCCCACTTTTTCTTTCTCCTCTTTATATCCCAAAAATAAAGTAGCCCTGTTACTCACAAATAAATCGATAAAAAGCAAAAGGTCCCGCTTTAAAAAGCAGGACCTTTTACCATTGTTCCATTTTCACAGGACGACGTTTTGCTTCTTTTAACAAGAAAAAATATTTCGCCTCTGCTATTTTTAAAGAACAAAGTACATCTTGAGACGGCTCAACACTTTGTTCAACCAGTCTCTTCTGACGTAGCCATTCATTCTTTACCTTTTCTAATAATACAATTAACTTATCGTCATACTCTTTACGCAACTTACCCTTTTTTTGAAAGAACATTTTCCCTTCTCCTCTTATATCTCTCTACGGCCTTCTAAAGCTTTCGATAGTGTTACTTCATCTGCATATTCTAAATCTCCACCAACTGGCAGACCATGTGCAATACGAGTTACTTTAATCCCTGTTGGCTTTAAGAGGCGGGATATGTACATCGCTGTAGCTTCCCCTTCAATATTAGGGTTTGTTGCTAATATCACTTCTTGTACTGTTTCATCTTGTAGTCTCTTTAATAACTGCGGGATATTAATATCCTCAGGTCCAATTCCCTCCATTGGAGAAATGGCACCGCGCAAAACATGATATACACCTTGATATTCTTTCATTTTTTCCATCGCAATTACATCTTTCGGCTCTTGTACTACACAAACAACCGATTGATCCCTATGCGAATCGTCACAAATATAACAAGGATCGCGGTCAGTGATATGTCCGCATACAGAACAATACGCTAAATCTCGCTTTGCATTCACAAGTGCTTTCGCAAAACCTAGTACATCATCCTCTTTCATATCTAACACGAAGAATGCCAATCGAACCGCTGTTTTCGGTCCGATTCCTGGCAACTTCATAAAACTATCGATTAATTTTGATATCGGTTCTGGATAATGCATATATCAATATCCTCCTAGAACATTCCACCTGGTAAGTTCATGCCTTTTGTAAATTTGCCCATTGTAGAGTTTGAAAGTTCATCAACCTTTTTAAGTGCATCATTCGTTGCAGCTAATACTAAGTCTTGTAACATTTCGATATCTTCTGGATCTACAACTTCTTCTTTAATTTTCACTTCAAGAACTTGCTTATGACCATTTGCAATAACAGTAACCATTCCGCCGCCAGCTGTACCTTCAACTGTTTTTTCGCCAAGCTCTTCTTGCGCCTTCGCCATGTCTTTTTGCATCTTTTGCATTTGTTTCATCATATTATTCATATTTCCCATTCCGCCACGCATCATAATTAATTCCTCCTCATTATTATTACTCTTTTATTTCAATAAGTTCTTGCCCTACTAATTTTACAGCCTCTTCTATAAGAGGATCTTCTTTTTGTTCTGGGCTTTCTTCAGAATCCCCGCCTTCGCGTTGTAAAAAGTCTTCACGAATTTTACCCCATTCACTTTTTGGGATAGCAATCATATTTAACCTTTTACTTAACAATTCAAAAAGGGTTTGTTCCAATGTATCCATCGCTTCTCGATTTTCACTAGCCATTTTACAATGAATCTCATATTGAAATGCTAACACATAGGTATCATCCGAAGCCGCAACTGGTTCACTATTTTCTAATAAAACAGCAAATGCTACTTTGTTATGTGACTTGAGCCTTCCTAATAATTCGCCCCATACAGCTTTTAACTGTTCTAAATCTTGACGCTTCGCTTGCTTTAACACTTCATTCACACGTCCAACAGGAATTTTCATACTTCCTGTTCGTACCGGTTTTGGTGTTGCCCGCGTCTCTCTTACTTCCTGCTGCACACCAGCTGGCACGCCATTCTTTTTAACTTGCTCTAACTCTTTCTCCAACTGCTGCATCCTGTTCATAATCGCTTGTAAACGATCTGCGCCGTTTGCTTGCATCATAAACTGCTGACACAGTTGCACCATAACAACTTCCAAGAATATTCTTGGATGGTTTGTCCACTTCATCTCCTGTTGTCCCTTACTAAGGGTATGAATAATTTCATAGATTACTTCCGGTTGCATTTCTTCACTTAACGTACGGAATTGATCATCTACAATTACCCGTTCCAACATATGTTCTAATTGTGGTGAAGTTTGATATAAAAGCATATCACGATAGTAGTAAATGAAATCCTCCATAAAGCGAACTGGATCTTTCCCTTTACTCATCATCTCATCTATAATACGTAACGCTCTTGATACATCATTTTCACGTATACATTCTACCAGGTCACCCAAATATCGCTGAGATACAGATCCTGTTACAGCTAAAACATCTTCACTCGTCACCGTCTCATCACTATAAGAAATAGCTTGATCAATAAGACTGAGCGCATCACGCATACCACCTTCGGCGGCACGCGCTACGATTTGTAACGCTTCATCTTCTACTTGCGTACCTTCATTTGTCACGACCGTCGATAATCTCTCAACGATATCATTTACTGATATCTTTCGAAACTCAAAACGCTGACAACGCGAAATAATTGTAGCTGGAATTTTATGCGGTTCTGTTGTCGCCAGAATAAAAATAACATGTCCTGGCGGCTCTTCTAAAGTTTTCAAAAGCGCATTAAAGGCACCCATAGAAAGCATGTGAACTTCATCAATAATGTATACTTTATATCCTACAGCACTTGGAGCATATTTTACTTTATCTCTTATATCTCGTATTTCATCTACACCGTTATTTGAAGCCGCATCAATTTCTAATACATCTGAAATAGACCCTTGTGTAATTCCTAAACAAGAAGGACATTCATTACAAGGTTCAGCTACCGGGGCGTGTTCACAGTTAATTGCCTTTGCAAATACTTTTGCAATTGTCGTTTTCCCTGTTCCCCTGGGACCCGAAAACAAATAAGCATGTGAAGCTTTCTCTTGAAGAAGGGCATTTTGCAACGTTTTTGTCACGTGCTTTTGACCGACTACATCTTCGAATTTTTGCGGTCTCCATGTTCGGTATAACGCTTGGTATGACACGAAAATACGGCCTCCCTCAAAGGTTATTATCTTATTTATTATAACCCATTCTGTTTATAGATTCCAAAAGTTATTTTCCATACAAAAAACTCACCTTTATATAAAGGTGAGTTTTGTATACATATATAACTGCCGTGCACCTTCTGTCGATTACGTACCATAAGCGTTACTCAAGCAGTTAGCTCGGTTCAGGCACTCCTGCGGCACACGAGAAAACCCGCTTATTGCTGCTTCCTTCCGGACCTGACAAGGTTCACGGGGTCCCGTTGCGCAGGACCCAAACGTCAACACCACTTACTTAAGGCAGACCTTACAGCAACATAACCTCGAGAAGGGATTCAGCCTCGCTAGAGCGGATTGCGAGTATAGGGCACCGCTACCTCCCCGCTTAGCACGGCAAAGTTAAAACCAATATTCGGTTGCCTTGGATAAGGCATTATCAGTATAACTTGTTTTTTTACAAAATGCAAATACGTTAGTTACCATTACTTTTCTCTAGTTTTTTCACTTCTTTTCTTTTCTTACGAAGCTCCCTAAAAAAAATCGTTAACAACGTACCACATTCCTCTTCAAGTACACCAGCCACTACTTCACACTGATGATTAAAACGCTCATCAGTTAAAAGATTCATCAACGTACCTGCACATCCACCTTTCGGATCGCTCGCACCATATACAACCCGTTTTATACGCGATAAAACAATTCCCCCTGCACACATTGGGCAAGGTTCTAATGTTACATATAACGTTGCATCTTCTAAACGCCATGTCCCTAATTTTTTGCAAGCTTCATCAATAGCTAAGAGTTCGGCGTGAGCTATTGATCTCTGTTCAGTTTCTCTTAAGTTATGTGCGACACTAATCACTTCACCATCTAGCACAATTACAGCACCAATTGGTACCTCTTGTATCGCCTCCGCCTTCTTCGCTTCCTCTATTGCTAACTGCATAAAATATATATCTCGCTCCATAATATAGTCCTTTCACCAAAAATAAAATACACTTTTTCATTTCTTGCAGGTGGGATAACTTTTACAAATTCAATCCAACCTAAAGAAGAAAGAGAGGGAATTACATATGAAAAATACTGCCTTACTCATTATCGATATGATTAATGATTTTCAATTCTCCCACGGACCCATCCTGGCACAGAAATGTGAAATTATAAAGAACCCCATTTTACAATTAAAGGACACCATGAAATCATTGGGCTATCCAATAATTTATGTCAATGATCACTATCAACTTTGGAGATCTGATATTGATCAACTTATCACCCATTGTACAAATGAGTATAGTAAAAATATTATCGAGGCCATTGCTCCGCATACTGACGATTACATTTTTATTAAACCACATTACTCTGCTTTTTATGAAACACCTTTGAATTCTTTATTAGGTTATTTAAAAATCGAAAATCTCATTTTAACAGGAATTGCCGGGAACATATGCATCCTTTTTACAGCTAATGATGCCCATATGAGAAATTATACACTTTATGTACCACGGGATTGCATCGCTTCTAATAACGAGCAAGATAATGAACATGCTTTAAAAATAATGGAAGCCACATTAAAGGCAAATATTGTACCGTCATCCCAAATAAAATTTAATTAATACATATCTATTTTCTAACTTTTTATATCAAATTAGTCCGCTCGCTCCCCTCTTGTGCTACAATAATTCTGTTTTGTGTTTTTAGTAGTCACGGTAAATCACTGATTGAAAGGAGGAAACAGCGTGACCGGAGTACCATTTATCACGGTTGAAGGACCAATTGGTGTTGGAAAAACTTCACTTGCGAAGGAACTTTCAACTCACATGCAACTCCACTTACTAAAAGAGATTGTTGATGAAAATCCTTTTTTAGGAAAATTCTACGAAGACATCGACGAATGGAGTTTTCAAACAGAGATGTTCTTTCTTTGTAATAGATACAAACAACTAGAGGATATTAACATAAAGTATTTGAATCAAAGAAAGCCTGTAGTAGCAGATTATCATATATTTAAAAATTTAATTTTTGCATCCCGTACATTAAAAGATTCTCAATATGACAAGTACATGCAAATTTATCGCATTCTTACGCAAGATATGCCTGTGCCAAATGTCATCGTTTATTTAACAGCGAGCCTAGAAACATTACAAAAACGAATTGCCATGCGCGGAAGAGAATTCGAAAAAAATATGGATCCAAATTACTTGCTACAGCTTACAAAAGATTACGAAACAGCAATGGATGCTTTCAAAAAGGACCATCCAGATATTCCAGTATTGAAATTTAATGGAGACGATATGGATTTTGTAAGAAATCCTGATGATTTAAATGTCATCTTATCAGCTCTTCAAAATACTCTCTTGAAGGAGTCGAAATAACAATGAATTTAAGGCAAAAATATGATATACCAAATGATGCAGTTATCACTATTGCTGGGACAGTAGGTGTCGGTAAATCAACTATGACAACTGCATTGGCTAATGCTTTAGGTTATCGTACATCTTTTGAAAAAGTAGATTCCAACCCATATTTGGACAAGTTCTATGCCGATTTCACACGCTGGAGCTTTCACTTACAAGTGTACTTTTTAGCAGAACGATTTAAAGAACAAAAAAGAATTTTCGAATATGGTGGCGGTTTTGTTCAAGACCGTTCTATCTATGAGGACACTGGTATTTTCGCAAAAATGCATTACGAAAAGGGTACAATGACTGAAACTGATTATGAAACATACAAAGGTTTATTTGATGCTATGGTCATGACTCCTTACTTCCCTCATCCAGACTTATTAATTTACCTAGAAGGTTCTTTTGATGATATTGTCGATCGTATTCAAGAACGAGGACGTCCCATGGAGCAGCAAACACCAATTGAATATTGGAAAGAGATGCATGGACGTTACGATAACTGGATTAATAACTTTAATTCCTGCCCTGTTTTACGATTAAACATTAATGAATACGATATTTTAAAAGATGGCGATTCAATCGAACCAATCATTAAAAAAATTGGACATTTTTTAAAACAAACACGTAAACTTGTAAAATAAAAAACCCGTGCATATGCACGGGTTTTCCTATGAAATTACTTTTTCTTTTTTGTCGGAGCAATAATTTCACTCTCTGGCTTTCCAGCATTAATACGCTGACGAACAGTACTCGTACTAATATCATATGTTTCAGCAATCTCTTTAACAGTCAATTCTTTCCCATTAATTACTGCTGTTAGTAATTTCCCTGTACGTTTTGGAGTTACTTCTTTTTGCACAGCTGGTTTTTCAGCTTCTTTTGGTACCTCTACTTTTTTTGCAACCTGTTTTACATCACAAGTGCAACCACAAAGTTTACGGAATGTATCATCACTTATAATGCGCGACACATTTGCACCACTGTTTAAAATTCTATTGTTCTTACAGACAGGACATTGTACATAATATAAAGTTTTTCCATCTAAAGGAAACGTTTGTATAATAAGATCCATGTTAACTCCTTTCATATCTATGAAGATAATCATCGGAATATGAGTGTGTAATAAGGACACTATATCCTTACATCATACTTTATGATTGGTTTTAAAATAAAAACTCGTTACGTGTTGGTAACGAGTTCTCCAATCTCCACTTATATGCGCTGTTGTCAATTATATCTGGAGGAGGTAGAGGGATTCGAACCCCCGCGCGACTCTCGCCGCCTGTCGGTTTTCAAGACCGATCCCTTCAGCCAGACTTGGGTATACCTCCATATTGACATCAAATATAATATCAAAAGAAAAACAGTTAGTCAACCCTATTATAATAAATTATGAGGAAAGGAAAATTTTACTTCCCCTCTCCTTTATGACACTGCTGACAACGTCCATAATTACCAATCACTCATACCGATGAATGTTTTAACTTATTTAATAACTGTTTTTCCTCCCATATAAGGGCGAAGAACTTCTGGAATTATAATTGTACCATCTTCTTGTTGGTAGTTCTCTAAAATAGCTGCCACTGTACGTCCAATTGCAAGACCAGATCCATTTAGTGTATGAACATGTTCCGGTTTGCCATTTGGCTCACGACGGAAACGGATATTCGCGCGTCTCGCTTGGAATGCCTCAAAATTACTACAAGAAGAAATTTCACGATATGTACCATAGCTTGGAATCCATACTTCAATATCGTATTTCTTCGCTGCTGTAAATCCTAAATCTCCTGTACACATGCTCATAACGCGATATGGCAACTCTAATAATTGTAACACGCGCTCTGCATCATTTGTTAATTTTTCTAACTCTTCGTAAGAATCTTCTGGTTTCACGAACTTCACAAGTTCAACTTTATTAAATTGGTGTTGGCGAATTAAACCACGTGTATCACGACCAGCTGAACCTGCTTCAGAACGGAAGCATGAGCTAAACGCAGCATATCGTATCGGCAATTGCTCTTTACTCACAATCTCATCACGATGCATATTCGTTACAGGTACTTCAGCTGTTGGGATTAGGAAATAATCTTCACTTTCAATACGGAATGCATCTTCTTCAAACTTCGGAAGTTGTCCTGTTCCTGTCATACTTGCACGGTTTACCATATAAGGAGGCAATACTTCCTCATATCCATGCTCATCAGTATGAAGGTCAAGCATAAAGCTAATCAAAGCACGTTCTAATCTTGCACCAGCACCTTTGTAAAATACAAATCGGCTTCCTGTTACTTTCCCAGCACGTTCAAAATCTAAAATCCCTAAATCAGTAGCAAGGTCCCAATGTGGTTTTGGCTCATAAGTAAATTCTTTCACTTCTCCCCAAGTACGTGCTACTACGTTATCATCCTCTGTTTCGCCTATTGGGGCAGATTCATGAGGGATATTTGGGATAGATAGCATTAATCTTTCTAAATCTTCTTCAACTGTACGAAGCTCATTATCAAGATCTTTTACTTTTTCCCCAACTTCACGCATTTCTATAATTAGAGCTTCCGCATCTTTCTTTTCACGCTTTAATACTGAAATTTGTTGAGATACTTCGTTACGTTTACTTTTTAGTTCTTCTGTTTGAACAAGTAGCTCTCTTCTTCTCGTATCAAGTTCTTCAAAGCGACCAAAATCCGTTAAATCTTCGCCTCTATGCTGTAATTTTGCTTTTACTTCTTCAAAATTCGTACGTAAAAATTTAATATCAAGCATTATATACTCCTCCTTTTATTTTATAAAACACAAAAAACTCCCGTCCCTATACAAAGGGACGGGAGTTAACCCGCGTTGCCACCCTAGTTGAAAGCATTACCGCTTTCCTCTCAAGTAGAAATAACGGCTCTTCACCGGGAATGTTTACTAATCAAAAGATATTCCACATTCCATTCCAGGATGGATTCACAAACTGTTTCTATCGATTTCCACCAATCATCGACTCTCTATAAGAAACAACATTTGTTACTACTTCCTATCAACACGCTTATTTTATAAAATTGTTATCATCAATTTACTATAATCTTATACAAGTTGCAAGTTACTTATACAACTTTTTTCATTTTCGCTTCTTTTACCATTTCTACAAAGTATGCTGTTACACGATGATCATCCGTTAATTCCGGATGGAAAGAAGCAGCTAAAAACGGCCCTTGCCTTACCGCTACCATTCGCTCGCCATGCATAGAAAGTACTTCTACATCATCAGCTACATTTACAACATACGGAGCACGGATAAATACACCAACAAAGTCTTCTCCCACACCTTTAATTGAAAGTGCAGCTTCAAAACTATCTTTTTGGCGTCCGAACGCATTGCGCTCAACCGTAATATCCATAGCACCAATATGTGCTTCTTCATAGCCAATAAGTGTTTTCGCAAGAAGAATCATTCCTGCACATGTACCAAACATTGGTTTACCAGACTTCGCAAATGTACGAAGAGGCTCCATGAAAGCATACTTATCAATAAGACGGCGCATTGTTGTACTTTCACCGCCTGGTAAAATAAGACCATCAATCTCTTCAAGTTGCTCTATACGCTTTACAACAACAGCTTCTGTACCACTTGCCTCAACTGATTTTACATGCTCACGAACTGCACCTTGAAGACCTAGTACACCGATTTTCACCATTTTAAAGATCTCCTTTAATTACCATCCACGCTCTTGCATGCGTTGTTCTGGTAATAACGTTGAAATTTCGATACCTTTCATTGCATTACCTAATCCTTTAGAAAGGCTTGCAATTAGTTCGTAATCTTCATAATGAGTCGTTGCTTCAACGATTGCACGTGCAAATTTCTCTGGGTTCTCTGATTTGAAGATACCAGATCCAACAAATACACCATCAGCACCAAGTTGCATCATTAACGCTGCATCTGCTGGCGTTGCTACACCACCTGCTGCAAAGTTTACAACTGGCAGGCGACCAAGGCGTTTAATTTCAAGTAGTACTTCATAAGGAGCACCAGTATTTTTTGCATATGTCATTAACTCATCTTCACGTAGACTTGCAACTTGACGGATTTCTGCATTGACTTGGCGCATATGACGCACTGCCTCTACAATGTTTCCTGTTCCAGGTTCACCTTTTGTACGAAGCATAGCTGCACCTTCTGCAATACGACGTGCAGCTTCTCCGATATCGCGGCAACCACATACAAACGGAACTGTGTAATCACGTTTATTTAAATGGTATACTTCATCAGCAGGAGTCAATACTTCACTCTCATCGATATAGTCTACCCCTAATGATTCTAATACACGTGCTTCTACAAGGTGACCGATACGACATTTTGCCATAACCGGAATTGATACAGCACCCATAACTTCTTCAACAATTGTTGGATCTGCCATACGAGAAACGCCACCTGCTGCACGAATATCTGCAGGTACACGCTCTAATGCCATAACAGCAACTGCGCCTGCCTCTTCTGCAATCCTTGCTTGCTCAGCGTTAACTACGTCCATAATAACGCCGCCTTTTTGCATTTCTGCCATTCCACGTTTTACACGTTCTGTCCCTGTTACATTTGTCATGTACAAAAACCCCCCTAGGTGAATTGCTTTCCCCGTTAAAGAAGAAAATTAAGAATACTCTTACATTCTACCACTAACTATCTGATGCTTGTCCACTACTTTTTCATAAAGTCGGTATGAAAAATAGGAATAAGAAAAAGCTCCTACAATGAGGAGCTTTTAAAACCAACCTTTTACTGTATCAACAGCACCATTCCACATACCACTAAAGAAAGAACCAATTCCGCGCATAGAACGTGTAAACCAGCCTGCCTCTTCTACTTCAGATTTTGTTACAAGGTCTACTTGTAATGATTTTCCTGATAAAAATCCAGGATCATTACTATCTTTAGACGTTACAACCATTTGGCCAAGTGCAACTCCCTTTTTCAGAGGTGCTTCTTGTCCCTTATTGCCTTCTTTAAATTCTGTTTTATAAACGTCTTTACTTCCCTTTGGCACCGGAAGTGAAACAGCTTGCTTCGTTTGAACTGCTACATCTTTATCTTTCGCATTTTCAACTCTTACTGTCTCTTTTCCTTTAACCGAAGAACCTTTTTCATACATTTTCTTCATTTCAAAGTTAGCAAAGCCATAATCATATAATTTCTTTGTCTCATCAAATCTTGCTGTATGAGATTTTGTTTTAATAACTACAGAAATGAAACGCATACCATTTCTTTCAATCGTACCAGTAAAACAATCTCCTGCTTCTGGAGTTGATCCTGTTTTCAGGCCATCTACGCCTTCATATTCCTTAATTAACCCTTTTAACATCCAGTTCCAGTTAGGCATTTCGATCCGATCCGTAGTACCTTCACGGAATACTTTTTTTGAAATTTTTGCTATGTCTAATGTTTTAGGGAAATCTTGAATAAGACGTTGTGCTAAAATTGCTACATCTCTCGCAGACATTTTATTTTCTTCATCTGGAGTTGTCCCTTCAGGATGGTGTCCTTTTAAATCTTTGTTCGTTAAACCCGTAGAATTTACAAACTTATAATTTCTTAATCCAAACTCTTTCGATTTATCATTCATCATTTTTACAAAGTCTACTTCTTTTCCAGCAACTGCTTCAGCTAACGCTATTGTTGCACCATTAGCAGAATAAATCGCCATTGCTTCGTATAGCTCTTTTACTGTATAAGACTCACCGTTTCGTAGAGGCACATTCGATAATGAACGATCTTGCGAAATGTTATACGCATATTCGGAAACCTTAACTTTTTGATCCCATTTTAGTTTCCCTTTCGCAACAGCCTCGTTCACTAGGTATTCACTCATCATTTTTGTCATACTAGCAATTGATAATAACTCATCTGCATTTTTTTGATATAAAATCTTTCCAGAATTCGCTTCTACTAAAATTGCCGCACCTGCTTCAATGTTTAAAGCGGCTCCTGTTTCTGCTGATGCATTGCTATATGGTACAAGCATGCCACAAGCTATTGTAAGCACTGTTACCAACGCAATGAATCTTTTGCAAAACATACCTTTCACTTTTGCTACCCCCAATATCTATGTACTCACATAACCGTTATTCTAACATAATCAAAAAAAAATAGACAGAGATATCAAATCTCCGTCTATTTACATATAAGACATTATAATGAGTAGTTTGGAGCCTCTTTTGTAATCTGTACGTGATGAGGGTGGCTTTCACGTAAACCGGCACCCGACATACGAATGAACTGCGCATTCTCACGTAAGAATTCTAAATCCTGTGCTCCGCAGTATCCCATACCTGCACGTAATCCACCAACTAATTGATGAACTGTATCTGCTAAAGGTCCTTTATATGGTACTCGTCCTTCAATACCTTCTGGAACAAGTTTTTTGTTTCCTTCTTGGAAGTAGCGATCTTTACTTCCTTTTTCCATTGCTCCAACAGAACCCATACCACGATATACTTTAAATTGACGACCCTGGTAAATTTCAGTTTCTCCAGGGCTTTCAGCTACACCAGCGAACATACTACCTAGCATAACAACGTGTGCTCCTGCTGCTAAAGCTTTAACCATATCACCAGAGTACTTAACACCGCCATCTGCAATAACTGGAATGCCGTATTTACGGGCTTCAGTTGCACAATCATAAACTGCTGTTAATTGTGGTACACCAACTCCAGCTACAACACGCGTTGTACAAATAGATCCTGGTCCAATACCAACTTTAACTACATTTGCACCAGCTTCAATTAATGCTTTTGTTGCTTCAGCTGTAGCAACATTTCCAGCAATAATATTTAGTTCTGGATATTTTGCGCGAACTTCTTTTACTTTTTCAATAACACCTTGAGAATGCCCATGAGCTGTATCAAGTACAATTGCATCTACACTCGCTTTTACTAATGCGTCGATACGAAGCATTGCATCAGCCGTTACACCAACTGCTGCTCCAACCAATAAGCGTCCTTGCTTATCCTTTGCAGAGTTTGGAAATTCAATTACTTTTTCAATATCTTTTATTGTAATAAGCCCTTGTAATACACCGCTATTATCAACAAGAGGAAGCTTTTCAATTTTATACTTTTGTAGGATCTTTTCAGCTTCTCCTAGTGTAGTACCAACTGGGGCTGTAATTAACTGTTCTTTTGTCATTACGTCAGAAATTTTGATTGAGTAGTCTTGGATGAAGCGCATATCACGGTTTGTAATAATACCAACTAATTTTCGCTCATCTAAATTATTTACAACTGGTACACCTGAGATGCGGTATTTTCCCATAAGATGTTCCGCATCATATACTTGATGTTCTGGAGTTAAAAAGAATGGATCTGAAATAACGCCGCTTTCAGAGCGCTTTACTTTGTCAACTTGCTCTGCCTGATGCTCAATAGACATATTCTTATGAATGATTCCTAAACCGCCTTGACGAGCCATTGCAATAGCCATATTGGCTTCTGTTACTGTATCCATTCCTGCACTAATTAACGGGATGTTTAACTGTAAGCTTTCAGATAAAACTGTTTTAACACTTACTTCTCTTGGTAATATATCTGATTTTGCTGGTACAAGTAATACATCATCAAAAGTCAAACCTTCTTTAACAAATTTAGATTCCCACATAATTGTTCCCCCCATGATACCAGAAATTATTATTAGTAGCTTATCAATTGGTTAAAATACTGTCAAGAAAGTATAAATATGTTAGAATTTTTAGACAATAAAAGGAGCGTAATATATGCATCATACACCTTGTGCTTGGCAGCAGTTAAGTTTCTTCTTTTCATCTCAAAACGTACAACATTATCTTGCCCGTTGTTATGAAAAATCCTCGATTCAGGATGCCGAAAAAAAAAGTTTTGAAAATTGTTATCCATTTATTTATTACTTAGAACACGGTAAAAATTATTATGAATTATATAAAACAGCGCCATTTTCCATTCAGCCAATGCTGTTATTTTATGGGATGGGGCAACTTTTTAAAGCCTGTTTATTAACTATTAATCCAAACTATCCAGAATCAACAACCGTTTTAGCACATGGAGTGACAACCCGTAAACGAAAAAAACAAGGATATCAATTTTTAGAAGATGAAGTGAAAATACAGAAAAATGGACTATTTACTCACGCGGCAGAACAACTGTTTCACATGAAACACTTAGAAACAGAAAAGTTTAATATGTTAGAGCTAATGGGAAAAATCCCTGAATTACAACATTTATTTCGCTATAGTCAAAAAGGAACAACATTATATAAAATTGATTCAACAAATAAAAATGAACTCTCTTTTTCAGTCAACATACTAGATCGACTACATATGACCAAAGAGAGATTTTCTCGTTACATCGAAACAGCTTGTAAGCATTTATCAATACAACACGCACCTGAGAAAAACAATGAATTAAATGTGTTTTTTTCAGCACCTATTCAATCATGGAATCCTATGTATAGCACACCTTTATACTACGAGTATCTTACTGACACTTATTATTTACCACTTACGACTGACCCTAGAAACTCTAAGCCAGTGTTGCCTGAGCTTCTTGTTCATTATTTATTACTCTATAATTTAAGTATGATTTCTAGGTATGAAACAGATTGGTGGTATGACTTACTTGGAAGCTATGGATCTGAAGATTATCCGTTTATTTATCAATTTCTCAATATTTCTGCTCAAAAAATCCCTTACTATATTTCAGCATTTTTACTAACGGAATCCAACCTATTTCATGGGAAATAAAAAAACACGAGTCAAATGACTCGTGTTTTTATCTTGCTTGGCGA
>NZ_NADV01000048.1:21296-30875 GCF_003264175.1 Bacillus sp. SRB_331 | reverse complement strand
TATTTTTGCACCAGAACCAATAATATTATTGAGATAAAGAAGACTTATTGATAGTACAACAATAAGTCTTCTTTTTATATATTAGTAGTGTCAAACATATTTCTTTCAATTTGATTCCAAATAACATTAATTTTTGTAGTTTCGAATCGTCTAAACAAAGTTGAAATACTAATTTGACTTTCCTCTTTTAATTCGTTGTAAGTTAATCTTCTATTGTATTTTTTGTATAGTCGAACTAGCTCCTCTTTACACATACTTAATTCAATAGGTTTCTTTCCACCTTTATAATCATGGCGAAATCCACACTCTTCTTTTAAAATTTTCATTGTAGAAAAGTATTGACGATATATATCAAATGAAAATACAGTCCAATCGGTTAGCTCACGAATAGTAGCAGCACGACCCAATTTTTTGCTAATCATTTTATATTCATCTTTAAGCAATTCCTTTGAAATTTCATCATACTTTTTTACTTCACTTAATTGATTACAGCACAATAAAATTTCTGGCCAACTTTGATTTAATCTTATTTTCAAAGTATCGCTATAAGGAAAACGACTCTTATTTCTTTTACTGTTATAAATGCTCTTTCTTGTGGAGCCTATACGCTCAAACTCTTGATTCAGTTGTTCATATATTATTTCTTTAGGAATGTACTTTAAATGGTTATTTAAATCATATAGACCGGATTTAACAACAATTTGAGGAAAAGCTAAATTGAATTTTTTACGCAATGTCTCACTTGTATAATGCAGATCCCCTTTGTTGGCATCATATATTTCCGCAGTTTTAACATCTTTTTTTTCTAAAACTTCTCTTACTTGCCCCAATAAATCACTCTCACTATATATAATCTCTTGTCTCATTCTTATTAGTCCTTTATTTGTATGTTTCACATGTTACACCACCAATTTTAAGATAAGATTCATCGCTTAACAAATAACTTATGATCTTATTATAATCTAAATTAGAATTTTTCAAAAAGTATCAGTATATTATTTTTTGTTTTTCGAATCATAAGTTTTCCGTAAGAGGAAGCATAAATTGGCCGTGGTGTATGGATGGTGGAAGATACTAGAAAAAGCTGGTGAATGATAAACTTTTTTTCTATAATGAAACGTGAGGGGGGATAATAAATTATTTGGTTGTGTAGATTAAAAGTTTAATAGGGAAAAACAGGGGGAAGAAAAATGTCAAAAAAAGTAATGTCTTTATTTTCTGTCGTGATGGTTGCAGCCCTTATGATAACTGGCTGTGGTCAAAGTGATAAAGCAAATAATGATCAAAAAGAGAATGTGACAAAAGAAAATAAGGAAGAGAAAAAAGAAACACAAAAAGAAAATAAAGAAGAAAAAACGGATACATCAAAAGAAAAAGAATCTAAAGATACAGCAGCTAACTCAAGCGATTATTCAAAGCTTATCTCATATATGGAGAAAGAAACACAAGGTAAAACGAAAGTTCTTTATGAAAACAAAGAACCGCAATTACATAAATTACAAGATGTTTCAGTATCACTTGATAACTACACATTAGTTGAATTGAATGATTTTCATACCAATTTTGATATTCCTTTTAACAGGCAAACAAATGGCGGAGTTATTCTGGCACACTATACTGTAAAGAACAGTTCAAATAAAGATGTTTATTATATGCCAGCTTTAAACATAACATTTACAGGCGCTACAAAGGATTACAGTAACTATAAGGATTTAATTCCAAAGGAAGAACAATTACCTACAAAACTATCTTCAAGCAATAATTATTTAGTAAAAGCTGGGGAAAGCATTTCTGGTTATATTGCATATCCATTTGGTAAAGATGATTTAACAAAAATTTTAGAGTTATCGACAGTTTCAGTCAAAGTTCCTGAAGCACAAGCCAATAAAGGAAAATATGACGCCCCAATTGGAAGGGCTGGAAATTTTACATTAAGTTTAAATAAACAAGGTGATCAAAAAGTTACAACAGATAAAACCTTTTATCAAGATAAAGTAACAGCTGAAAACATGGGCGAGAAGACAATGCTAAATGAGAAATCAAACATTAATAAAAGTGAACAATTAGGTGCTACCAATGTTACATTAGATGGATATCAATTTACCAAATTTACACCAAATTCCACTGAAGCCCCTCGATTTGGAAGTTTCAAAAATGGTGTTGTTTTATTGACAGTCAAATTTAAACTCGATAACAAAGAGACCGAAGATATTTCATTGTCTCCAATAAGTTCTACATTAAGAGTTAATGATGGTACACAATATACGCTCAACGAAGGTATGTTACTGAATTACAAATATAATGATTCGATTAAAGTTGGAACATCTGGCGAGTTATTACAGATTTTCACCTTAGATCAGGAGCAGTATGAAAAGATTTTGAAAGACAAAAGCTTTGAGATCGAATTAGGACCTATGAGAAATAAAGACGCAAAAGATATTTCAAAAGGGAAAAAAGTGAAATTTACATTACCGAAATAGAGTAGCAATAGAAGACGGGATGAGGTTGTTTCCTTATCCCGTCCAATGCTGTTTTTCGACTTATCAGTTTGCCGTAAGAGGAAGCATAAAGTTTCCTAGAATTAAGATGTATTTTTACTTTAAAACCCTAGAAATCTGGTTTTGGTGCAAAAATAAAACAAAAGAGAATAAAGCACATATATTCCTAACGGAATCGTATCTTATGTTGCAAGTCCAAACAATTGATGGATGAATTCTTTTTGATTTTGGACAGACTGGTTGGACTTATCCCCGTCAAGTAGACAACTGTAAAAAAGACTATGCAGCCATCGAAATTCGATATTCGATCGGAGCTCGATGATTGAGTCGTTTTTGGAATCGTTTGTAGTTATAATGATAGATGTATGTTTCAATTGCTTGAATTAGTTCTCCCTTTGTTTGATATTCATTAAGATAAAACATTTCACATTTAAAATGAGAGAAGAATGATTCAATGCAAGCATTGTCATGGCAGTTTCCTTTGCGGGAATGGCTGCCGATGGCGCCTAGCTGTTGAAGCATACGATAATAAGCAGGAGATGTATATTGGAATCCTTTATCTGAGTGGATGATGGTTCCATACACATCTCTTTTTTGTGTTGCTAAATCTAATGTTTTTAGAACAAGTTGCAAATCATTGCGATGTGAGAGTTTCCAAGCAACGATTTCATTATTGTAAAGGTCTTGAACGACCGATAAATAGAGAAATTTATCTTTGAATGGCAAATAAGTGATATCTGTGACAAGTACCTCATTTTGTTTGCGGTTTTGGAATTGTCGTTCTACTACATTTGGGAAAATCTTTGAGGATTTTCCTTTGAAAAAGCGTCGCTTTTTACGGATAATCGATTGAATGTGAAGCTCTCGCATAAGTCTATATACTTTTTTGTGGTTCACGAAAAATCCAGCCTCTCGTAAGGCGATTGTCATGCGAGGATAACCGTATTCTTTGTGTTTTATGTGAATTGCTTGAATCTGTTCATGCAATGTATTATCTTTTGAAAGGCGTAATTGCCTTTGACTACATGTTGAACGCCACTTATAGTAGCTAGAGCGATTTAACTGCGCAATGACGACAAGCCAGGTTACTTTGTACCGAGAACGTAGTTCTTCAATAATCTCGTACTTAGCCGTTTGAGCAAGAACACCTCCTATAGATTTGGATACTGCTTTTTTAAGTAAGCCACTTGCGCCTTGTAGTATTCCAATTCTTCTTCCATACTATCGAACTTCGTACGAGGACGACCTTTTAAGAGGTTTTTTAAGCCGTTATTACCACCATTTTGCCCCCGCAAGTCTGAAATATCACCTGTTTTTTGATATTTCCGGACCCAATTCATTAACTGTGTTCTACTTCTAAGCTTATATTTCTTCGATATAGCTGATTGGCTACCCTCACCATTTAAATAACTTTTTACAACTTGTATCTTTAATTTATCTGAATAAGTTTGAAATTTATCCCTTTTTTAACCATAATAAAATCCCCTCCAAGTAAAAGTGTAACATCCATGTGTATTCATGGTCTTTTTACACTGTCTACCTTAAGGGGATAATATCAAGGATAAGTTAACCCTTTTCCAGCTTCTTTATAAGTATCATTCCAAAGAGCAAGAAAATGGTTAAATACAAAGCGACTGCAACCGATTGTTTTAGCAATTAATATTTCTTGTTTCTTATTCGGGTAGATACGAAATTTATATGCTTTATTTACTAACATAGGTTGCACCTCACTTTTTCATAGTATATCTACAGTATACAAAAAAACGTAGTCTTACGCCTACTGACATTCATCTCCTACCTAAAATTGGTGTTTCACACCTTCACATTTTTTGAAGAAGGAGTCTTCTGTCAGAAAACGATAAAAAACCGAACCAATGATACAGTTCATTTTCTACCATGCTAATCCTGATAATGCTTCATTAACATTTTCATCAATTTTTTGGTGATAAGCTTTTTTTACATCTGTAATCATAGCTTCATAACCTTGTTTGAATCGATAGATGAAACAAAGACAAAGCATTATGAGGTGCTAGAGGCATTTGATTTGAATTACACAATTCATAAGTATTATTGGCACAGTGATTACAAAGGACTCATTCAGTACTTTTATATAAGAACAGACGACGATACAATTATTGATTTGTGTATCTCTGAATTTCCGGAAGTATTTGCGATACACAAGGGGCTTAATAGCAATGCAATTAAAAATATATTTAAAGGGAATTTGTAGCGAAGTATACAATCAAATAAATGGGGGAATTTAAAATGAAAATTGCTGTATCGGAAGGGAAAGCGTTAAAAAGAGAAACAAGCCTGAAATTATTACGTTATGCGATGCTGGAAAGCAAGTATAAGTACGCAAAATAAAAGCTCTTCATTTGTAAAAGCAAACAAAGAGCAAAGTCATGAGTGACCGTCTGGGAAAGAAATTGGCACATTTCTTTCCTCTTTATTTTAACATATAAAAAAATGTAGAGAAAAGGGGCATGTAGAATGGAAGAAGGTCGTATTTCCTTTCAGGCAAAGGTTTAAAGAAATTCTTGTTATGTTCGTCAGTTTTTGGATCATTATGTTTCTCATGTATGGTGAAAGCCTGCTACAATAGAACTAAGTCAAATATGAAATACCCTTAGGCAGCTCTCATAGGTATAAGATCTATGGGGGCTTTTTCATTACAATACAAAATAATTTCACGTACCGTAATGATTACTAAAAACAACACCCTACATCAATAGTCTACATTTATTTTTATGCCGAATTTATCTGCTAAGTGGATCATGTATTATTTGTTTTAGATATTACCTCATGTTAAATGGACTTTTTATCTATATTTTGGATAGATATCTTGCGAAATATGTCCCTAAAGCAGTATTTTAATTTAAACGTGATAAGATAGTTATATATGCATTCAGATGGTAAAAGGGGATGAGTGCTGGTTAAAAACCATATAAAAGTAAATGGAAAACGCCTTCAAACAAATAAAAAGTGGTCACATCTCAAGCAAATGTGGATTTGAAATAAAGTTTAATCGTTTATAACAAAGTTTAACCTTTTTATCCCTAATGTGCTAATATAGTGATAAAAAGGAGGGAAAAGGAAAGAAAAGGAAAGGAAAGGAATACATCTCCATATCTGCTTTCAATATTTGGATTGTTTTTTTCAGTTAGACACGGTTTATTAATATTTTTAGCATATTGGAAAGATGAAGTAATTTTGTCAAATAACCTAATTTTATTTGCAATAGGAGTATTATTATTAATTGTTTCAATGTTTTTTAATAAGCAACGTAGTAAAGCAAAACAAGTATAAATTTATTTAAAATCTAAAAACCTACTTGTTTAAAGGAAAGGAAACAAGGGTAAAGGATTTGTCATCGACCTTATTCAATGTTTTATAATTACAGTTCTTCTTACTTGTTTTTTATAAAAAATCCAGTTTCAAATCATATTGGAAATAAAAGTAAGTCTATGACCTGTTTTTACACGTATCTCGGCTGTACCCCAGCATGATATAAAATATAGGGATTTGATTATTTCGTTTTATCATGAAAAAATGATGGAGGAAATTCTGGAGTATCTTGTTAAAATGTAATTGCCTTTCAATAATGATCTTTTCTATGTGTTTTTTTGTTTTACTTAAATGTAAATGACACTATTGTTTCATCTATCAGCGAAAAATACATAGGTTCTGGTGCAAAATTATTCTATAAAGTGATTATTATCCACCACCACATAGTAACAACTCCTCTCATTGCTTATTAAAAAATAATAATAAGAGAAAGGTAATTTTTTTGAATGTGTAGCGTAATAAGTGATTTTTATAAAAATACGACACATATTAGTCGGATAAGAATCATTCGGAAGGGCGAGATGTTTTATGGAGATCGGAGAACTTATTGATTATACGAGAAAACAAAAGGGACTAACTATTAAAGATGTTTGTGGTGATTTTGTTAGTAGATCTGTTTACAACAGATTTGTAAATAATCGTGCAGATACTAGTGTCACAAATCTAACTTATATGCTTTCTAGAATTAATGTATACTTTGATGAATTAAAAGCTTTTGATTACCCAAAGGATGTAAATGTAATCAGTCAGATTATGGGTGAAATAAGAAATGCTTTTATGAAGAAAGATGTAGAAGAGTTAATAAGACTAGAAAGTCTTTGTAATCTAGTTAAAGGGCGAGATGGAATTAAGTATGAACATCTTTCGAGTTTATGTCAGTTGCTCATTGCTAGATTAAAAAATGAAACTCTTGAAACAAGAGAAACTAAAATTTATCAATATTTAATAAACATGCAGACATGGACTCGCTATGAACTAGTTTTATTCAACAACTGTATGTTTGCATTTACGCCTGAATTTATAGAAATCACCCTTGAAAAAGCACTTTTGGGAATCAATCATTACAAAGAATTTAGAGATGGAAAAAGTGAATGCTTTAGGATGTTAACAAATGCAATTATTTTCTTTATCCAGCACGATAGGATGAACCTTATATGGAAATATATGGATAAAATAAATTCATTTTCACTCGAAGAAGAAATGTTTTTTGAAAAAAACCTAAAATTGGTGATTAATGGTATTTGGGAGTGTTTGAGAGGAAATAAAGAAGGTGAAGAAATGCTAAAAAAGGCACAGTTGGTCTGTAAATATATAGGTGCCGATAATTATTACAAGATGAATGAAGAATTAATTGAATTTATAAAACAGAAGTACGAAATTAAAATTTCTACATAAGGTTTATATTTTTGGGGAGGTTGTAATTATTAAATTATGACCTTCCTTTTTCTATTTTCTATTTTCTATTTCATTTATTTTTTTATGTTTATAATATTGCTCCTTCTTTCGGTGTGTCATATAAGACACATGTGTATATAATGAGAGGCAAAGAAAGAAGCTCGCTTGCTCCAAGATTTAAAATAATTTTGAATTATATTATATTATCCGTAAGGATAGTTAGAAAACAAGGAGATGATATTATGGCAGGAGCTATTACGGTCACACCCGAACAACTGAAATCTCAGGCGAAAATATATCAAACGGCCTCTTCACAAATTGAAGACGCTATTCGTAAAGTGAATTCTATGAATGCAACGATTGCCCAAGAATGGCAGGGGGAAGCTTTTCGAGCTTACTTGGAGCAATACAAACAGCTTGAAGGTAATGTGAAACAAATGGAAAATTTATTACAAAGTATTCATATGCAGTTGACCAAATATGCAGATACAGTCGCAGACCGTGACCGTCAGGATGCAGGTTCGTTTGGCTTAAATTAAGTGTTTAAAAAAGGGGTCAGTGCAACTCATTGTGCTGACACCTTTTTTAATTTATCTGAAAGGAAGAAATGTATTTTGATAAAAAAATATCAGAGTTATTTTCCATTACTCATCATTATACTTGGTGGATTATTTCTTATTTTGACTTTCACTTATTTTGGTTTTAAAGATGATAATGTGTACCGGTCTACAAATCAAAAAGTATCCAAGGTTCAATATGTTCTAGTGAATGAAGATAAAGGGGCTGTTTTTGAGGGGAGGAAGTATGAACTAGGTGCAGACTTTGTTACTCTGATTAATCAAGATTCCAAAAATAGTTGGCAGACGGTCAGTAGGAATATTGCTAATGCAGGAATTGAGAATGGTCAATTTGATGCAGAAATTATTATTCCTCAAGATTTCTCTGAACGTCTTTTGTCCCTTCAAAGTATAGCACCAGAACAGGCGACCATTAATTATCGTGTACGTAAAGGGCAAAATGAGATATCCAATCAAGCCGTTCAAACACAAGTAAATGATATTTTGAAAAATTTCAATCAACGAGTTGTACAGATGTATTTCTCAAGTATTGTAGGAAATTTATCAGAAGCCCAACTAAATGTTAATAAAATTGTTGGAGCAGAAACTGATGCTAAGAAATATCTGATGACAAATATTCAAGATCCATTTAAGGAGTTATCGGGAGGATTTAATAATTTATCAAATGTTTCGAGTATTCTTGATGAAGATAATAAAGGTTTTCTCTCGGAACAACAAGCATTTGTTTCATCCGTAAAAACTCTAATGGATGATAATAATAAGAGCTTAGAAGCAGGTAGTACCTCGACAAAAGAAGCCAAAAAATCAGTTAACGAAAATATCGATAAAACAAATGAAAAGTTAAAAGATTCCTTAAAGCAATTTGAGGATCAATTTAACCAACAGAAAACGCAATTAGAAAACCAACGGCAATCTGATTTATCGGGATATAAAGCAAAATATGATGGTTTGAACCAATCAGTGTTTAAACAACTAGGAAACTTTTATACATTGCCAACAGGTGAAGTGAATTCAGCTGGGGTTTATACGGAATTCTTGCTAAACGCCAAGCTATTTCAGGAAACACAAACTGCTCGAATTGATGAACTAAAAGATGAAATTAAGCAATTGCAATCGCAAGTTGAAACTCTTAATGATTTAAGAAAACAGATTGCACAAACTTATTATGGAAGTGCAGAGAAAAATCCGGATACAGCTTCTGAGGAGGATATTAAACAGGCGATTGTGAAACTAATGGCTGATTCAAAAGAAAATAAAGTTAATTTAGATAATCGTTATCGTCAAATGATAGAAGAAAGTCTACCACAAATTCCAGCAGACACTTTAGAAAATCTTTTGCAAAAGTTAATTGCTGAGAATATTATAACTGATTCTCAATCTAAAAAATTCCAAGATGAGCTAACTATAGTTCGGCGTTATGCGAAAAATTTTGAAAAAGAAATAGGAAAGGAAGGAAACTTTTCCTATCTAGAAGCTAAGTCTGAACATAACTCTATAATTCCTATAAATAGTAGGGAGGTCACTATATCTATTGATCCAACAAAAGATAATAGAATTTCTTTGAAGACAGACCATACAGAACAAGGAAGTTTAGGAATAAGAAATTTGACGGATCTTTTACCGGTGTTAAAAACAGAATTGGATCAAAAACTCAAATCATATGGGTACATTTCTGAGTGGAGTGAAGTTTCTAATCATGAATTCAGTATTTCATTGAAAAAGAACCCCACAGAACCAGAGCCGAAACCGCCAGTAGATCC
>NZ_NADV01000048.1:0-21168 GCF_003264175.1 Bacillus sp. SRB_331 | reverse complement strand
CCGAAACCGCCAGTAGATCCACCAACGGATCCAGAGAAACCGAAACCGCCGGTAGATCCACCAACAGAACCAGAGCCGAAACCGGAAACAGGATCGAAACCAGAAACAGAAAATAAGCCTAATAGGCCAACTTCTAAAGAAAAGGATCTTCCGCCGTTACCTTCAAGTTTTAGCTTAACGTTTAAGGCGGATCTTGATTGGACCTTGGATGAAGAAATGAAGAAAAACTCTTTTGTCTCTGTTGATTATTCATGGATTGTTAATGAGCAAACTCAAGTGAATGCCAGCTATGCAGAATATATAGATGTAAATAAGAATTTAATATCTGACTTACCTGAGTTATTGAAACAATTTCAAATGCTTGATAGCACTGCACAGCAAATTGTTACCTTATTTGGAAATCCAGAAGATTCCATATCTATTGATAGCTATGCAGATATGATTAACAAAACTGAAAATCAAGAGAAGACTCTCGAAGAGTTGGCAAATCCAAACTCTGTTTATCGTATGTATAACAATATCACAGGTGAACAAAAGATAGATGCTATTACAGAGAAAATTTATGAAGAATTTAAGAATAAAGGAAATCAACTCTATACAGATATTGAAGGCCAAATAAAAAATTTACAAGAAACAATTGGATCAACAACGGATAAAAATCATGATGGAACAAAAAATACATTATATGGAACTTTAAATCTAATGACTGAACCTCAGAAGTTTCTGAATGAAGCAGAAAAGTTAAATAATTGGTTTGTGCAAGCCAATCAACAGATTAATGAAGCGTATCAATCATGGAAAGAAAATGAAAAAATCCAAGAAGAATCTGTAAACAGTGCAGAAAATCAACATCCTGCAGAAAATCAACATCCTACAGAGAACGATACAATACCAATTTCTTCAGAAACAGATAGCTTAGTAAAAGAAATGGAAGATTTAGTTCAGAGTTCAAAGAGCTCGGCTGAAAGTATAGAAAAATCTGCAGCGAAAGCTCATGACATTTCTCCAAAAATTCAGGAGTTGAAAGAAAGTACAGATAATGTTCAGAAAAATGCAGATACTGTTTTGAATAATTTAAATACTTCAGTCACTAAAATTCAAAAGAATACAAGTAAAAATGAAAAATACTCAGAAGAGTTTAGCAAAGTGCTTTCTAATACCAAACGAGGTGGAGCAGATAATTATAAAGTATTCAATTTTCTATCAGCCCCAATTGCTACAAAAGGAAGTTTTGAAGCTACTCGCCAAACGTCTATTATTCCTTACTATATGACGCTTGTTGGAGCTGTTCTTTCAGTGATTACCGGCATTTCCTTATGTCGTACTATTCAACGTAGAGAAATTACGAAAGATATGGTTTTTATTACACCTACAAGGGCATGGCTAAATGTTCCTAATGTTATGAAGGTAACAGGTGTCAGTCTAATTATCTCACTATTCTTTGCTGGAATAACTACTTTTAGTATTTGGAGAGTGTTTAATATCTCTTGGTTTAGTTACACGTTCCTAACTATTTTAGGTGGAACTTTATTAATAACAGGTTTTTCTCGTCAGTTTAAAAATATAACACTCTATGTTTGTGCTTCAATTTTAGGATTATATCTCATGTTAACACCATTATTAGGAATGCATACTCGTCCGGGTAGTATTGTCGATTTATTTTATCGTTTTTCACCGCTTCAAAACATAGAAAATGGTTATACAGCACTAAGCAATGCTATTCATGTTGGATGGGAAAGTTACTTGTTATTGGTAATTATTATTGTTGTGGGAATTGGTACGAATTTCATTGCTTTTCCAGGTGTGAAAAAGTCAGAGAAAGCTGAACAAAAGCAATAACTTATGTTGTTAGGAGAAAGGATGTACGAATTTGGAAAAAATGATAAAACCAAAATTTCTCGTTTTTTCTCTTCTAATTTCTTTTTGTGTGACAAATCTTTTTACTAGTTTTAGCAGTCTAGCTTACGCTGAAGATGGAAAACTAACGATTCATAACAACGTGATTTATGAAAAAGAAAATCATAAAAATAATTATTCTGTTACAGGGATAGAAGATTTGTTTTTAAAAGACAAAAACACAAAAAATAAGGAACTTGAGAAAGAAAATAGAAAGAGTACTTCAGGTATAAAAGAAAAATTATTTCTTACCGCTGAGAGTGTAGAAAAGAAACCACAGGATACAATTACCAAGCAGCTGTTTTCTAAAGACTACCAAGCTTCTAATGAAAATGAAGCAACTGTGGAAGATACCAATTATGAAATTCCTAGATGGACCTTCTGGATACTGTTAAGCATGGGTGTGATTGGAATATTAATTTTAGGCTGGTTATTAGGTAAAAGATTTTCAAACCTATTTATACGGAAAAAGGAGTAAACAATGGCAGAAAGAACAATGATTAATATCGAACTTCATGTTAATGAGCAAATACTTGATTTAACAATACCTAATCAGGTTTCTTCTAATAGATTGAAAGAACTATTGGTTGATTCATTATCTTTAGTAAATATAGAATTGCCCACTCATTTTTCATTGGAAGTAAAAAATAAGCCAATTCATTTAGATGAAAATGTTATATTGGCGAAATATCCATTGGCGGATGGTGATCAATTAGCCGTAAAAGAAATTATAGGGAGTTTGGAGGAACACTAGAGTATGGGGGAAATGAAAAATAGTTTGATAGTTATTAAAGAGGAAACTACATCTACTTTTATTAAAGTGCACTTAACAGCTAATCAATATTCTTTGTCAGGTGTAAAGCAATTCCAGTTATTTTTAAATAAAGCACCACACTTTTTGACTGGAAAGATAGAAGTGGCGAATGAAGAAAAGGTCATTATCACTTATGAAAAAGATGAATTATCTTTTTCGCTTGAACAATATGTTAAAAAATTAGATGCATTTGATCGCCTTCTTTTAGCACAAAAAGTAAATTTCTTAAAAGAATATCTTAACCAACCAGTAACGCCATTTATCCATCCTAAAAATATCTTTATTTTTGGGGAAGAGTTGTTTATTGGTCATCGTGGCGTAATGAATACCGTTATTCCTTATCTTTCAAAAGAAGAAGTATATCTAAAACAATACAAGGCATTACTTCTTTATATTTTAAATCCAAAACTGGATTTTGAGAATCTTATTGATGGGGCCGGTGCAGTCCGAGATCCTTTTTCCGAAAAAATTCAAGAATCTTCTTCGTTTGAAGAGATAGACAAGTTACTAATGGAAACAGTTGCGATTCAAAAGGAAAAAAGAAATGCTACAAGTATACTGGTGAAAAGTAGAAATCACACTGTTTTTAAGTGGGGAACAATTATTCTTGGTCTAGCAACATTAGGTCTTTCAATAGGGGTAGGGATATATTCATTAAATATTGTACCTCAGCAAAAACGAATCATAAGTGCTGAATCAAAGTTTATTTCAAATAATTATTCAGATGTTCTAGATACTTTAAAGGAAGACAAACCAGAGAATCTTCCTAAAAGCGCACAGTATGTGTTAGCAGTGAGCTCGATTCAACTAGATAGCTTGTCTAAAGAGCAGAAAGAATCTGTATTAGGGACTATCTCCCAAAAATCTAATGATAACTCATTACTTTATTGGATCTATATAGGAAAAGGAGACTTTGAAAGGGCCTTAAATATTGCTAAAAATATTGGAGATAATCAATATATTCTTCACGCCTATACAAAAGTTTATGATGTAACAAATGCAGATAACAAGATGAATGGTTCGAAGAAACAAGAATTACTTTCGAAATATAAGGAAGAGATGGAAAAGTACATGAAGTTATTGGAGGGGAAGACGGATGATCAGAAACCTAAACAATAGATTATCTAGTGAAGGTGTACCAATTGATGATCAAATTGTAAATAAAGCGTCTGTACTCTATGATATTTTTTCATTTGGTCATATATTTTCGCATCACGAACTAACGATGTCAAAGCCATCAATTAAGATTGGTAACCATGAAATTTCTTTTGATGGCACGCATTTGTTCTTAGATCAAGATCCATGGACAGGTGATATGAAGGACGGAATTCTCGCGTTACCTCATGAAAAATTAGAGGTTTTAACAACTATCAAGCCGAAAATAAATTTTGTGATTTCTTCTTCAAAGGACTCAGGAATCACCATTCCGACTAAGGCTTTTGCTCTGGTCACATTTAATGAAAAGAATGAAACTTACCAGTTAAATCTGTTTTCAAATGGGGTGTTAGTTTACTTTAATGGAGAGAAAGTAGCTCGATTAGAAAAAGTTTTGTCTGTAGGGGATCAACTTGTTATTGATGGTGTGCTTATTGAATTGAGAGAAAAACAATTTAAGTTGTGTAAGATAACCAATGAATTTTCACTAAATTCTTGGGAGATTATTAACGAGATATTTATTCCAGAATACCCAAAAAATTTCCCTGAATTTAGACGTAGTCCAAGAATTCATTTACGAGAGCCTAAAGAAGAGATAGCAATTCAACCTCCAAGAGCTGAGGAAACTGATGGGAGAAATGAATTATTGCGTACAATTGTTCCGCCATTGGCAATGGTTGTTTTAAGTGGTGCAACGAGCGTATTAAGTAATGGAAACCCTATTATGATGTTAAGCATGGGAGGAGTAAGTTTACTCACGGCAGGGTTCTCTGTTTCAAGTTATATTACGAATAAGAAAGAAGTGAAACAAAAGAATCTTAAGCGAAGTGAGTACTATGAAAAGTATCTTATTCAAAAGGAAAAAGAATTGTCGTTGCTCTCTCAAAAGCAATTTGAAGCTTTAACGTATAACTTCCCTGATATGGATTCATTGTCTTTGATGACAAAAGAATACAGTCCACGAATTTATGAAAAAACTATGACAAATGCTGATTTTATAAGTATTCGTTTGGGTCATGGAGAGATTCAAAGTAGTTATAAAGTCAGTTATCATTCAAGAGAAGAAGATGATGCTTTAAGTAAATTTGCAGAAGAAAAAATTGTTTGGCCACATCAAACGTTAAAAGATGCACCTATTGCCATCTCGATGTTAAATCAAACGTTAGGACTTGCAGGAACAAAAACAGTACTACGAATAGCTGTACAGACAATATTATTTCAGCTTTCCGTTTTACACTCTTATAGAGATGTAGAATTTGTAGCATTAGTTCCAGAAGAAGATTATCAAGATTGTTGGCATGCATGGCGTTGGTTGCCACATTTTCAAATACGGAGCTTAAATTTACGAGGAATTATTCATAATTCACAGACACGTGACATGGTTTTAAATTCGTTCTATCAGTTGTTAACAAAACGTCGGCAACAAGTCAAAGAGGCGGGTAATGAGAAAGTAACCTTTGCTCCGCATTATATGTTTACGATTTTAGACGAGAGCTGGCTCTCTGGGCATGGATTAAATGAATTTTTAGCTGAAGATATGAGTCAATACGGTGTTACGGTCATTTGGGGGAAAGACGCGTTAAACATGTTGCCAGAGACAGCAACCACAGTTATTGATTATCAAAGTAACGAATCCGCGGTATTAATTAATAATAATAATGAGTACGTGAATCAACTTTTTGTTCCCAACCATTTACCTAAAAGTTATCCAATTGAGCAAGCAATACAACGCATAGCTAATTTAGAACATGTTGAGGTAGAGAAAAATGCGATTCCAGAATCGATTGACTTTCTAGAATTATATGATGTGAAAAATGTTGGAGAGTTACATATTGGTGCTCGTTGGGAAAAAGCAGACACTTCAAAGTCATTAGCTGTTCCTTTGGGTGTTCGAGGAAAAGATGACATTGTTTATTTGAATTTACACGAACGGGCACATGGCCCACATGGACTCGTGGCAGGTACAACAGGATCTGGTAAATCGGAAATTGTACAAAGTTATATTTTATCTTTGGCAGTAAATTTTGCACCAGAAGACGTTGGCTTTTTACCGATTGATTTTAAGGGTGGAGGTATGGCGAATTTATTTAAGAATTTACCACATCTTTTAGGATCGATTACAAACTTAGACGGTGCAAGTTCTGCAAGAGCATTACAAAGTATTCGAGCAGAATTACAAAAGAGACAACGGAAATTTGGTGAATTTGGTGTTAATCATATTAATGGGTATACCAAGTTGTACAAACAGGGAAAAGAAATTGCTGATCCTGTAGAAAAGAAAAAATATCCATCAGAACCATTGCCGCACCTTTTCTTAATCAGCGATGAATTTGCAGAATTAAAAGCAAATGAACCAGACTTTATGGCTGAGCTAGTATCAACTGCACGTATTGGTCGTTCGTTAGGAGTTCATTTGATTTTAGCTACTCAAAAGCCAAGTGGAGTAGTGGACGACCAGATTTGGTCAAACTCACGATTCAAATTAGCATTAAAAGTAGCAGATCCAAGTGATTCAAATGAAATTATTAAAACACCTGATGCAGCAACGATTACTCAACCAGGACGAGCGTATTTACAGGTCGGAAACAATGAAATTTATGAACTGTTTCAATCTGCGTGGAGTGGAGCAACTTATAATCCAGATGCACAATATGAAGAAAAAGTAGATGAAAGAATTTGGCTAATTAATCAATTGGGCCAGCACGAATTGTTAACTACAGATTTATCTCAAGATGATGAAGTGTCCATGAAAAAGGAAGAAAAACAAACACAATTGGACGCGATTGTAGAAGATATTGTGATTCATGCTGAAAAAACAAATGCAGTTCTTCCTGAAAAACCTTGGTTACCTCCATTAAAAACAGAAATTGATAGTCCAAAGATTAATGTGGTAACTTCAGGGGATTCGAAAAGAAATCTTTCAGTTCCATTTGGTTTGATGGATATTCCATCAAGACAAGAACAAATTGACTTTTTACTTAATTTAGAAGAGTTGAGTCACCTTGCAATCTATGGATCCCCAGGATTTGGGAAATCCACTGCATTACAAACTCTTGTAATGAATTTATCAAGAATTAACAATCCAGAACAGGTCCAGTTTAATCTATTTGATTTTGGTACGAATGGTTTACTTCCAATAAAAGATTTACCGCATGTGGTGGATATTGTTCGGTTAGAGGAAGAAGAAAAACTGATGAAGTTCCTCAAACGAATTCGCAAAGAAATTCAAAGTCGAAAAGACGCATTTACAGAGTATGGTGTCGCAAGTCTGTCTCAATATGAAGAGAAATCAGGAAAGCAGTTGCCAGGGATTGTTACCATTGTTGATGGTTTTGACTCAATTAAGGAGAGTCCTTTAGAGGAAGCTATAGAATCTGTGTTAAATCAGCTTTTACGAGAAGGAGCAAGTTTGGGACTCTATGTAGTTATGACGGTTCTTCGTACGAACAGCTTCAGAATGAGTATGGCAAGTAATATTCCATCACATATTGGGCTATTCCTTGTGGAAGAAGGTGCAATTCGAGATGTTGTAGGACGTGATGCTTTGATTTCGCAAGAAATTGTTGGACGAGCGCAAGTCAAACTAGACGAGCCACATGAAGTTCAAATTTATTTACCAACTCATGGAAAAAATGATATTGATCGATTGAATAATTTAGAGCAAGAG
The DNA here is from genome assembly GCF_003264175.1 of Bacillus sp. SRB_331. Classification (NCBI taxonomy): domain Bacteria; kingdom Bacillati; phylum Bacillota; class Bacilli; order Caryophanales; family Bacillaceae; genus Bacillus; species Bacillus sp. SRB_331. The sequence continues at coordinate 13,636 of NZ_NADV01000048.1, read as the reverse complement.
ATTGCACAGATGAATCAGCAATGGAAGGGCACACGTCCTACCAAGATTCCGATGTTATCTAAAACGATCTCTATGCATGATTTTTATATAAATCCACAGGTACAAGAGATGTTAAATAATCTACAACTACCAATTGCTCTAAGTAAAGAAACCACAAATGTCGTTGGTTTTGTACCAGAAAAACATGGTTATTTTGTGATTGGAGACGATACGCCACAGCAAACGGAATATATTGAGCGTATAATCGTTCAAAACTTCAAACATTTTGAAGGGAAAGCACAAAGAATTGTGTTTAATGGGAGCGAACGATTTGGCAGATTCAAAGAAAGCTTCGATGTGATTGTATCAGATATGGAGTACAGTACTTTTGTTAATGATCTAATGAGTGAAATTGAAGAAAGAGAGACACAAAGTGAAAATCAACCGATGTTTGTGTATATTCCAGATGCGCAAATATTTGGAGATAAAACATTTATTTCGGATGAAACATTCAATAAATACTTAAAAAATGGTTCTAAAGTAGGTGTTTATTTCATTTTCCACGGCAATCAAAAACAAATTGAGAACAGTTATGATGAATTTAATAAACGATTACGAGCAAATATTCCAGCAGGGATGATTGGAACACGTTTAGCTGATCAAGGATTGATAAATGTGAAATCTAGTTATAGTGAACCAACAGTGGAATTAGATGAGTCTCATTTCTTTGTTGGACGAAATGCAGGACGAGTGAAATTAGTTAGTGAGTAGATCAATTGATCTGTGAGTGGTGTGTATGGCTGAGTAGTTACAAACAGAAAGATAGTCTTGATAGGGAAATAGATTTTAAGGAGGGAAAACATTATGGCTCAAGAGGAAGATAAAGCCAAAGAAGCTGCACGAAAAGCGGATATCCATGCAAGTGTTGATCGATTTAAGGCAAGTTATGATAGTAAAATGGCTAGCCACAGGGCAAATGCCCAAAAGTTAGAGCGCTTAAAAGCCGCAAAGAGATCTTTACAGGGAGAACTTCATCATTTTGATTCTTATAAGAAAGAGTTTACCAATTTAGGCAGGAGTCTAACAACAAGCCAGTTCAAAGGAACACGTCGTGATAAATTCGATAAAAAATTAGAAGAAATCACAACAGCGCTTGATGCAGATAAAGAGAAGCACAATGAAAAGCTACACTCGATGAATAATAAAATCATTCTATTAGAAATGGATCAGTCTATAATAGGTGACGCTATTGCGAGCATTTCAGCAAGTATTAGCGGTTTGCGTGCTATGTTATAGAAAAAGGAGAAAATACCAATGGGGAAAATAGGTATAGATAAAGGGAAATTTACCGGAGCAGTCACAAATGCAGAGAGCGCAGTTAATCAGATAGAGAAAGTTCCCTCACCGAAAATTACCAAGAATAATCTATCTCGGTTGACGGGTTTTCAAAATTTAGTAGAGAAAGCCGGAACAACTTTAGAAGCATTTAAAGGAGTATCTTCTGCTGACACAGGCAAAATGAAAGCCGTCGCGGACAAAATTGTCGATGAAGATGCTAAAATGGCGAATGTAATCCAACAAAACACAGTGAGGTTCAAATAATATGGTCGAATATAACAAACGAGAACTTTTAGAAGTTGTTTTACAAAATGACAAAACATTAGATTTAGAGATTACTGACGAACTATTACAAATGGGTAACTTGCTGGGGAATCAGCCTTCCCTTTTTCGTGAGGTTTACAAGGCGTTTCGAAATCAAGAAGATGTCTTTGAAAACAAACCAAAAATCGGCGCGAAATTCTCAGTGACGTTTGATTATCCGAATGAGACAATTCGTTTTGAACGATTAGAAACGCAATTAGATATTCCATTTTCTCAATTTTTACGTTTGATGGGTTTGATTGATGCGTGTTATAGTGAAATTTTGCCGCTAGGTACCGTTGTGGAATTGGACGTAGACATGATGCCAGAAGTAATTCAAAATATGTTCAAGAATAGTGAACTCGGAGAACTCGTGGTTTTAACAGGGCGCAAAGTACCGTTAAGAGAGGGATTTAACGATTATGTGGTAGATTATCTTGGTTACTTGTGGCCGTTTGGTGAAATGAGTAACACACCAGCGATTTATGTGTCCAATATGATGATTAAGCGAGTTGTTTCACCTGGGATGACGAATGAATGGGAAGAACAATTTGCTTTTACTTTCTTACGAAGTATGCAAGTAGCAAATGGCAAGCTATCCAGTGCCTTTTTACCACTAGATAAAGCGCTTGCCTTCTATGAAGCTATTCATACTTCACCAGAAAGAGAGGCGGATTAAATGGGCTTTCAAGTAGATTTAAAGGAATTCCTTGAAGTACTGGCAAAACTCCAAAAAGACACCGGTAAAACCAATGAAAAACTTGAAAAAGCCAAAAACGCATTGAATGGGATTATACAAGCCGATGCCATGCAGGGTGCAACAGGAAAAGCGATTGTCGACGACATCAATAATAACCAAAATACAGTTGTGACCGGATTGGAACTTGCCAATAAATCCCTCATTATGGAAATGGTACAAACCTTACAGGATTTTCAGTCAACAACGGGAGAAACTGATGAGAATGCGGTTATTCTGGAAGATGCATTGCTTCAAGCGCAAAACAAACTTTCCAATCTTCAACCCAAGAAACATGAAATGGATAGTCGCATCTCTAATATTTACAACAGCGTAAGTGATTTGATTTCACTGAGTATGCCGAACAGCCAGTTTGATGAAAAACTGGTTGCAGCCAGCAAAGAACTAGAGGATACGATTCAAAAAGTACAGCAATTTGAAAGTAAAAAAGAAAAAAGCAATGCGGAAGAAATTCTCAATACCCTAAACAAACAAGTTCAAATGGCAAAAGAAGTGAGTAGTTTATCTTATACTAATCCGCAACTGCAAGCCTTCTTTGCACAAGATGCGTTGGCAAAAGGCATTCATGAAATGGATACACAAATCACGAAGGCGGAAAAAGAAGCGGAACTGCAAGCTGAAAGAGAAATGAAGAAAAAGCAAGAGGAATGGGCGGAACATCATCCAGTGGAGGCTTGGCTTCAAAACTTTTCTAAGAGTGCTGGTGAGAAATGGGATGTATTGAGAAAAGGCACAGAATGGGTAGGGGAGAACATTCCTTTCCTGAAAGGACTTGCTGATGATGCCTTGGTGTTGGAAGGTTTTTTAGGGGCGGCAGGATCCGCTATTAGTGGGATAGCGATAGGTGCAATGAAGGTAACTTACCTAGCCTTAGAGCTTGGTGAGTGGGGCTTTAATTCGATACGCGGCGTAGAAACAGAACAATGGAAACTGGACGATATTTACGGAGCAGGTAATACGATAAAAAATCTTGGACAAGCCATCATCAGCTGGCAAGATTATCCTAAGTATGGTAAGGCACTAGTTAACTCCGTAAAAGGTTATGTAGAAAAAGCATTAACCGATCCTTATGCTCTTGGCGGCGCAATATTTGATATTGGTAGTTGTTTTATCGGCGTCGGTGAAGTAACCGCCGCAGTGAAAGGCGGAAAACTCGCACAGGGTGCAAAAGTCTTTCAAGTAGCAGAGAAAAGCGGTAAAATAGGTGGTAAGTTGGAAGAAATAATGGCATTTACGAATAAGTTGCCGAGTAGTATGAAGAATGTCGTGGAGAAAATTAAAAATATTGAGATCCCGAATTTATTCCGTGAAACTGCGGCAGCTGGCGTAGGGAGTGTAGAGGAAAGAAAAACACTTGGAGAGTTATTCTCTGTTGCTAAGAGTGAAACTAAGGGTACGGGTGATGGTAGTAGGCTTATTCCTGGTACTCCTGGTAAAGTAACAGGTGGAAGTTCTTCAAAACTTGGTAAGAATATGTTCGAAGAAATGGGGCTACGTCGATCAACCAAACGTTCTCCTTATCAAGCACAACATATTATTCCTGCTGAATTCAACGGGCATCCAGTTATTGAAAAAATAGGAATGGACATGGATCATGCTTCCAATGGATTTTTCCTTCGTGTTCCTGATGAGTACGTAAGCTCAACTTCGCGTCATCAAGGTTATCACTCTGTTTATAGTGATTTTGTTGAACGGAAATTAGATGGAATAGATATAAATCAAGATATTAGTATTATTGAAAAACAAGTGTTTGAGTTACAACAAAAGCTAAGGAAGCTTCAAGAAAAAGGATTGCCACTCTATATGACGAATGATTATCTACAGAAAGAATTGAAAATACTAAAACAAAAAGGTTTAGATGATTATTTGCTTGACAGAGCCAACAATAAGGATAGAATTAGACCTGTTTGGGGCAGAGGTGGAGGAGCAACAATAGACTTATGGGAAAGGTGGTTTAATAAAATATGAAGTATGGAATTCATACTAAATTGGTTGAAGAAGTTATTCGATTTGCAAATTCTATGCAAGATATTCAAAAGACAGTGGTCCCTGAAGATGTTGCTATTATTAATGATTTTATTGAGGCGAAAAAATTTGCTTTTTATGAGATTTTTGGTGAGGATGAATACACATGGTCAGATATTAGGCAAATTGAAATGGGGAAAGTTAAGGGGAAATTGTATAAACTAGACCCTAGTCAAAAACCTAATGGTTTAGAGGAAGTGACAGAAGAAATTGCTAATGGACTCAGAAACCAACTTACGGACTCGTATAGTGATTTTTTTGAGAATGTTGTGGTAGATTTAAGAAATTGCGCGATAAATCGCGCGATAAATGGTCAAAGTGAAAATTTTTACGAACAAATTTTCAATATTTACAAAGCTGGTGGTTTTCCTTGTGGCTGGAAAGGCGATTATCCAGACAACGGAAAAATAATTGCTTATTTTGTATAAATTTGTTATCTAAAGTAGCTTTGTTAAAAATACAGATATTTATAAAATACTAAATTAATAAACTTAAAGTACTTGTTTCCTACGAGAAACAAGTACTTTTTATTTTAAAATTACAACATAGGGTACGGGTAATCCTCCTAAGATAACGGAAATAAAAGAGGAGGATCTTGGTAAGCATATTATTAAAGGGAAAAATGGAAGGAAAGAACTTGCACCAAACGTGCGCTATATCACTGAGGATGGTTATAAATATACAACAGATAAGCTTGGTAGAATAGTAGATGTTGAGGCAGAAGAACTAATACTTCAAAAAGGAAAACGAAATACAGGAATGCAAGTGGCTGCAGGACGAGAAGATAGGTTGCCTGATGATGATGGGGGTCACTTGATAGGAACACAATTTCACGGATCCGGTGACATTGATAATTTAGTCGCTCAAAATAAACAAATTAATCGTTCGGGTGGAGAATGGTATAATATGGAGAAGGAGTGGGCTAATGCATTAGGTGGAAAGCCCCCTAAAAAAGTGTCAGTAAAAATTGAACCAGTATATACAGGTGATTCACTAAGACCAAGCTATTTTGAGATAGTGTATAAGATCGAAGGGAAAAGGCTAAGTAAGAAGACTATTAAAAATCAGTTAGGAGGTTGAGTATATTGAGTATGGAAAAAGAAATGAATCAAATATATAGAGAGATTACTGAAACAGTTAATGAAATGATTCCAGAAGAATGGAGAAAGTTTTGTTTTTACGCTCAAATATCAGAAACAGGTGGAGGAACTTACTTTTTCTATAATACACTCGAGGATGAACAGAGCTATAAGTATAGTTTAGAAATTCCTTATGGATACGAGATTGATAAAGAATACTATAAACTGAAGGATAGAACTTTATTTGAGTTAAGTGATAAACTAAGAAAGGTTTTTAAAGATAATCAACAAGAACTTTGGTACTCTTTTACACTATCTCTTGATAGCAATGGAAAGCTGAAGGTGCATTATGATTATACCAATTGGTTCGATACTGATTATAGTTTTGGTGACCAGTTAGTTATTTGGGAGTATAAATACTTAGGAACAGAACCAGATGATAGTGAAAGTAAGGATTTAATTAGTAGGTATTTAGATGAGTATCCAAATAATCCAATTTAGTTAAATAGAGCAGGATAGGAATACTCAGTTGACCAGAGACAAAGAGGTAAGACTACAGAAAAAGACAGAAAAAAGAATGGACTATTAAAAAAGTAAGTACTCCATGATGGTTGTACCATCATAGAGTATTACGTGCAATGATAAAATAGAAAAAGAAGTACGAGCTTAAGCGATATGACACTTTACTGGGTGATGAATATAATCACATGGAATGTATATTAAACTAAAGAACACGTACAAGCTCGTAAGTTTTAAAGTAGTAGTTGTCACGACATATAAAAGGTGTCATATCGTTACTATAAAACTTACAAATTTATGCTACTTAAGAACAGATGAACTTAAAGCACTTGATTGTCATTTATGGCAACAAGTGCTTTTTTCATAGATATATTAAGACTCAATAAACAAATAAAGTATAGATTGTATATACGGATTGATAAATAAAATAAAATAAAATAAGTCGTGAATATTATATAATTGAAATTAAACTAGCAAAAATTGTGGACAACATATTCCCCTTCATTAAAGGTGTAGAAATATTACCAAATGGAAGCGTAAGTAGATACGGGGGAACAAATTCTAGGGAAAAGTAAAAGAAGCACAGTGGCATCTCTAAAGCGAGTATTCAGGGTAGAACCTCGAATTTGGAGAGTGGTGGTGTTAAGGGTACGGGTAATAGAGATGCTGATATTCCACCAGCCTTCAAGCGAGAGGAATTTGCTAGTACATATGATTCAAGATTCAAGCAAGCACCCGCAGAAACGAATTCAAATGTCGTTTTTGAAGGGGCTAGAGGAAATACTGCTAGAGATTATAATTTTAAGCAAGCAAATGAAAGGTTAGCAGGTCAGCTTAATAATTCACCAGAATTGGCAAACCAATTTGGAATGGAAGCTGGTGGAATTACGGCAAAAGATATAGAAAAATACCGAGTAAAAAATAAATTAACATGGCATGAGTTAAATGATGGAGTTACTATACAACTTGTGCCAACAGAAATAAACGCCAAATTTGGATATCTTGGTGGAGTTGGTGAAATAAACGCAGGAGCTTTTGAACCTGGAGGATTTGCAAATAAATAATAAGGAGATTATAAAATGACAATAAATGATAAAGTTTTTGGAGAACTTGATTATCAGTATACATGGGTAGGATACAGAACCATAAAGTTTTTAGGAAAGGACACGGAGATAGCATTACTAATTGGAGGAGAAGATGATGGTAAATTTGATGAAGGTCAATATGTGGCATACAACTCATTAATGGATAATTGGGAACAAATCCAACATAGCATATTACAACCAGTTTTAGATTATTATAAAGAAAAAAGGCATGAGCTTGGTTATGATGTGGCATTTAATGAGGATTACCCATTAATTGAGACAGTTAATCAATTAATAGAACATATAACATTAGTAGGTATTTCAATTCCGTATGATTTCCTTCGCGATGGACGTGATATAGGAATCTCATTTGATTGTACATGGGATGAAGAAAATGGTTTAGGAATTCGTCTTATAAATGAAAAGGTAGATGAAGTAGGTTATCAAGATGTCGCTATTTAAAATAGGGTATTAAAAAGTACAGACCTCATGAAGGTTGTACTATCAAAGAGTATTATGTGCAATGATAGAATAGAAAACGAAGTATGAGCTTAGGTGAGATGACATTTTATTAGGCGATCAATATAAATGCATGGAATGTATATTAAACTAAAGAACTCGTAAGTTTTAATGTAGTAGTTGTCATGACATATAAAAGGTGTCACACAATAACTTGAAAACTTACAAATTTATGCTACTTAAAAACAGATGAACTTAAAGCACTTGATTGTCAATTAAAGACAACAAGTGCTTTTTGTTTTGAGATTACAACATAGGGTACTGGTAAAATTGATTATGATGAATTGAAAGTACGGCTTAAAGAACGTTATAAAAGATTTGTGGATGATACGAGACAAAATATATCACAAACAAGTACAGAATTGCTTCCAAATGAGTTGAATCATGAAAAGTTTGGAAGGTTGCCCAATGCAAAAGGAGACAATATAACAGGTCACCATATGCCGCCTAATAAATATATGCAAGAAGAGTTTGAGATTAAAACTAAAGATAGTTATGCGATGTTCTTAGAGCATCCGCATCCAGGACAAGGTGGATGGCATAGGAGAACTTTTACATATGGATTGAGTAAAAGAACAAGGCCAGAGGATTTTGATTTATATATGTCTTTGAAGCCATGGGATTCTCTAGCGTTTGATATTAATGATTTAAGGCGAATTATGAAAGAAGATGGATTATATAACAAAGAAAATAGAGAGAAGTTTAATGTGATTTTTCCTCAAGATTACAAAAATTGTGTAATGAAATATAATGGTGGTCATCCAGTACCGAATATATTTTTCTTTGAAGATGGAGGAGAAGGAGTTTTTGATTGCCTACTAAGCTACACGAATGAATATATTAGCATAACAGTTACTTATGATATTATCACACCATACATCCCAAAGGGAATAATACCCTTTGCTACGGATCCATTCGGTAATAAAATATGTTTTGATTTTAGAAATGATAAACACTCACCAACAATAGTTTTTTATGATAGCGATGAGTGTGATGAACAAGCAATTGAATATATTTGCAGTACTTTTACAAATTTAATAGATTCGTTGCATTTTAGTGAAAACGAATGAGTCGGAGGTCGATGAATTATGAATCTTAATTTTGAATATACTTTCAAACAAATTAAAGCCGAAGATATAGAAATCTTTGAAAGACTTAATGGATTAGAACTACCAGAGGACTATAAGAGTTTCTTATTAATAGATAATGGTGGTAAATCTAATAGAAGAAGATTTACCACGAAAGATGATGTAGTTACGTCATCAATTATGATGTTTTTTTCCACTATCAGAGGAAACAGAAAATAATCTACAAAATTCTTTAAATTATTATATTAAGGGAAATAAATTTCCTTCTAGACTTATTCCAATAGGAAAAGATCCAGCTGATAACATTATATGTATGTCAATCCATGGTAGCGATATAAGTAGTGTTTATCACTGTCATACCTATCAGATAAAAAATGAAGCGGAATTAGAAGCAAAGTTTATTAGGGAAATAGCTTCTAGTTTTACGGAATTTATTAATAAACTTTCTGAGAAATAGAATTGTATTGTCAGAGGGCGAATTTGTAAAATACCCACATTAGGTACCGTTGGTTGAGTAGGTAGAAAAAGAGCAGTGACGGATTGTATAATCCATTATTTGAATGAAAGTTAAACAACGTTATCGAATGAACCCATCACTCAACCAATAACACATATAACCTCTTTGTAAAGTACAGAAAAAATAGACCGGACTTATATCATGACAACAAGAACATACAATCAACAAATCAAACCCTTTATAATTTGATAAACACGCTTGCTAAGCTTTCAAAGGCTCGTTCCAACTGAACGATGAGGAGGAATGAGCTTTTTTCATGACTAAAAATAAAGGAGGAAAATTTGACTTGGGAACCAAATGCTGTAATAGGACAACACAGTTTTGATGCTTTGGAGGAAGTAGTGAGTTGGTTAAGAGTTGTTGAAGCAATAGACGGTGACTTTGATGATATTGTTGAAACTCTTAAAGATTTAGGGGACATAGTTAGTACAAGATAGTAGAGATACAGGAGGTAATGTTATGGATGAAAAAAGTTTAAATAAAACAATAAGGAATGCAATTAAAATTGGTGATATTAATGAAGTAAAACGTTTAATAGGAGATAATCCAGAATCTTTACATTCAATGACACCATTTGGTACGTGGTTACATGTAGCTGTCAAGAAAGGACACCTTGAAGTGGTTGAGTATCTAATTAATAAAGGTATAGATATTGAAGCTAGAGGTGGCACATTTGATGCTTCTGCATTAAATTTGGCAGCAGGAGAGGGGCATTTGGAGATAGTAAAGTATTTAATTGAGGCTGGTGCAGAATTAGATGTGAGCTTAGCAAAAAGAAATCCATTATTTGGTGCGATTTATGGTGGACATAAAGAAGTAGCTGAGTTTCTAGTTGAAAAAGGAATAGATATTTCAATTAGATACACTGGAGAAAATATTAAAAATATGGATGCTTATGAATATGCTAGAGAATTTGGGCAAACAGAAATTGCTGAATATTTAAAGCAGAAGATGGATGAAAAAGAATAGGCTGTTAAAAAGCACATACTCCATGACGGTTGTACCATCATAAATAAATGGCAAATTTGGGCATCTTGGCGGTGTAGGAGAGATAAATGCAGGAGCGTTTAAGGCAGGAGAATTTGCCAATAAATAGAAAGGAGAAAATTCAAAATGAAAATAAATGATGCAGTTTTTGGCGAACTTGAGTTTAATAATTATGATTGGATTGGATATAAAAACATTGAGTTTTTTGGGAACAAAGTTAAGGTGGCGTTAATAGTCAGGGGAGAAGATGATGGTCAGTTTGAGGAAGAACAATATATGGCATATAATTTTTTAATAGAAAGATGGCAACAATTACAACAAAGTATTTTGGAGCCTACATTAGATTATTATAAACAAAAAAGATATGAACTTGGTTACGATGTTGAATCTAACGAAAATTATCCTTTAATAGAAACAGCTACTCAAATTCTCGAAAAAATAACCTTAGTTGGAATTTTTGTTCCAGATAATGACCTTATCGACTTTCTTGATATCGGACTTACGTTTGACTGTACATGGGATATGGAAAATGGATTAGGCCTTTGTCTTGTGAAAGGTGAAGTAACTGAGGTAGGTTATCAGGACGTTGCAATTTAAGCATTACTATTTGTAAGGGATACACATAATAGAATATAAAAAATTGGTTTTTTGGAAATTGATAGCAAAGACAGCAGAGATAGATACTAGAAATCTCTGCTGTTTTTTATGCAAATGGAAAAATTAATCTTGAAGGTTATTTCTATCGTACATACTATTGAGGTCTTTTACTAAAGATATTGAATTTGTAAATCCATCTGGTAAGAGTACGGGTAATAGTAAAATCCAATTGGGTAAAGAAGATTTGGATGCTCTACGGAAAAAGTGGAATGTTCCAGAGACTAATACAATAGCAGTTGGTAAAACAGATGTAAAAGGCCTTAGGGATTTGGCTTTTGAAGGAGGGTCTACAGAAGTTAGAAAAGAAGCTGGACTGCCTTCATTGGATACAATCTTACCAAATAGAGAGAGTAGGGCCCCATATGACCATATAAAAAATCCTAAGTTAGCACAGTTTACAAGACATGCTGAAGAAGGAGTTTTAAATGAGTTTGATTATGCTATAAAAAAGCAGGAATCGAACCAACGGAAGTAACGGGTACACTTAGAATTCATCAATCTAACCCAAGAGGTGTATGTAATAAGTGTAGCAAAGGATTACTGAAACCTTATCCTATTGAAAAGAGTGATATATTTTATCAAGCTAGCAAAAAATATCCTAACTTAACAATAGAAGTAACATCGGAGATTGATGGCAGTGTTAAAACTAATGGATTGTTATCTTTTGTTTTTAAAGATGGAAAGATTATTGAATAATTTAAGGAGGAAATCATGGGTAATATATTAATCGAGAATTTACAAAAAAAAGTTAAAGTAGGCTTTGTTTTAGCAGTTGCTGAAAGAGTATTTTCTATAATCAGCAAGGATGATGAAAGATATCCATATGGAAGGGAAGCCTTGGACAAATGTTGGTTATGGGTTGAATCTCATGCTGTTACTGGGGATGAATTATATGAGCTTATTGATAACGCAGACTTTACAGGAATTTCAGAATTTGCAGAGGAAGAAGAAGATTTGAATATTGCTAGGATCTGGTCACTATTAGTTGATGCTGTCGCTTATACTTCTTGGGAAACCTATAAAAATGAAAAAGTAAAATATTTACCACAGTCATTAGAAAGTATTACTACCGATAGTATTACAATTCTCTTAAATAGTGCAGTGGAAACCAGCTTTATTACTGTAGAGGAAATCAAAGAAATGGAAACAGTTATTAATAATAATTGGAGTACAAATACTGAAATTCCAACAAAAAGAGAAGATTTTATAAAGATATTCTAAGTAAGTAATAAATTTGGGGAGCTTCCAGAAGTAAAAGGTGACAACATTACAGGACATCATATGCCATCTAATAAATATATGAATGATAAATATGGTATTGAGGCAGATGAAAGTTATGCTATCAACTTAGAGAATCCACACCCGAGAAGGGGTGGAAGACATAGACGGACTTTTACTTATGGGTTGGGTTCAAGAACAAGACCAGAAGATTTTAAACTGTATATGTCTTTGAAATCACGAGATGCTTTTCCCTTTTTTATGATTTTTGGTGTTAATTCATCCAATGAATAGCAATTATTTTGTATAATTCTAAAAAATTTGACCATTTATTAATATTCCCTTAACATTACCTTATGCATATATACGATATAGCAAGTAATCCTCTTTATCTTGACTCTATATATTTATTGTTTCCTTTTGCAAAATCCTTATGATAAGGGTTCTTTTTTGTTCCATTTGGCTTGGAATCTATTCAGAAATCTGTGGCCTTTTTCTTATTTCGTTTTGACTGATATTTCCAATCATGTTTTTTCTTAGAAACAGTTGAAGAAACTACCTGGGGATCAGTCGGGATACGTGTCATTTAGAGTCAGCCATTATTTTATCAGAACTATGTGGGATATATTTTTTTAAAAGTATTGATGAAATAGTTAAGAATTCGCTGTTTTTTTTCGCATAAAAAAAGAACCCACTATAAGATGAGTCCTTTAGGGGATTGCTTCGTGTAAAGAGTGATATGTCTAATAAACATATAAAAGAAGATATAGGTTACTACATATATGTACATTAAGAATTTCAATAATGGATTTAGGGCGATGTTGCCGTGCCCCAGAAAGAGAGGCGGATTAAATGGGCTTTCATGTAGATTTAAAGGAATTCCATGAAGTACTGGAAAAACTTCAAAAAGACACCAGTAAAACCAATGATCAACTTGAACAAGCCAAACAAGCATTGAATGGCATTATCCAGGCCGATGCCATGCAGGGTGAAACAGGGAAAGCGATTGTCAACGACATCAATAATAACCAAAATACAGTTGTGATTGGTTTGAAAGATACCAATGAATTACTTAGTATCGAAATGGCGCAAACCTTACAGGATTTTCAGTCAACAACGGGAGAAACTGATGAGAATGCGATTATTCTGGAAGATGCATTACTGCAAGCACAAAACAAACTTTCCAATCTCCAACCCAAGAAACATGAAATGGATAGTCGTATCTCTAATATTTACAACAGCGTAAGTGATTTGATTTCACTGAGTATGCCGAAAAGCCAGTTTGATGAAAAACTGGTTGCAGCCAGCAAAGAACTAGAGGATACGATTCAAAAAGTACAGCAATTTGAAAGCAAAAAAGAAAAAAGCGATGCGGAAAACATCCTCAATGCCCTAAACAACCAAGTTCAAATTGCAGGGAATATGGGTAGTTTATCTTATACTGATCCGCAACTGCAAGCCTTCTTTGCGCTAGATGATTTGGCAAAAGGCATTCATGAAATGGATACACAAATCACGAAGGCGAAAAAAGAAGCGCAACTGCAAGCTGAAAGAGAAATGAAGAA
>NZ_NADV01000047.1:0-129482 GCF_003264175.1 Bacillus sp. SRB_331 | reverse complement strand
GTTATTCCGGTTGGCCCAGTAGATCCTGTCGCTCCAGTTATTCCAGTAGGCCCTATTTGAGGCAAAGGAAAGGCACATGGAAAGGGTATGTGACAATTCTTTTTAAATTTACTCATTTTTACACCTCCCTTATAAATTAACTACCAATTTATATTTATACTTTAACAACTTATGAGTAGACAGACACACGGGTGTAAGGAAAAAACCTATAAAAATTAAATAAAAGGTTTTAAGAGCAAGCCTGTATTTCACATTCCATACCAAAAAGAGCACCATATATAAGTGCTCTTCGGGCCAAAACTCTTAATGTAAAAGAGTACGTGATACCATATGTAATTTTTTCATGGGGCGTGAAGTATTTGAACGAAAAAGTTATTTTAATTTCAAACAAAAGAGCAGCTAGCAAAAGCTACCTGCCCCGTTTTGAAGGAGAAATCAATTGTTGCAAATTGGCGTATTTAAAGTGTGGGCAAAATTTGGAGATTTATTCAGTCAAAATTACTAAGAGCACCTTCAAGTAGTGCTCTTAGTAGGTTAGGTCGCTCAGAGAGTAGTGTGGCACACATGATGATATATATGGGGATTATTCATGGAGGTGCAAATATCTAATAATAACTACATTGGGCACAACAAAGCAGCTAGCTCAATTAACTAACTACTGTTGTACAAAAGAAATTAGGCCCTACAAGTAATGATGTGTAACTTTAAGTTACAGTTATAGTGTAAACAAGATTGGAAAAGTTATACGGAAGTGAACTTATTAAAAATTTTATTTTGTAGAAAAGGGGAATGTATATGGCATCTGGTTGTATCATAGCTGAATGTCCCATTTGTGAGGATTGGGTATTTGAAGATGAATGGATACTTGATCAATATGAAAACATGGTTCATGAAAGATGCCTTAATTTGCGAAATAACAACAATAAAACGATTCACCTTTTGAATCAAGAAATACAAAAACTTGAGAAGAGAATAAAGGAATTAGAAGAGCAGAATAAGAGTGGACAGATGACGTTGTTCTAAAAAAAAGAGCAGCTAGCAAAAGCTAACTGTTCAGCTGGTTCTCCAGGGGGGAAAGGAGAAAGGTTAGGGACTTCATTAAATGAGTTCTGGCTATCGCCTATCAACAGTATTGACGGAATATTGAGTTTTATTCAGGGGTAGAGGGAAATGAATAATTTTAGTTTGCTACTACTTGATCTTGGTCTGCAACATCAGCATCGAATGTGTTTGTTGCACTAACACCGCTAAAGTTATTGGTAATAAAAGCATTATTTGATGAACCTGAACCATTATAAGATTTTGTGTTCTCCTTTGGAGAAACGTTATAAAAATCACCTAAGTTGAAAGAACCATTACTGGTTTGCACGACAAGGTTTCCGAGAATAGCTGGCATAGCTTTCACCTACTTTTTTAGGAAGTATTTTAATTAGTATATGGTGTATGTGTCTAGAGGTTCGTTAGAGCCAGAAAATTTTAAAATAAAGTTTGTTAGAAAACCAAACAAAATAATCCTTTGCGCGACACGTTTCCTTATAAGTGCGTAAACACGAAATAGGAGGGTTATCAATTTCGATAACAACAACTGATTGACTGAAAGTAGGAATGAAAGCCGTCAGGTTGAGCTGAAACTACTTATCTAATACTCCTACATGCAAGGCGTGATAGTAGTCACAAATTGTATGAAGCTAGGTGAAGTCGGCTGAACAAAACCTAAGTGAGAAATCATATGGTAATGGATAGGTCGGGATGCTACAAAACATCTATGGTGAGAATGTCTAAAATAACGGACTGGCGAACTTGCGAATATACGGGTCTAAATTATTAATACATAAGAAATATGTATGTCGTCAATGACGATGTTATCTACCGAAAAGTAAGATTAAAGGATATGAAATTCGGAACATCTAACGATGATGATGTAAAGATAACAGGCTTACAGCAAGCACCTAAGGATATATGTATAGCTAGGTCAATCGGAACGTGGTAAGCAAGAAACTGTCACCAACGCCTACTAGCGGACAGATGCATATAAGGTTCTAACGAACCGAAATTGCTTCATTCTTGTGAAGGTGGGGACACAGTACCGACGAAACATGTAACGAATGTGGAGGGATAGTCCCTAGTCTTGTTCTTTGAAAACTAAATTAACTAGATGTAACTCACAGGATCGAGTAAGATGATGGGACTTTTCGTAAGAAAGGGGAATTAACACATCGGTGAGTACAACATTACGACATGCAGAATATTACGATGTACAAAAAGTGTTTGATGATTTATATCAACGTAGTAAAAACAATGCTACTAAAGGTATAAATTTATATAAACACATCATATCAAAAGAAAATATTCTACTGGCATATAGAAACATAAAGGCAAACACTGGCTCTAAAACTGAAGGAACGGATGGTATCACAATCGACCATTATAAAATGGAAGATGTAGATTCTTTCGTTGATAACATAAGAAATGCTCTTGTAGACTACAAGCCAAACACGGTACGTAGGGTAGAAATACCTAAACCAAATGGAAAGAAACGCCCATTAGGAATACCTACAATGAGAGATAGATTGATTCAACAAATGTTCAAGCAGGTTCTAGAGTCAATATGCGAAGCAAAATTCTACAAGCATTCATATGGGTTTAGACCCAATAGGTCAACGCATCATGCGATGGCTAGGTGTCAATTCTTGATGAATCGTGGGGGATATAGTCACGTAGTTGATATTGATATACAAGGTTTCTTTGACGACGTAAACCACTCCAAATTACTAAAACAACTATATAACATAGGTATAACTGATAGAAGAGTACTGACAATCATCTCGAAAATGTTAAAAGCACCAATCAAAGGAAAAGGCATTCCTACAAAAGGAACTCCGCAAGGAGGAATTCTAAGCCCATTACTAAGTAATGTTGTATTGAATGATTTAGATTGGTGGATATCTAGTCAGTGGGATAATATCAAAACAAGAAAACCATATACACTACCAAATAAAAATTATCATCTATCAAAAACAAAATTGAAGAGAATGTATATAGTTAGGTATGCAGATGATTTTAAAATATTTACAAACAATCACAAATCTGCAACTAAAATATTCCATGCAGTGGAAGGTTATCTCGAGAATCAATTAAACCTTAACATATCTAATGAAAAATCAACTATAACTAACCTAAAAAGAAAATCTTCGGATTTTCTGGGGTTCTCTATTAAATTCGTTAAAAAGCGCAAAAGATATGTGGCAAACACACATGTAAGCGAGAAAAAGAAAAAGGATATCCTTGAAAAAGCAAAAAAAAGGATTAAAGCAATTCAAAAGAATCCATCAGGGAAAACCGTACAGGACTATAACTCTTACGTGCTTGGCATAAAAAACTATTACAAAATTGCAACACATGTAACTATAGACTTTGCTGAAATAGCCTTTCGTCTCTCGAAAACCTTGTTTAATCGTCTAAAATCAATAGGGAAATATAAGATTCCTACCAATGCAAACGCATTATACAAAAGAACTCACAGGAATAATTATAGAACCTTTGAAATAGCAGGTAATCATGTATATCCACTAGCGGACATACAAACACGATTCCCTCAAAGTTTCAGTCAAGACATATGTAACTACACTATAAAAGGAAGACAAAAACTCATCAAAAGCCTAAAAGGTAACATTGCCAATGAAATGCAGAAGATGTTGCTATCATCCAATAAAGGGCAGAGCGTGGAGTATACAGATAACAGAATGTCGAGATATTCTATGCAAAATGGAAAATGTGGTGTTACAGGAATCTTTTTGTTAGCTGATGAAGCACACTGTCATCATAAAGTACCGAAAGGTATGGGAGGAACTGACGAATTCAATAACCTAATTATTGTACATGAATTTGTCCACAGACTGATTCACGCTACAAATGAAGAGACGATTAGAACGTATATGAGAATAATTCAATTGAACGATAAACAATTGAAGAAAATAAACAAACTCCGTAAAGCTTGTAATCTAGTTACTTTAGTATAGAAGAACAAGATGGGACGCTGTATGCGATGAAAGTCGCACGTACAGTGTTAAGCGGGGGAAAAGATGGAGATAACTTCAAAGTCTTACCTATCGCAACGAATAGAAAGTGAGGTTAAGAGAATGGAAGGTAATGTAAAGCTATTAGGTGCAGACGGAATGTGTGGAATGGAGTTTAAAGGGAATAAGATTAATGTTTATAACAATGAAGGATACGTAATGGAGAGTATGACAACAAAGGAGCATATTCAGGAAGTTATTGATTTTCTTGAAGAGTGCAAAGGACAAATGGAATAGAAAGCGAGGTTAAGAGAAATGTCTAAATTAAAGAAAAAGAAAACCAGAAAAGCTATTGCTCGACGTGCGAAATCTTTTGAAAAATATAGAGTTAAAAATGCTTGGAGAAACATTTTTGTACAAGCTGGCATTTTAAAGTGAAAAGAAACTGAATATAGTCCGGCTAGAAAACTAGAGGACACCAATTCATTAAAGCAGTAATTACAGCTGTTTTAGGAATAGGTGTCCTTTTTATTTTGAAAAGGGAGATGGGGAAATGAAGGTGCTAAGAGATCAATTACGTGAATGGAAAAAGCAATCTAATCAAGTGAAAAAGAAAAACAAGAAAAAGCGAAAAGAGAAATTAAGTACTCGTGATATTGAAGACTTAATGGGGATTCGTGGACCGCGTTATGAGCGTAGACGTGGAGCATTAAGACAAAAGTAATTTAAAAATAAAAAGGAGTGGTCTTACATGACTAAACAATTATCTTTCTTACCAAAAATCGATAGAGCAGCAACACAGGAGGAATTAGAAGGTGTGTTGGAAAGCGTACGTAT
Source organism: Bacillus sp. SRB_331 (assembly GCF_003264175.1). Classification (NCBI taxonomy): domain Bacteria; kingdom Bacillati; phylum Bacillota; class Bacilli; order Caryophanales; family Bacillaceae; genus Bacillus; species Bacillus sp. SRB_331. The sequence continues at coordinate 124,629 of NZ_NADV01000047.1, read as the reverse complement.
ACATAGGCAATTTGGGATGATGCGTAAAGAAATGAAAGTCACTCCTTCTTATGAAATGCGTGAGCACGGTCCTACACATGCAGTTGGAAAGCCATTAGAAGATGTTGCCATAGCAAATATTCAACAAAGTAAACGAGAAGAATGGCTTGAAGGAATGTCATTACGTATTGATCAGTTTCTAAATCGACTAGGAAACGGACGTGCAGGAAGTAACCAAAGAGATATTATTTATAAACGTTATTTAGAAGAAGAGGATGTATGTGATTACATGGTTTATAACGAAATAGGAATGTCAGAGCGTACTTATCGACGTTGGAAGTCTAAAGCGTTTTATAAACTTGCTTTTGCACTTGGATTAGAAGTTTACGAGACAGAAGAGACTGGAGGTAATGAATAATGAATTTTGTTCAGCCAATACGTGATCCAGAAGAAATACAGCAGCTAAAAGAGTATTTTAAGGAAAAGAGCTTACGTAATTACATTCTCTTCATTATGGGTATTAATACAGGTCTTAGAATATCAGATATTTTGAAATTGAAGGTAGGGGATGTCAAAGGCAGTCATATATCTATGAGGGAAAAGAAAACAGGGAAACAGAAACGAATACAAATTACTGCAGCGTTAAAAAGAGAACTTAAATGGTTTATAGAAGAAAGAGAAGATCATGAGTATTTGTTGCAAAGTAGACAAGGAAAGAATCGTCCTATTGGTCGTAGCATGGCATATAAGATATTAAGTATAGCCGCAGCAGAGTTTGGTTTAGATGAAATAGGAACACATACGCTCAGAAAGACGTACGGGTACCACATGTACATGCAAACTAAAAACATAGCATTACTCATGGAGATATTCAATCACTCGTCAGAGAAGGTCACGTTACGTTATATAGGTGTAAACCAAGATGCGATGGATAAAGCAATGACTAGGTTTAAAATCTAATCATTGCTTTTTCTTTTTTTTATCTATACAGTTACTCATAAATTTCATACTGTGTAACTCAAAAGAGAAAGTTAAATGAAATCAATGATAGCAAGGGATTCGGCGAAGGGGTCAGTTACACACAATATAAGATATGGGTAAGTGCTAGTATCACGGTGAAAAATAATGTATATACATAAATATAAAACATAAGGGGAGGTAATTGTGATTCATGTTAAATGAAGAACTATTAGGGGCGCTAGTTAAATATCGAAGGAATAAAGGGAGAAATCCGGATATGTTAAAGCTGAATCCAACTTATTTTAAAAACCTACTAGAAGAATTGAATTATCCGGAATGGATTATCCAAAAGAAAGAGACAGAAATGAAAAAAAGTATATTAGGTGTGCCAGTGGAATTAACGGATGCTGTAAAGAAATTTGAAATGTGAAAAAGGTGGCAGAGTCGTGACCGCTTTTTGGCAGTAAATGTGCCGGTTGTTTTGGAATTGTTGTGTTATATTTGTATTGTGAGAAGTGGCGGAAAACACAACTCATAAAGATTTCTTTAGATTTTGTCTAAACGATTCATAATGGTGGCACATAAAATCCGTAACCAGCAGATGGTAATGATTGAATGATACCGTTATTAGGGAGAGCTTTTGCTCTTCTTCCAGTTACTTAATAATGTATTAACAGACTGATGCGTAATATTAGGTGATTGGAAGAAGGATAAAACTTCATTTACCGTATTTATAGTAATAACATAAGTTTTGACGAAAGGGCAACTGGTGCACGGTTGCTCTTTTTATTTTGGTGTGCACGAGTAGAACCAAATCCATGCAAATATGATAAGAACGAAAATAATTAGCAAAAATTGTAGGGATTTCATGACATTCTCCTTTTAGAAGTAGTATGCGTGAGATGATAAAAAGCATGCATCCGCATCCATTCAGGTACGTTTTATTTTGGGGGGAGAATTGATATGGAAGAGTGTAAAGTAAGTTTTAGGTATACTTAGGATTGAACAGCATACAATGATAAAGAAAGGCCTTTCCAAACGTGTTACCAACCCTAATTCATTTTAAAAAGAGCACTCGAACTGAGAATTGCTCTTTTTTCTTGCACATAAGGAATTTCTAAACATACAATATTAAGTCGATGCTAACCCACACACTCCTTTTCAGAGGGACTTATATTCCGCAATAGAGCTGCGCCATATGAAAAGGAAAAGCATTGCTATGTATTTCATACTCAGAAGCTTTCAAGGGTACTTAACAGTGCTCTTTTTTTATTGAACAAACTGGATATTTGAATGAGGTTATAACATGTATATAACAATTACTATTTTAGGCGCTGTCGTGATCGGTACAGCGTCTTATTTGTTGTTAAGTAAAGATAAGCGCAAACGTGTTGCATTTAGAGATAAGGGGTGAGGGTACATGGAACTAACTAAACAAGAACAAGCAGTAGTAATAGGAAATTTAATAAACAATGTTATCGGCGTGGATTTAGTAAAACAACACATTGATCCACAGAAATTAGAAAAGGCTGTAGCTATGCATAACGAAATAAACGATGATATGACACCAAGAGAAACACGAGAGGCACTTATTAGTGTGTTAAATAAAACTATGGATGTATTCCTGGAAAGTAAGGAGTGAGGATAGATGAGCGAAGGCTTATACAATTATGAATGCCGTAACTGTAAGTGTGCATTTAGTTCAAGTGTTTGTGTGTCTGTTGTAGTTCCATGCCTGAAATGTAAACATAACAGTCTGAGCATGCAACCTCAATCTAATGGGGTTTGTATAGAAAAGGTAGAGCAAAAAGATGTGTTAGGAGTTCTATCTAAGTTCTCAACAGAGGAACTGATTGAAGCATTAAATCTAAAGGAAGACGTGCAAGTTCATAATACAACTGAGGATACATACAAAGTAAGCATGGATTTAATGGAAGTAAAGAAACATGTATTAGTAATAAATAACTGTAATCCTCAATTAGTTGAACATCGAAGAAGAGCTTTAGATGCTGATATGATTCGCTTTGCTGGTAGTTATTGTGATTAAGGAATACAAAACCAAACAACAGAAGCGTAAGTTCTATGACAGTGGTGAATGGAAACAGTTACGTGAACAAGTAAAGAAGAGAGACAATTATGAGTGTCAGGAGTGTAGGCGTAATGGTCGTGTTCAAACTGATACCAATGAGTACAGTGAGAGTGCAAAGCGTAAGAAGATTCAACTCGTTGTCCATCATATAAAAGAACTCGAGCATCATCCAGCTCTTGCATTAGAAATAGATAACCTTGAAACAATCTGTGTGGATTGCCACAATAAAGAACACGGTAGAACATTCAAAAAGAAACAGAATAAATGGGAATACGATGAAAAGTGGTAAAAATGATTCAGAAACAATAGCCCCCCCTTAAAATATTTCATCAAAAAATGATCTAAGGGGCACCGGAGGAGGGGTTAACTGTCAGGTTTTTTTCTAAATTACGCACGTAAGGGGGGGTGGGTAGATGGCTGTTAGTATTGTAAGGTTAAAAGAACAGCTCATGAATAGTATTGATATTACAGATTTAGTCGAAGTTGAGAAGGTAGAAAGATATATTGATCTTGTCAAAGCATTTAGAAAAATAAATAAAACTATTAATAAAGAAGGCGAGTCCGTAACAGTAAAAAACGGTTCTCAAGTTTTTGTTAAAGCCCACCCTCTTATAGGTGAGAGGAATAAAATTAACAGTTCTTTAATTGCATTAGGTAGAGATATAAAGTTTGTTGTTAAGAATACTATCCCTAATACAGGTTATAGCAAAAGTGATCTTACATGATTAAGCAAAAGTATGTGGAAGAATATATTGAACTTTATCGAAGTAGGAAAGTAAAGTTCAATAAAGAAAGAGAACTGTTAATTGAATATCTAGAAAAACATGTTTTAAACAGAGACGATTTGTATTTTGATGATGAAATGATTGAGGATTGTATCAACTTCGGCGAGAAGTGGTATTTTCCATTGCAGCCATTTCAAAAATTCTTAATAGCATTCGTCTTTTTATTTTATAAGAAAAATGGACGTGTATTTTATCGTAAATTCCTATGGATGTTAGGTCGTGGCGGTGGTAAAAACGGTCTGATATCAGTAATTGCTCATTTTTTAATCAGTGAATTGCATGGAATACCAGAATACAACATATCTGTTGTTGCGAATAGTGAAGAACAAGCAAAAACAAGTCCTGATGAAGTAAAGAAAACTGTTCGTAGACATGAAACATTAAAAAAGGCTTTTAAAGCAACGGAAACACAAACCACTTCAAAAGCTACTGCAAGTGTACTGAAGTTTAGAACATCAAACGGAGATACAAAAGATGGTTTGCGAGATGGAGCGGTTGTTTTCGACGAAATACATCGATATGAAAGTAATAAAGATGTCCGCGTCCACATCAGCGGCTTGGGGAAAAGGAAAAACCCCCGCGAGTTTTATATTGGTACAGACGGATATGTACGTGATGGTTTCCTAGATAAATTAAAAGAAAAAGCAAGGAAAGTTTTAAATGGTGAAGCACGTCCTAACGCTCTTTTTCCGTTCGTTTGTAAATTAAATGATGAAAAAGAAGTCGATAATATCGATGTTTGGGAAATGGCGAATCCTATGCTGTCAAAACCGCTAAGTGAATATGCTGAAGGTTTATTTGAAACGATGAAGGAAGAATATGAGGATTTGGAAGACGATCCTGACAACCGAATCGAATTCATGACAAAACGTATGAATTTACCTGTTTCAGATTTAGAACGTTCGGTTGCGAAATGGGAGGAAATAGTTGCTACAAATCGTCCATTTCCTGATCTATATGGTCGGGAATGTATTGGAGCATTAGACTTTGCAAGTATTAGAGATTTTGCTGCTTGTGGTCTTTTATTTAGAGTAGATGGTGAATATATCTTTAAAACGCATTCCTTTGTTCGTAAAGAGTTCGTTGATATTTACTATGGTTATTCTAAAAAAGCGAATGAGTATAAAAAAGAGAAATTCGCACCAATAAAAGAGTGGAAAGAACAAGGCTTACTAACCGTTGTGGATGAACCAACTATTAATCCTCAGCACATTGTTAATTGGTTTGTTGAAATGCGTGAATCTTATGGATTGAAAAAGATTATTGCTGATAATTTCCGTATGGAGGCAATAAGACCATTATTAGAAGCTGAAGGATTTGAAATAGAAGTTATAAGAAATCCTAGAGCGATTCATAGTTTACTAGCACCTCGTATCGAAATGGCATTTGCAAATAAACAAATTATTTTTGATGAAAATCCTATGATGCGTTGGTATACACAAAACGTATTGGTTGTTATAAAAGGTGATGGGAATAAAGTGTACGAAAAGAAAGAGCCAGTACGTAGAAAAACTGATGGATTCCAATGTTTTGTACATGCTCTTTATCGAGCTGATGAAATACAAGAATCTACAGATTTTATAATAGGTGATATTAAATTCTAATAAAGGGGGTGATAATCATTGGATGGCTGGATGCAGTATTTAAAAGAAATAGTGAATTAGGATTTATGTTTGATGTGGAAATGTTTATCGATAAGACAAATAGAGTCCACATGAAGCGATTAGCAATTGATACATGTATTTCTTTTTTAGGAAGAACAATAAGTCAGTCCGAATTTAGAGTGAAAAACGGTGAAGCCTTTGAAAAGAATGAACTTTACTATCGATTAAATGTTAGACCAAATAAGAATATGACAGCAAGTACCTTTTGGGAAAAGTATATGTACAAGCTTATTTATGATAATGAAGCTTTAATTATACAAGCTGATGATGGTGATTTACTTATTGCTGATGATTTTGATCATAACGAATACGCTGTTTTTGAAGATACTTTTACAAATGTCACCGTAAAAGATTATCAGTTTAAGAGAAGTTTTAAGCAAAGTGAAGTTATTCATTTGAAATATCGAAATGACAAATTATCACCGCTTATTGATGGTCTTTTTACTGATTATGGTGATTTATTCGGTAGGATATTAAGCTCACAAAAACGTAAAAATCAAATTCGCGGAACAGTTGATATGGATATGCTTGCTGCAAAAAGTAAAGAGCATCAATCAAAGCTGCAAGAGTTCATTGATAACATGTATAAAGCGATTGGAGAAAAAGACGTTGCTATCATTCCACAACAACCTGGATTCAAATACGCTGAAACATCGGGCGGTGGAAACTCAGGTCAAAGTGTGGATGAAATAAACAAAGTAACAAATGGTTTTTTAAATCAAGTAGCAATGGCTTTTGGTATTCCGACCGCTTTGTTATATGGCGAAATGGCTGATGTAGAGAAGCAGACGAAGAATTACATGCTTTTCACAGTGAAACCTTTATTAAAAAAGATTTCAGATGAAGTAAACGTTAAATTCTTTGAAATGAACGAGTACCTTGAAGGGCAAAAGATTGAAGTTAAAGCTGTATCTTATCAGAACATATTCGACCTTGCGACAAGCATGGATAAACTCATTTCTTCCAGTGCATTTACAGGTAATGAAATGAGATTAGAAGCCGGATATGAAGCTTCTAATGATCCGAACTTGGACAAACATTATATTACGAAGAACTACACTGAAATGAATATAGGTGAAGGAGGTGCGAAAGTAAATGACGGTGAAGCTTGATATTAAAGGTCCAATCATTTCGAGTGATGAAGCTTGGATTTATGAATGGTTTGAAATGGATGCAACAAGTCCAGGTATGGTTGCAAAAGAACTAACAAATGCCAATGGTGATGATTTAATCGTATCAATTAATAGTCCTGGTGGTTATGTACACGAAGGATCAGAGATTTATACAGCATTAAAAAATTATCCGGGCCAGGTTGAAGTTCAAATTGTTGGTTTGGCTGCAAGCTCAGCTTCTGTTATTGCAATGGCTGGTGATAAAGTTCGAATTTCACCAACAGCACAAATTATGATTCACAATGCTTCTATGTGGAACGGTGGAGATCATCGTGATATGGAAAAGGCTGCTGAGATGCTAAAGACGACAGATCGAGCAATTGTAAATGCATATGTCATTAAAAGTGGTAAATCCGAAGAGGAACTACTTAATATGATGGCTGAAGAAACATGGATGGGGCCACAACAAGCATTAGAAAACAACTTTGTGGATGAAATCATGTTTATGGATAATCCGGTTAAAATGACTGCTTCAGGTGCCGTTTCTGCTATGATTCCACAGAAAGTAATCGATGGTTTTAGAAACGGAACACTTAATAAAGGGAAAACTGAAGGCATTACAAAAGATGATTTAAATGCTGCATTATCAGGATTAAAAAGTGAAATCCTGAATGATCTACAAACTAATACAGAACCAAAATCAAAAGAGCCGAATCCGAAACCTGTTAAAAACAACGGATTGAAAAGGCTCTTTTTAAATTTATAAAAAATGGAGGAAACACATAATGACAATTAAATTCAATAAATCTGAAGCATTTAGCAAGGCCAAAGCAAAATTAACGGATGCTTTAACAAACGCCGAAAGTACAGAACAAGAACAAACATCAGCATTTGAAAATTTCTTTGATGCATTACAAACGGATGTAGCGAACTCAGTTCGTGAGCAAGTAAATAATGATATGCTTGATCGTTCCATTCTGCAGCAACGTGGTCAAAACGTCCTGACTTCGGCAGAAACAAAATTCTTTAACGCTGTTGTACAAGATGGTGGATTCAAAGATGATTCTATTTTGCCTAAAACTACACAAGAACGCGTATTTGAAGATTTAGTAACAGAGCATCCATTACTTGATGCAATTGGTCTTCAAGATTTAGGAGCTGTTACAAAGTTCATCTATTCTGATGCAACAAAAGCGTATGTATGGGGTCCTTTATTCGGTGAAATTAAAGGTCAAGTAAATGCGGCATTCCGAGAAGAACAAATTGGCCAACTTAAATTAACTGCGTTTGCGGCTATTCCAAATGATATGTTAGAGCTTGGGCCAGAATGGGTTGAACGTTATGTTCGAACTTTATTAGTAGAATCTTATTCTGTTGGTTTAGAATATGGTTTTGTAAATGGTAATGGTAAAGATCAGCCGATTGGTTTAATGAAAGATGTCAATCCTTCCACAAATGCAATTACTGATAAAAAGGCATCCGGTATATTAACATTTGCACCTTCTGATCATGGTGAGGTAATTGCTGGTGAGCTTTATGAAGTAGTAAAAGCTTTATCTGTTGATGGAAAAGGAAAATCTCGCAAAGTATTAAATAAAATTGTAATGGTTGTCAATCCTGTGGATGCAATCGGTGTACAAGCACGTAATACAATTCAAACGGCAACTGGCCAATGGGTAATGGCATTACCTTATAACATTCAAACTGTAGAGTCTGAGGAAGTACCAGTTGGTAAAGCACTATTCTTTGTGAAAGGACAATACCTCGCAGCAATTGCAGGTGGATACAAGCTCAAATCATTTGACCAAACATTAGCGATTGAAGATGCTACGCTTTATACAATTAAACAGTTTGCTAATGGTAAACCAAAGGATAATAAAGCGGCAATTGTATATGATTTAAAGATTTCATTTACACCAGCACCACCAGCAACTAAATAAGGAATGATGTGAATGGACAAGGTAATTTCAAATGAAATATTACAGCAATTCAAAGATAGGATGCGCTTAGGTGATGATGAGGATGATAACCTAAGACGTATCCTGTCTACGTCTAATAAGGATTTGCTAAGAGTTTGCGGTGACTATGATCTAAATAAAGACGAGGTGTTCAAAGAATTAGTCTTTGAACGCTCTCGTTATGTTTACAACGATGCTTTAGAGTATTTTGACAAGAATTTTTTAAGTCAGATTAATAGTCTAAGCATTGATAAAGCATTAGAAGAAATCAAACTGGACGGTGAATAATATGCGTCCTTTTCAATATAAAAAGTCATTAAATACAGGCGATTTCAGAAATCGAATTATCATTGAACAACCTGAAGTAATAAAAGATGAATTGAATCAAGAAGTTGAAACAGGTAATTGGCAGGAAGTTAAAAAAGCCTGGGCGATGATAAAAACGGTAAAAGGTTCCGAATACATTGAAGCTTCCGCTTCACAGGCTACACTGGTTTATCGGTTTGTAATTCCTTATACAACGGGTATTACAGAATTAATGCGAATTAATATGAAAGGTCGCATCTTTGATATCATCGAGCCACCAATGAATGATGATGAAATGAATCAAACATTGACCATTATCGCAAAGGAGCATGTTTAGTATGAATGATTTTGCGAGTGAGATTGCTAGAGAATTACAAAGATATGGAAAAGTTGTGGAAGAAGACTTAGAAAATGAAATTGATGAAATAGGAGATATTGCTGTAAGTAAATTAAAGCAAGCTAAGCCTAAAAAAACAGGTGGTTACCGTAAAGGGTGGCGTAAGAAAAAAGATGGGAAGAACGTTGTCATTCATAATACAAAGGGGCAATTAACACATCTTTTAGAAAATGGACATGCCAAAGTTGGTGGTGGTCGAGTTCCAGCGCAAGTGCATATTCGTCCAGTTGAAGAGTATGTAATTGAAGAATTGCCAAGACGTATCGAAAGGGCGATTCAAAAATGACATTAGGTGAATTAATAAAAGTCCTTGAAGCTACAGGTTATCCTGTGGCTTATTCGCATTTCACAGCAACGCCAAGTAATCCGGTTCCAGCGCCACCTTATATTTGTTTTCTTGTGGACGGTTCAGCAAATTTAATGGCTGATAACAAGGTATATCACAAGATAAATGATTTAAATATAGAGCTTTATACAACTAAAAAGGATTTAGTTGTGGAAGCCAAGCTAGAACAAGTTCTAGATGATTATGAGATTCCTTATGATTCGCCAAACGAGGGGATTATTGAATCTGAAAAAATGTATCAAAAAATATACGAAACGAGGTTGATATAAATGAATGAAAACAAGGTAACATTCGGTTTGAAAAATGTACATTATGTACCATTAGATACTAAGGATTTTTTAGTTAAATTCGGGACACCGATTCCATTACCTGGTGGAGTTGAACTGACTTTTGAGCCACGCGGTGATTTAATTGAATTTTATGCAGATGACATGCTTTATTACGCGGCAAGTAATAACCAAGGTTACGATGGAACATTAAGTATTGCTACTATCCCAGAGCAATTTGCTATTGATGCACTTGGTGAGGAATTAGACGAAACGGATGGCGTATTAAATGAATTGGCTGATGCAAAAGGAAAACCATTCGCATTACTATTTGAGTTTGATGGTGATGTGAACGCAACCCGTCATGTTATGTATAACTGTTCAGCAAGTCGTCCAACGATTGCATCTAAAACAAAAACAAGTTCTGCTGAACCAAATACAAATGAACTGAAGTTTGTTTCTAGCCCAATTGTTTTAGTGCCTGGTGGAAGACCAATGGTTAAAACGAAAACGACTGCCAAAACAACACAAGCACTTTATAACGATTGGTACAAAAAAGTGTATGTAAAAACACCAGCAGCACCAAAAGGAGCGTAAGCAGATGGAAAAGACGATTACTATAGACGGTAAACAGGTTCGATTAAAAGGTACAGCAGCAACAGTTAAAAAGTATAAAGCGCAATTTAGACGTGATTTATTTGCGGATATGTTTGGATTAGGAATCATTTCACCAATTACACCTCAAGATGGTTCACAACCTACTATTGATTTAGCAAATGCTGATTTAAGTAAAGTGGATTTTGAGGTTATTTATGATTTAGTTTGGTTATATGCAAAAACAGCAAACCCAGAAATCGCTGATCCGATTACATGGTTAGATGGATTTGATGAATTCCCTATTTCTGAAATTATTCCAGAAATCATGGATCTGATCCAAAGTACGATGGGAGCAAAAAAAAAATAAAGAAAACTAATGAAGAGCAAGGGACTTTCGGTGATGAAGAGTTAACAACCGATACGTTCCTTGCTCTTTGTTATAAAGCGAAATTATCACATGGTGATTTAGAAGAAATGACTATTGGTGATTGTTTTGATTATATTGCTGAATTCGCTGAGATGGAAAATCCAAAGAAAGAAAAAGTAAGAAAAGCAACTCAAAAGGACTTTAATGCTTTCTAAGGAAGAGGGGTGAACATATGGCAGGAGGAAGAATTAAAGGGATTACTATCTCTATTGACGGAGAAACTACAGGGCTTCAAAATGCTTTGAAAGATGTTAATAAACAAAGCGATTCTTTGGCTAAAGAACTAAAAGATGTTGAACGGTTGCTAAAATTTGATCCAGGTAATATTGAAGCATTAGCCCAAAAACAGCAGTTACTTACTCAACAAATTGATAACACAACACAAAAGCTAGATAAATTGAAGGCAGCTGAGCAACAAGTTCAAGCGCAATTCCAAAACGGAAAAGTTTCAGAAGAACAGTATCGTGCGTTTAGGCGTGAAGTTGAATTTACACAAGGATCACTTGATGGGTTGAAAAATAAGCTTGGAAACATGAAAGCTGAGCAAGAAAGTGTAGCAAGCTCGACCAGGCAATTAGAAACCTTATTTAGTGCTACAGGAAAAAGTGTTGATGACTTTGCAGGAGCATTAGGTAATCGTCTTGTAAATGCAATTAAAAGTGGATCGGCTACAAGTCGCCAGTTAGAACAGGCAATTGGTCTTATTGGTCGTGAAGCTTTAGGAGCAGAAACAGATATAGAAAAATTACAACGTGCACTTCGCTCTGTGGATGCTGGAAACTCCATACAACAAGTACGAAATGAGTTAAGAGATTTACAACAAGAAGCCGGAAGAACAGAGGAAAAGTTTGAAGGACTTAAAATAGGACTAGAAAATGTCTTAGGTGGTATGGCAGCGGGTGGCGGTATTGCAAGTGCAGTTGAGCAAGCAATGGACATGTCTAAATTAAAAACAAAGATTGATATCACTTTTGATGTTCCGGAGTCTTCGAAAAAGTCAGTAGAAGAAGCTGTAAGGGGCGTAACTACTTATGGTGTGGATGCAGAAGAAGCCTTAGAGGGCGTTCGAAAAGGATGCTTCTGATGAAACGAATGCTGCTGTAGTTAAAGGAGCGGCAACGATTGCCTCAAGTTATGCAGGTATTGATTTTAATGAGCTTATACAGGAAACAAATGAGATTGGTGCCACATTAGGGATTACTAATGAAGAAGCTTTAGGATTAGTTAACACGTTATTAAAAACAGGTTTTCCACCTGAACAATTAGACATTATTGCTGAATATGGTGACCAAATGGTTCAAGCTGGATTTACAGCTAAAGAAGTTCAAGGAATTATGTCAGCTGGTGTAGACACGAAAAGTTGGAATATAGACAATCTATTGGATAAAAAATTGTCCCTATGAGTGGCGACATTCATAGAAAACTCCTTTAATTCAGTGGAACTCTCAAAAGAGACAATACTGAGCGAAGCCTTTAATTTAGGAACGTGCAACGACTAGCTGAAAAGCGTAGGGTGTAAGCAAATGACATCCGAAATGGGGAGCATCTTATATAAAGATGATGATATAGTCTGGTCTGTATAGTGATATACAGAAGTTCATAAGAGAACTGACAGGATGTTGCGAATCCTGTTGAACATATCGGGTGTTAAAGAAGGCCGTATCAAAATGGCTGAGTTTGGTGCCGGTGTAGATAAGTCCATGCAAGCGGTTTTAGATAAAACAAAGATTTCAGCCGATCAATTTGAAAAATGGGGACAAGCAATTGCTGGCGGTGGTGAAAATGGACAAAAAGCGATGCTTGAAGCAACCAAGGCTTTAGCTGGTGTTGAAAATGCGACAGACAGAAATGCGCTTGGCACGAAGATGTTCGGTACCCTTTGGGAAGACCAAGGAAAGAAAATTATCGATACGATTCTAAAGGCAGAAGGTAAGCAAGTTGATTTGAAAAAAGGAGTAGAAGATTTACATGGAGCAACTTCTAAAATAGATGCAAGTCCAGCTGTTAAGTTTCAAAAAGCCATGGAAGATTTAAAAATGGCTCTTGAACCAGTTTTATTAGTGGTAGCAGATCTTGTTTCTAAATTTGCAGAATGGATTTCTGACAATCCGGAATTAGCAGCAACATTAGCGGCTATAGCAGTAGCTATCGGGGTTATTTCTGGTGCGGTTATGGCACTTGCTCCTATAGTTATGGCGATCATGGGCCTGTTTGGTGTCGGAGCAGGAATAGCGGCTGCGATTGTTGCTGTTGTTCCTCTTATCATAGCCGCTATAGCAGCTCTAGGAATTGCAATTTATAAAAATTGGGACGATATCCAAAAATGGACCATCGAGGTATGGAATTCAATTACAGAATTCCTAATAGGAATATGGGACGGCATATCCCAATGGGCAACAGAAACATGGGAAAGTATTAGCGAATCTACCGCTTCTGCTTGGAATTCAATTAAAGAGTTTTTAGCAGAACTATGGAATGGAATAATGGAGTCCCTATCTGAAACATGGAATTCTATTGTTGAAACTACTACGGAAACATGGAATTCCATCGTGGAGTATTTGACCGGTATTTGGAATGGGGTAGTTGAAACATTATCAGGAGTTTGGAATAGTATCAGCCAAACCACTTCTGAAGTGTGGACAGCGATTAGTGAGTTTTTCATTAGCACCTGGAATGGGATAGTTGCTTTTATAACACCGATTTTACAAGGAATAGCTGATTTCTTTGCAATGATTTGGAATGGCATTTCAACAGTGATTCAAACGGTATGGAATTTCATTACACAATACTTACAGGCGATTTGGACAGCTATTTTATACTTTGCTACACCAATATTTGAAAGTATCAAGAATTTTATTTCTGAATGTTGGAATACCATTAGCTCTACTACAAGTTTTGTATGGGAAACGATTAAGAATTTCTTAGTTTCCTGTTGGAATGGGCTTGTAGCATTTGTCATGCCGATTTTTGAACAAATCAAGTCTTGGATCATTACTGTTTGGGATACAATTAGTTCCGCAACAATGGCTGTGTGGAATGCAGTGAAGAATTTCTTGCAAGCATGCTGGAATGGATTAGTCGCTATTGTAACACCAATTTTTGATGCAATAAAAAACTGGATTGTGAATGTATGGAACACGATTAGTTCCACTACAAGTGCGGTATGGAATGCGATTAAAAGCTACCTTTCTAGCTTATGGAATTCAATTGTTTCCACAGCAAGTTCTGTATTCAATAACATCAAGGAAGCTATTTCAACTGTTTGGAATATGATTAGTAGTACAAGCAGTAGTATCTGGAATAGTATTAAGTCCACACTTTCGAGCATTTGGGAAGGGATAAAATCAACAGCATCTTCGGTTTGGGATGGACTAAAAGAAGCTATTATGACTCCTGTTCGTTGGGTAACAAATGCTGTTAGTGGAGCGTTTGAAGGAATGAAATCGGCTGTATTAGGTGTATGGGATGGAATTAAAAGCGGTATTAAAACAGCGATTAATGGAATTATTCGTATCATAAATAAATTTATAGATGGTTTTAACACGCCAGCAGAATTATTGAATAATATACCAGGTGTTAGTGCTCCGACTATTCCGCATGTTCCTATGCTTGCTAAAGGTGGAAAACCTGTAGGGGATGGCTCATTTATTACTGGAGAAAAAGGACCTGAGATGTTTACGAAAAGAGGTAATTCAATTACAGTTACTCCGTTATCTTCGAAAGAGAGATCGCTTGGCATCACTGGAACTATGAATCAATTAATGGGCGATATGAGCCGTATGATGGCTAATTCTATGAGTCAGTTATCAGGCTTAAAGAGCGTTATGAGTGGTGTATACGGAAGTATGTCAAACAGTAGGCAAGCAATGACAGCTAGTGTTGCAAATCAAGTGTTTAATTATTCGTCAGGAACATCTGGCGGTAATGGAGTAATTCCGATGCTCGGAGGAGATTTAGTAGTTGAAGTACCTGTTAGTTTAGAAGGACGAGACGTGGCACGTGGTACTTATAGATATACAACTGAATATCAAGAAAGAGAAGCACAGAGAGATTCAGACTTTTAAGTTTGAGTCTCTTTTATTTTTAAACGAAATGAGGTGTTAACATGAGTTCTTTTACATTTAACAAAATACGTAAAGACTTTATTCAAATAGAAAAGGGATGGAGTCCACCGACATGGGCACCTCTAAAGCGAAATTTTTTAAAAACACCTGGATATCCAGGTGCAAGATTATTAGGTACAGAAACGGACCCTCGTCCACTTCCTGTACCTGTAGGAATTATTGTTCCAGATAAAACGAATTTAGAAACGTTAAAGGAAGAAATATCAGCTTGGTTAATTACAGAAGAAGCGGTCGAGCTAGTTTTTGATGCAACTCCTGATAGAACGTATATAGCTGTTATTGATGAAGATTTTAATCTTGATGATTTCGTTACATTAGGTAAAGGTACTTTGAAGTTTACTTGTCCTATGCCTTATAAATTAGGACCTACTCGAACGGTAGAATTTGAAATGGATGGACGCGGATTAATAGCAAATGTTCAAAACAAAGGAAGTGTGGAATCCAATCCGATTATAGAAGTTGAAGTAACGAAGCCTTCCACATTTCTTGATGTATGGAATGGAACGAATTATTTTCGCATTGGATATCCGCTTAAAGCTGATCAAATTCCTGTTGAAAGGAATCAGCGTGTATTGTGGGATGAAATGTCCACCACTGTAGGATGGACGAATGTAGCTAAAACAGAGGATATGACAGGTGGAGGAAAGTTTAAAACAGACGGATATCGTTTTATGGCTGAATATCTGGGCGAACCTGCAGTAAAAGGGTGGCATGGTTGTATAGCCAAAAAAAATATTCCACAAGGACCATTACAGGATTTCATCATGCAAGCTTATGTACAAATTAATAGTCATCATTGGGATCAAATGGGACGTGTGGAAATAGGTCTTCTCGATGAAAATAGTGATTATGTGGCCCGTATATCTATGTCGGATGTTCAATGGGAAGCGGAACAAAATAGTGGATTTGCTAGTGTAGGGAATAATAAAAAGCCGGGTGGGCAAGTTTTTATCAACGAGCATGGAGATCATCCAGATACTTGGTCTAACTTCAGAGGTCGCTTATGGCTTGCAAGAACAGGGAACAGATGGGAAGCATATATTTCTAAATTTATATTAGGTACGGAAATTGATGACGCGGAACGGTTTGTAGTTTGGATAGACGAAGGTAATGTCAATATGAATAAAGTCGCTCAAGTTCAAATCAGTATTTCTCAGTTTTCAAACAACATGTTTTGTTCGCAAATGTCCATTGATGACTTGAAAATTTGGAAAGTTAACATGAATACACAAAGCAATCCTCCTTATATCTTTGATGTTGGAGATAAAGTATCCATTGATACAGAGAGAAGCCTGGTAACTATAAATGGTAAGAGTGCTATTAATCTAAAAGATATATTTAGTGATTATCCGGTTGTTAATAAAGGTTCAAACACACTAGAAGTTATGCCTTCAAACGTTGGAAAAGCAAAGGTAATATACAGGGAGAGATTTAGATGAGAACACCTAACGGAACACTTCATGTTGTCGATTTTCAAACAGAACAAATCGTTTCCGTTATTCAATCTAAAGATTATTGGGATGATAAACGTCATTGGGAAATCAAGAACAATATTGATAAGTTTGATTTTACAACGGCTAATGGTACAGAACAGGCAGCTACACTCATGCAACAAAACTTAGTGTTAAAAGAGGTGCGTAGCGGTGTTATTGTCCCGTATGTAATTACTGAAGCTGAAAAAGTTTCTAATGATAGATCCGTAATTACTTATGCATCTGGTGAATGGATTTTATTAGCAAAAGCAGGTGTTATCAATCCTCAACGAATTGAAGGGAAAACGGTCAATGAGTTTATTGACATAGCTTTAAAAGGGACAAAGTGGAAACGAGGTCGTACAGAATACTCTGGTTTTCATACAATGACTATCAATGAACCTATCGACCCGCTTAAATTTTTAAAGGATATCGCTTCTCTTTTTGATTTGGAGATTGTGTATCGTGCTGAAGTTGTTGGTAATCAATTCGTTGGTCGTTATGTGGACATGGTTAAGAAACGTGGTCGAGAAATAGGTAAAGAAGTAACTCTTGGTAAAGATTTAATGGGAATCAAACGTATTGAAAACTCTCAAAATATCTGTACAGCGCTTATGGGATTCGTTAAAGGTGAAGGAGATAAGATAATTACAGTTGAGAGTATTAATAATGGTTTGCCGTACATCGTAGATAGCGATGCGTTCCAGCGCTGGAATGAAAAAGGGCAACATAAATTCGGCTTTTATACGCCAGAAACAGAACAAGATATAACTCCAGAACGTTTAATGACTCTTATGAAAACAGAGCTAAAGAAACGTGTTAATACATCTGTTTCTTATGAAGTAAATGCACAAAGTATTGGTCGTGTATTTGGACTAGCTCATGAGTTGATAAATGAAGGGGATACGATTCGAATAAAGGATACAGGCTTCACACCTAAGTTATATCTTGAAGCAAGGGCAATCGTTGGTGATGAATCACATACAGATCCTTCGCAAGATAAATATGTGTTTGGTGATTATAGTGAGATTGTTGATCCAAATGAAGAATTGCGTAAGCTCTATAATAAAGTCTTAGCTTCTCTTGGGAATAAACAAGAAATTCTAGATCAGCTAGATGAGTTGGTTAAAGAGACTGCTGAACAAGCTAACAATGCTCAAAAAGAATCTGAAGCCGCAAAGAAACTTGCTGAAAAAGTACAAGAAAATTTGAAGAACTATCAAACTACTATTATTGAAAGTAAAACAGCACCAACCACAGGATTAGAAGCTGGTAAAACAATTTGGCGTGATATTAGTAATGGTAAGCCTGGTATTTTAAAAGTGTGGAACGGTAACGGATGGGAATTGCTGATTCCTGATGTGGAAGCAGTAAAGAAAGATACTCTGGAGCAAGTGAATAAAGATATCGCAGCCACAAAAAAAGAATTAAATCAAAAAGTGGAAGATGCTCAAAAAGAAGTATCAGGGCAATATAACAAAGTAACGGAGAACCTTAAAGAAGTCACGAGAACTATTTCTAGTCTGAAAAATGAACAGGGTGAAATAGATAAAAAAGTTACTAGTATGCAGCAGACAAACGAAGGTTTTACTAAAAATATTGAAGCGTTAACAAAAAAAAACGGTGAAATCACTGAAAAATTAAATACAGTAGTAGAAACTTCTGAAGGTACGAAAAAGATAATCTCTGAGGTGCAGCAAACAACAAATGATCTAAAGAAAACCTCAACTGAAATTACAGAAAAAGCTGGGGAAATCAGTGAGAAGTTAGAGAGCGTAGAAAAGAAAATTGCTAATACCAAAATAGGTGGGCGTAACGTTGTAGTAGGTACAACTATTCCGACTGTTATGGTTGGTACTAATATTAATAACCAATCAGCAACTATTTACAGATTTGCAGCAGGTGATTCCCGCGACATTATGGACGGCAAGGAGTTTATGGTGTCCTTTGACTGGGAGGTTATCGGTAATGCACCAGCGGGTAAGATGTACATGCAGGGAAGTAATCCCTATCCAGGGTTTACAGGTGCTGTTACCTTTAGTTCTACGAATCAAAAGGGTAGATATTCCCGCGTTGCTTCAATCCCTACAGGTACAGCAGCGTTTCTTGGTGTAAACATGCGTTGTGATGGTTTGGTAGGTACTCTGAAAATTAGTAATTTCCAAATAGAAATAGGTAATAAAGCAACTGAATGGATGCCTGCTCCGGAAGACCAAGTAACAACGGATGAATTCACCAAGAAAACAAATGAGATTATCAAAAGTGTGGAAGGTACTACAGAAACTATTAAAAAAGTAGAAAAAGCACAAGGTGATTTCACTGAACGGGTTAACACTGTAGAAAAGAATGCAGAAGGATTCAATCAAAGCGTTAAAAAATTACAAGAAACACAAACTGATCAAGGGAAAACAATAACTCAAGCTAACGCAACGATAAAGCAACATTCTGAAGCATTGGAGCTAACAATACAAAAGAAAGATGTTGAGGAGTATGTAGGTGGTTTAGGTACTGTCAATGAGGTGCGTGATGCTGATTTTAAGTTAGGACAAAAATACTGGTTTTGGAATACTGGTAACGGGGCTGTTGGTTCTGTCGATACAAATCTGAAATACAAAGGTATGAATACATTCTCAATTACCGTTACTGGACAGACTCAAGATCGTTGGTGGGGCCTAACAAGTCAATTTATCGAGTGTCAAGTTAATGAGGACTTTGTTGCATCAGGTTATTTCAATACTGACGGGAAAACACCTATTGATAGTGGGGGTGCATTTATTGAAATTGAGTGGTGGACTGCTGACAAAAAAACTCGTATTAAAACAACTAGAACGAATGTCAAGGTTGTAAATAATACGTGGGTTCGTGCTGTATGCACAGACAAAGCACCTGCTAATGCATCGTTTGTAAGATGGCGTTATTATGTTACAAGAAATGGGCGTTTGTGGTGTGCTGCACCTATGCTGCAACGTGGGACTATAGCAAGTGAATTTTGGTTACATCCGAAAGATCAAAATGATGTTGATAAGATACTAGATGATATAGCCGATAGAGTAGTAACTGAGAATTACAATAAAAAAGTAACGGACCTTGAGAGGGGAATAAAAGCTACAGCAGACGGCATCGAATTAACCTCGAAGAAACAAGAAACCTTTATAAATGAGACTTACGCCGCTTATGTAAAAGAAACGGGTTCTAAGCTTAAAGTTCTTGATGAAGGAATCCTTGCAGAAGTTAAAAAAGGGAATATCATCGCAGCTATTAACTTTTCATCAGAAAAATTAGTAATAGATGTTTCAAAGGTAAATATCAATGCAGATACAATGGTGAAATGGTTAACAGCAAAAGGTATAGATACGAATATCATTAACGTTAATGGTGATAAAATTACCATTGATAAAAATGGTGTAACTGTTAAAATGCTAGACTTCTTATTCCAGGACGAATGGGGAACAAAAACAACAGCAGTATCAAGACGAAACTTAATAGCAGATCCCGATTTTTCTAGTGTTGGAAAGAAAAATATTGGACATGCAGATTACTATGGTTTTGAAGGCGGATATGGTCTTGCTTGGAAGTCACAGGGCAATGTAGTTATAGAAAAAAATACACATGTATTTGATTACGAACAAATGGTTAATGCAGCAAGGGTAGATATGTACAACTATCCAGAAGCGGTGGTTAACAATGGGATACATCCAGGAAACGAATATACATTATCTGCTCACTTTAGAACGTCTATGATAAATGGTGTGCGTAAGACAGCAAAGCCTCGATTACACGTATGTTGTGTGAAGTTTAGGGATAATGTTTCCTATGACATTTGGAATGAACAAAAAATGGACTTCCCGGAGCCATCTATTTTCTATGGTGAAATTAGAAGATATTCATTCACGTTTACAGTGCCTAAAAACTACATTCCACAAGAGCATGCGCTTGTTATTAAAGTCTATTCTGGCAATGGACAAATAAGTGCAGGGACAGCAATATGTGTATCAGGTGTAACACTATACAGTGGTAAATATGCATCTATGTATAACTGGGATCGAGCAGCAGCAGAAAGAGCCGCTGGTATTCAACCATTTAATAGTATTGCAGTAGGCGGTGTAAATAACAACATAGGTCCGGCACCTGATGGTCAAACGTTTGATGTATCAACAGAAAAAGAAGTTAAGTTCTTTACTAATATACGAGCAACACAAGGTGTTAATCTTGGTGGAAATGCATTTCAAAGCTGGGGGCATGTCCGTTTTACAGACGGAAGTCGTGGTACAGGTTTTTATGTTAATAACTCAAACGGTTGGCACTTTAATGCACTTGGATAGAAAGGAGAAAGAAAAAGTGACTCAATCTAATATTCCTATGATGCCCTTACAAGAGGGTGACGCCTTTCCTTTTATGGGAAGATTGGTAGATGCAAAACGAACGGAGACAGGAGTTTTTATTCAAATACCTATGGATATGTTAAATAATGCAGGAATTCCAAAAGGTATTAGTAAGGTTGAAGTTTGGAGGGAGATGGATGGGACAATAAAACTTCGAATTGCTACGTTGTGTGAAATATGTAAACGTGGAGCACGTCTATATGAATTAGATATGGGATTTGCGAAAAAGAATATTTGTTTAGATTGTTACACATCGCTGACAGGTAATTATCCGTCGCAAGAATTGCCAACAACAAATGAAAATACAACGCTAATAGAGCAGGAGCAGCAATAGCTGGTCTTTTTATTTTGAACAAAATACGGCTTTTGTATGAAAATTCCTGTGATGCATTCACCATGAATAAGGTTGTCTCATATTATGTAGAGATTGTCCTATTAAGATTTAAAAAGGATGTGAATGTATGGAAGACGTATATGCAAAAATCGACAGTCTAAAAGCAGAACAAAAAGAAATTATGCGAGATATTCGAAATTTAGAAACTCGTACAACGATTAATGAGAAAGACATTTCTACAATTAATAAGCAATTAGAAAAGATTAGCTTGAATACAACTTGGATTTTACGAATTATTATTAGCGCAATCACTATGTCAGTTTTGGGTTTAATATTAAAAGGGATGATTTAATATCTTAAAATAAAGGTACTTATTGAGAGAGGGACAAGCGTCTCTCTTTTTTATTATAAATAAGGAGATGGAAAGATGGATCGTATTGATGTATTAATGAAAGCATTTATTGCTACATTTGGTGGCTTTTGTGGGTATTTCTTGGGAGGATGGGATGCAACATTGAAAATCTTAGTAACGATGGCAGTTATTGATTATCTAACAGGCATGATTGCAGCAGGATATAACGGAGAATTAAAAAGTAAAGTTGGTTTCAAAGGCATCGCCAAAAAGGTGGTGCTTTTTCTTTTGGTCGGAGCAGCTACTCAAGCAGATGCGGTTGTGGGAACAAATAGCGCGATTCGTGAAGCAACAATCTTTTTCTTTGTCGGGAATGAGCTTCTTTCGCTTTTAGAAAACGCTGGACGAATGGGTATTCCACTTCCACAGGCTTTAACAAATGCAGTTGAGATTTTAGGTGGTAAACAAAAACAAGAAGATAGAAAAGGAGATGTTAAGTAATGGGACATATTATTGATATTTCAAAATGGAATGGTGACATTGACTGGCCTATAGCAAAACAATACGTTGATTTCATCATCGCTCGTGTACAAGATGGTTCAAATTATGTAGATCCATTGTATAAAGGCTATGTACAAGCTATGAAGCAGCATGACGTTCCGTTTGGTAACTATGCATTCTGTCGTTTTGTTTCTATAGAAGATGCAAAAGTAGAAGCTCGTGATTTCTGGAATCGCGGTGATAAGAATGCGACAGTCTGGGTAGCGGATGTTGAAGTTAAAACAATGAATGATATGCGAGCTGGTACACAAGCATTTATCAATGAATTACGCCGATTAGGTGCTAAAAAAGTTGGTTTATATGTTGGCCACCATATGTATGCTCCATTCGGTATGGCAAATGTGAAATGTGATTTTGTATGGATTCCACGCTACGGAGGGAATAAGCCAGCATATCCATGTGATATTTGGCAATACACTGAAACAGGAAATGTCCCCGGTATTGGGAAGTGTGACTTGAACCAATTAATTGGTAATAAATCGTTAGCTTGGTTTACAGAAGAGAAACAGCCAGAACAAGCTATTGCTAATGTTGGCTATCAATATGTTAAATCTGGTGGTTTTGGCATTTCATTGGTCCAGGAAGTCGTAAACGCTATGAATGAGCGTGGAACAAAAGGGAAAGTTGTCTCTGATCCATTAACTGGTTTAGCATATTTACAAACTGAAGTTTTGCCAAATGGTGAACTTGATAAAATTACAGCTTGGATGGACGAAAGAAACTGGTGGTACGAGTATTTGAAATAATACAAAAGAATAGTTTTATGAATAAAAATGTTACCTGATTCTATAGGTAGGTATTTATATGTTGATTTTCATCTTTATAGATGTTAGTGTAAAGGTACCGTTTCTTATTTATCTATGAACCAGTATCTGTAGAACGAATAGATTAATTTGAAAAAATCCCCTTTTGCACTCATATGCAGAAGGGGATTTTTATTTTTATGAAATTTAAAATTTACTTTTAGTTAATGCCTTTAATATTGGATTTATGATTTTACTCAACAAACGAAATGCGTTAAATATTGAACGAGTGACTTTCATAAAGGTAGAATTTCTTTTTAATTTAAACACCTACTTTTTATGTACTAGTTATATTTTTACTGTAGAATTTAGTACCTGTTCTTTTTAGGATTAATTTGTTTCCAGAATTAGCTTCAGCTTGCTTTAATTTCTCTATCTGTTGTAACGATGCAATTGTATTAGATTATTTTTTTTCGCAAGCAAATCCGTCTTTATCACGATCTAACTTAGCGCTGTATGCTGGATGAGAAGATGGTACTCCATTCGGATATTTTTTACGTAATTCTGTACAATTTGAGAAACTTTCACTAGCACCGCTGTTATTAATGGTAGATTTACTAGTTGATTCCTGTTGTTTTTGAGCTTCCTCAAGTTTACGTTGTTCCTCTTGTTTTTGAGCTTCCTCAAGTTTACGTTGTTCCTCTTGCTTTTGAGCTTCCTCAAGTTTACGTTGTTCCTCTTGTTTTTGAGCTTCCTCGAGTTTGCGTTGCTCCTCTTGTTTTTGAGCTTCTTCTTGTCTACGTGTTTCTTCAGCAGCCTTTTTCTCTTCTTTAGCTTTTATTTCCTGCTCTTCTTTTTCCTTCTCTTTTTTCTCTTGCTCTTCAGCTTTCTTATCTTTTTCTTTTTCACTCTTCTCTTGCTCTTGTTTTTCTTTTAATACTTTCTCATCAGCTCTTTTTTTATCAATTGCAGCTCGTTGCTCTGGAGTCATTGATTTATCAGCAAATACACCTGTTAAAATAAACGAAATGAATAATAATGGTAAGAAAATTAATATAACTAGACCTCTTGTTTTTTTGTTGCCAAAACGAATTACTTTCCCTGGTTTAATTAGGCCTATAATCAATGCAATTATTGCTAGCACTGATAATAGTAAAAATAAAAATGTTAATGCAGTAAACAAATAAAAAACCTCCTAGATGATATAATAATATTATTATATCAAACTTTAGAGATGTTAGGATTGTTTATGAAATAATAAAATATATGCTTAGAAATTTTTTCTTTCATATAAAATCATAACAATTTAACTGATCATGATTTACATATATAATAGAAGAAATTAAAAAATCCCTCTTTTGTTATCACCCTGTTGGCGTCAACCTCATGCGCCTAATGGCTACAAAAGACATCTACTTCGTACCATTTGGCCAAGATGCACCAGAGAAAAAACCGAACTCAATGGTAGCTCGTATGGAGTTACTTGAAGATACAGTATTGGAAGCGCTACAAGGAAAACAATTACAACCTGTTGTTGTAGAAAAATTCAGATATATGAATTAAAAAACGAAAAAAACGTACAATTTTTGTTGAAACCATCATTCTTACTGTAGAATATGATAAAATTAACGTTATTAAGATTAGAGGGGGCATTGTAAGCTCCTTCTAATTCTAAGTTATAGAAGGATTGGTATCTAGAAAGGGGCATAGTGATGGAAAAGCAAAAAACTTTTCATGTCGCTGTAGTTGGAGCAACCGGCGCAGTTGGTGAACAAATGTTAAATACTTTAGAGAAACGAGAATTTCCAATTGGGAAGTTAACGTTACTTTCATCTAAACGATCTGCAGGTAAGAAACTTGTATTTAAAGGCGAAGAATTTACAGTTCAAGAGGCAACTCCTGAAAGTTTTGAAGGAGTAGATATTGCACTATTTAGTGCAGGTGGATCTGTATCGAAACAATTAGCGCCAGAAGCAGCAAAGCGCGGTGCAATTGTTGTTGATAATACAAGTGCATTCCGTATGACAGAAAACGTGCCACTTGTTGTACCTGAAGTAAATGAAAATGATTTAAAAGAACATAATGGTATTATTGCAAATCCAAACTGTTCTACAATTCAAATGGTAGTAGCTCTTGAGCCAGTTCGCCAGCAATATGGTTTAAAACGAGTAATCGTTTCCACATATCAAGCTGTATCAGGTGCTGGTGCGGCAGCTATTGAAGAACTTCATGAACAATCACAAGCAATCTTAAATGGCGAAGAAGTAAAGGCGAATGTTTTACCTGTATCAGGTGACGAAAAGCATTTCCAAATCGCTTTTAATGCTATTCCACAGATTGATAAATTCCAAGATAATGGATTTACATTCGAAGAAATGAAAATGATTAATGAAACGAAAAAAATTATGCATATGCCTGAATTAGAAGTAGCTGCGACATGTGTACGTTTACCAGTTGTATCGGGTCATTCCGAGTCTGTGTACATTGAAGTAGATAAAGAAGGCGTAACAGTAGAAGAAATGAAAAACTTACTTGCAAATGCAGAAGGTATTGTACTGCAAGATAATCCAGCAGAGCAGTTATATCCAATGCCAGCTACTGCAGTAGGTAAAAATGAAGTATTCGTTGGAAGAATCCGTAAAGATTTAAATAATGATAAAGGATTCCACCTTTGGGTCGTATCTGATAACTTATTAAAAGGCGCTGCATGGAATTCTGTTCAAATTGCAGAGCGCTTAGTAAAATTACAATTAGTGTAAACGGCTAAGAGAAGGTGCAAAATATGAAAATTATTGTTCAAAAATTTGGTGGTACGTCAGTACGTGATGACAATGGGCGCAAGCATGCGCTTCACCATATAAAAAAATCGTTAGCTGCTGGTTATAAAGTAGTTACTGTCGTATCAGCAATGGGCCGTAAAGGTGAACCGTATGCAACTGATACGTTATTAAGTCTTGTAAATCAAGAGGAATCTAATATTTCTAAACGTGAGCAAGATTTATTATTATCATGCGGAGAATTAATCTCAGCAATTGTTTTCTCTAACATGTTGAATGAGAATGGTATAAAAGCAGCAGCATTAAATGGTGCGCAAGCTGGTTTTGTAACGAATAATGACTTTACGAATGCTAAGATTATTGAAATGAATTGCGATCGTATACATGAAGAGTTACAAAATGTAGATGTTATCGTCGTGACTGGATTCCAAGGTCAAACGAAAAATGGAGATACGACAACACTTGGACGCGGAGGTAGTGATACCTCAGCTTCAGCATTAGGTGTTGCGCTTCATGCTGAATATATCGATATCTTCACAGATGTTGAAGGTGTTATGACTGCGGATCCTTGTATCGTAAAAGATGCACGTCATCTTCAAACTGTAACATATAACGAGATTTGTAACATGGCTTATCAGGGTGCGAAAGTTGTTCATCCGCGTGCGGTTGAAATTGCGATGCATGCAAAAGTACCACTTCGTGTACGTTCTACGTATTCTGATAGTGAAGGTACGCTTATTGCGGCATATGATGGTGCTACAAAAGGGCAGGATGTAGAAGAACGTCCTGTTACAGGGATTGCCCATGTGTCAAACGTAACGCAAATTAAAGTGCTTGCAAAAGAAACTGCATATGATTTACAACAACACGTGTTTAAAGAAATGGCTAATGAAGGGATTAGTGTGGACTTAATTAACATTTCTCCTACCGGTGTAGCTTACACAGTAAAGGATAGTGTATCAGCGCGTGCAGTTGAGGTTTTAAAGCAACTTGGATATGATCCAGTGGTGACAGAGCATTGTGCGAAGGTTTCTATCGTTGGTGCTGGAATGGCAGGTATTCCAGGAGTTACAGCGAAAATTGTCACAGCTTTAGCGGAAAAAGGTATTCAAATTCTGCAATCAGCAGATAGTCATACGACAATTTGGGTTCTTGTAAAAGAAGCCGATTTAGTGGAGGCTGTGAATGCATTACATAGTGCATTTGAGCTTTCAAAAGAAAAGCAACTGGAACAATAAGGAGTGAGATCATGATAGATTTTGGGACAATTGCAACCGCGATGGTAACACCGTTTGATAAAAATGGTAATATCGATTTTGCAAAGACAACGAAATTGGTAAATTATTTAATTGATAACGGTACAACAGCAATCGTGGTAGGAGGGACGACTGGAGAATCTCCTACATTAACATCAGAAGAAAAAGTAGCGTTATATCGCCATGTCGTATCTGTTGTCGATAAAAGGGTGCCCGTCATCGCTGGAACAGGTAGCAATAATACGCATGCTTCTGTCGATTTAACAAAAAAGGCAACTGAAGTTGGTGTTGATGCAGTTATGCTAGTGGCACCGTATTATAATAAACCGAGTCAAGAAGGGATGTACCAGCACTTTAAAACAATCGCTGAAAGCACTCCGCTTCCGGTAATGCTATATAATGTTCCAGGACGATCTATTGTACAAATCTCCGTTGATACAGTTGTTCGTTTATCAGAAATAGAAAACATTGTTGCGATTAAAGATGCAGGCGGCGATGTATTAACAATGACAGAAATCATTGAAAAAACAGCGGACGACTTTGCAGTATACAGCGGTGATGATGGTTTAACATTACCAGCTATGGCAATTGGAGCAAAAGGTATTGTTTCTGTAGCATCTCATGTTATCGGGAATGAAATGCAAGAAATGATTGCTGCATTCCAAGCTGGAGAGTTCAAAAAAGCGCAGAAATTACATCAATTACTAGTAAAAGTAACGGATGCACTATTTATGGCGCCGAGCCCAACACCAGTAAAAACAGCATTACAAATGGTGGGATTAGATGTAGGTTCTGTACGTTTGCCACTTCTTCCATTAACGGAAGAAGAAAGAATAACGTTACAATCCGTAATGCAATCTATTCCTCGTTAATAAAAATGACCTAGTGTGAAACTAGGTCATTTTTATTTTGACTAACTATATGTAAGTGATGAAAATTAGCTATAGTTAATAGGCTGTAATAAGAAGGGGATGGCAGGGGGGAGAATTAGTAAGAAACTGATTACAGAGATAAGATTTTTTTAGTGAATATCGTTTCATGTTTATGTAAAGAATTTACATAAATATTTTTCCATCAAACTCTTATTACGTAGGGAAAATAGTAAAACTGATATGAATTTTGCCCTCTTAAATTATAATCTCATTTTAGTGTCTTCTCTTGTCTTTCGCATAATTTAACTTGTGTTCTATTTCTTGTATCAGTTATAATATGGCTAAGTAGCTTAGTACGGGTATGCTTAGCAAAATTGGTAAAAATTACGATTTAATGAAATTTTCATATCATATCGAATAAGATATTTGATTTATATAATGAAAGAGAGGTGAAACCTGGTTTAAAAAATTAACAAGGACATGATATCGCATAACGGTAAGGACATTCGTCTTGGACGGTGAATATATGGTGGTTGTAGAGTTTCCCCTGGTGTCTCTGCAATTTTAGTGAAATCAGTGTTTGCAAGATTTTTAAACCAGGCAACAACATGAAGAGAAAAGAGAATGAGTCTGTTAAAGTATTTGCTCTTGGCGGAGTAGGTGAAATCGGAAAAAACATGTACTGTGTTGAAATTGATTCTGAAATCTTTATTGTAGATGCCGGATTGATGTTCCCGGGAGATGAAATGTTTGGGATTGATATTGTTATTCCTGACATTACATATTTAGTAGAAAATCAAGAGCGAGTAAAAGGACTATTTATTACCCATGGTCATGAAGATCATATTGGTGGAATTGTTTATGTGCTTCGTAAATTATCTATTCCAGTATATGCGACGAAATTAACGGTAGGACTTATACAAGAAAAGCTTGGCGAAGCAGGAATGTTAGGCCGTGTAGACTTAAAAACAATTGACTCGAATTCAACAGTAGAGTTTAATTCAACAAATGTGTCATTCTTCGGAACGACACATAGTATTCCGGATTCTGTGGGTGTTTGTTTCCATACATCAAAAGGTGCTGTAGTATATACAGGAGACTTTAAATTTGATCAAACTCCAATCGGAAATAGTGGAGCAGATCTTGGGAAAATGGCGCAAATTGGAAATGAAGGCGTACTTTGCTTGTTATCTGATAGTACAAACGCTGAACGTCCTGGTTATACAGGTTCGGAAAAAGAAGTTGGTATAGAGATTTCTAAAGTATTCTATAGTTCAGAAGGGCGTATTATTGTTGCTTCATTTGCCTCCAATGTACATCGTATTCAACAAGTGTTTGATGCAGCTGCTGAAACTGGAAGGAAAGTGGCGGTAGTAGGACGTAGCATGGTGAAAGTGGTAGATATTGCAAGACGTCTTGGTTATTTAGATGTTCCAGAAGGTATGGTTATTTCATTACAAGAAATAGACAATTTCCCGGAAAAAAAGGTAGCTATCTTAACGACTGGTAGTCAAGGGGAACCGATGGCAGCCCTTTCTAGAATGGCGAAACAAGCTCATAAACAAATTTCAATTCGTAAAGGTGATACTGTTATTATTGCAGCTTCTCCAATTCCAGGAAATGAAGTATCTGTATCAAAAATTATTGACTTGTTATTTAGATCTGGTGCTGAGGTTATTTATTACGGTGAAAGAAAAGTTCACGTTTCAGGTCATGGTAGCCAAGAAGAATTAAAGCTGATGATAAATTTAATGAAGCCGAAGTATTTTGTACCCGTACATGGTGAGTTCCGTATGCAAAAAGCACATGCGTATTTAGCGGAAGATGTAGGTATTGCGAGAGAGAATATCTTTATCGTAGAAAAAGGCGATGTAATTGCTTTTGGTGACGATGAAGCAAAATTAGCTGGTAAAGTGCAAGCTGGTAATGTTTTAATTGATGGATTAGGTGTAGGTGACGTCGGTAACATCGTTCTTCGAGATAGAAAGATGTTATCTCAAGATGGAATTTTAGTTGTTGTTGTAACACTTGGTAAGGATGAAAAGAAAATAATCTCTGGTCCAGAAATTATTTCACGCGGCTTTGTATATGTTCGTGAATCAGAAGCATTAATCGAACGATCCACAGATATTGTACGTATGATTGTTGAACAATCAATTAAAGAATATACAATTGAATGGTCTATGTTGAAACAAAATATTCGTGAATTATTAGGGCAGTTCTTGTACGAAGAAACGAAGAGAAAGCCAATGATTTTACCGATTATTATGGAAGTATAAAGAAGGTCACCTTTACAGGTGATCTTTTTCTTTTTTAACCCTATCGAATGAAATTCATAACTTAAGAAATAATAGTTATATACGAGTGAAAGGGGATGCGATATGACAGAACGTGATCGTTATACAAATGAAGAAAAAGAAGCTGAGCCGAAAGAAGTTCCAAAAGAGGCTTCTATAGTGGAGAAAATTCAGCAACTTGGACAGACAAATGTACCACAAATGAATGAATCGCGTATTCATTGCTTAACAATTGTTGGGCAGGTGGAAGGTCATATTCAGTTGCCACCACAAAATAAAACAACAAAATATGAACACATCATTCCGCAAATTGTCGCGATTGAACAAAATCCAAAAATTGAAGGTTTACTGTTAATATTAAATACAGTTGGGGGTGACGTTGAAGCTGGATTAGCGATTTCTGAAATGGTGGCTTCGCTTTCAAAACCAACTGTATCTCTTGTTTTAGGAGGAGGGCATTCAATCGGTGTACCGATCGCGGTCTCAACTGATTATTCATTTATTGCCGAAACAGCGACGATGACAATTCATCCGATTCGTTTAACAGGTCTTGTTATAGGTGTGCCACAAACATTTGAGTATTTGGATAAAATGCAAGAAAGAGTCATTCGATTTGTGACAAAGCATTCGAAAGTAACGGAAGATCGTTTTAAAGAGCTTATGTTTGCAAAAGGGAATTTGACGCGAGATATTGGGACGAATGTAATAGGTGGAGATGCAGTGAAATATGGTCTTATAGATGGTGTCGGTGGTATTGGTAGCGCACTTCGAAAATTAAACGAATTAATTGATGAACGCAAGGATAATAGTACAGAAGGGACAATGCTACAATGATTTTATATACAATTATGCCAGAGCAACTTGTGTATCCGGCCGATTATTCACAATGCGAAAGCCAAAAAGTTGTGAATATAAATGGCGTGGAATTAGTGGTTTCTGAGGAGGATAATCAATGTTACTCTATTGTACGTGTATTAAGTACGAATCCGTCTCACTACCTAGAGTTTGAGCCTGGACAGAAAATTACCTTTTAGCAAAAAGAAGGATTTTGTTTAGGAGCTATGGTATAATATAAAAAACAAGACGGTTGAGCAGCCATGAGTAGGCTGCTTTCTTCTGTTTATTTAACATTTTACAAGAAGTGTAAAAATAGAAGATATAAAGACCTGAAAAATAGAGAGAAAGACATGTAAGTAGAGCTTTTTTATAAGAAAGTTGTACTTAATTTTTAGAACACGAGGTGAAGAAATGGCAAAACAAAAGCAAAGAGGGACGAAGGCTAAGGCAAGACGTACGATAAAGCCAACTTTGTATTATGAAATCGTCGGGTTGACTCTTTTTGCACTTTCGATTATTACGATTTTACAGCTAGGTGTTGTAGGGAAATCGTTTGTGTTATTTTTTCGCTTCTTCTTTGGTGAGTGGTACATAATTGGTGTGTTAGGTGTAATAGCTTTATCTGTTGCGTTTGTAATAAAGCGGGGATGGCCCAACCTTTTAAATAAACGGCTAATAGGTGTTTATTTAATTGTACTAGCAATATTAATGTTTAGTCATATTACATTATTTAACCTGCTTACGAAAGATGGAGCTGTGCAAAATACTTCTGTAATTGTTAGTACAAAAGATTACTTTTTCCTTGAAATGAAAAAAGGCCCGGATAGTGTTCATTTAGGTGGTGGTATGTTCGGTGCACTGATGTTCGCAACGTGCTACTTCTTATTTGACGAAGTAGGGGCATATATCATTGGAATTATTTTAGTTATTCTTGGAATACTTTGTATAACAAATAAACATATTGGAGAAGTACTTGCTCCGGTAGGGAGAATTCTTAGAAGTCAGTTTCAAGTAATGCAAGGGGATTATAAAGATTGGAAATCTCAAAGGGTCGCCGAGCAAACTGAAAAGAAAAAAACAACAAGAAGCAAGAGGCATGAACGTGTTGCTGAACAAGAAGAAGCTATTGAGCCAGTAGAAGAAATAGAAATTGGTCCACCAATTATTTCGAATTTTACTGAGAATTATCCAGTACGTGAAGAGACGGAAAAGCAGATAGAAGAAAATGATTTAATCACTCCTCCGTTTATTGAAGAGGCAGTTCCGCCTGCGCCAGAAGAACAACCTCACAAGAAACGAGGAGAAAAAATCGTTGAATCGCTAGAAGGTGAAACGAAAGCACCTCCTATGCAATTTTCTAATGTGGAAAATAAAGATTATAAGCTTCCTTCGCTTGATATATTAAAGTTTCCCAAAAATAAGCAAGTTACAAATGAAAATGCGGAAATTTATGAAAATGCTCGTAAATTGGAACGTACATTCCAAAGTTTTGGTGTGAAAGCGAAAGTAACAAAAGTACATAGAGGTCCTGCAGTTACGAAATATGAAGTGTATCCTGATATGGGAGTAAAGGTAAGTAAAATTGTTAGTTTAAGTGATGATTTAGCGCTTGCTTTAGCAGCGAAAGACATTCGTATTGAAGCACCTATTCCCGGGAAATCAGCTGTAGGGATTGAGGTTCCGAATTCAGAAGTTTCTATGGTAACGCTGAGAGAAGTTCTTGATTCAAAGGCGAATAACCACCCAGAAGAGAAGTTATTAATCGGTCTTGGACGTGATGTTACAGGAGAGGCTGTATTGGCACGTTTAAATAAAATGCCCCATTTATTAGTAGCTGGTGCGACTGGTAGTGGAAAGAGTGTATGTATTAATGGAATTATTGTAAGTATTTTAATGCGTGCAAAACCGCATGAAGTAAAATTAATGATGATTGATCCGAAAATGGTAGAGTTAAATGTATATAACGGTGTTCCGCACTTATTAACACCAGTCGTAACTGATCCGAAAAAAGCATCACAGGCTTTGAAGAAAGTTGTGAGTGAAATGGAGCGTCGTTATGAATTATTCGCGCATAGCGGTACGCGTAACATTGAAGGATATAATGATTATATTAAAGAACATAATAGCCAATCGGAAGCGAAACAACCTGAATTACCATATATTGTAGTGATTGTGGACGAGTTAGCTGATTTAATGATGGTTGCTTCTTCGGATGTAGAAGATGCGATTATGCGTTTAGCGCAAATGGCACGTGCTGCTGGTATTCATTTAATTATTGCGACTCAGCGCCCGTCAGTTGATGTTATCACAGGTGTTATTAAAGCGAATATTCCATCGCGTATTGCATTTGCTGTATCTTCCCAAATAGATTCTCGAACGATTCTTGACGGTGGTGGTGCAGAAAAGTTGCTAGGTCGTGGAGATATGTTATTCATACCAATTGGTGCATCGAAACCTGTTCGTGTACAAGGGGCGTTTTTATCAGATGATGAAGTTGAGAGAGTCGTAGAATCTGTTATTGCCCAGCAAAAAGCGCAATATCAAGAGGATATGATTCCACAAGATGTTCCTGAAACAAAGCAGGAAGTAGAAGATGAATTATACGATGAAGCGGTTCAGCTTGTAGTAGAAATGCAAACAGCATCTGTTTCTATGTTACAACGTAGATTTAGAGTAGGATATACGCGAGCAGCTCGTTTAATTGATGCCATGGAAATGAATGGTGTAGTAGGTCCTTATGAAGGTAGTAAACCAAGGGGAGTACTCATTAAAGATGTGCAAGAAAAAAGTTCTTAAAAAAAGCCTAATTGTTTTTACAATTAGGCTTTTTTATATGCTGTTTTTGTTATATACTATAGTCATTGACGAAGAAAGGGCTTACATCTTTAAGGGTCCTTTAGAATACGAATGCTTATCGTTTTGGTTTTCAAAACGTTCGATATTTAATGTAGAAAAATGTTGAATTCTGTTGACACATATGGGAGCAAGTGGTAAGATTACTTCGAAAAGAATCACTGCCTCATATAATCTTGGAGATAAGGTCCATAAGTTTCTACCTGGCAACCATGAATTGCTAGACTATGAGGGGAAAAGTGTGTAACAAAGGATGTAAGGAATCTTTGTGCCGAACTTTTTCTCTATATGAGAAATGTTTATGGTACAAAGTTTTTTTTATGGAATAAAGTGTGAAAATTTCATCTTGAAAAATTATTAATATTTATTCGATAATTACGCTTATTTTTAGTATTTAGTAATTTATACTATGTTGTAAGTTGAAAAAAGAGAAAAGAAGTCTTACATCAGAGGTCGAATAATTGAAATGCGGGGGAGTCTTATGTCAGTAAAATCCGATAGTCGTCACCTATATTTGCGGGTGATTGATCACATCAAAGGAAAAATTAAAGATGGGGCTTACAAAGAAAAACAAAAGTTACCTTCAGAGTTTGATCTAGCGAAAGAACTTGGTGTAAGTAGGGCAACTTTAAGGGAAGCACTACGTATTTTAGAAGAAGAAAATGTTGTTATTCGTAGACATGGTGTAGGGACATTTGTAAATGCGAAGCCGTTATTTTCTTCTGGAATAGAGCAACTTTCTAGTATTACAGATATGATTTCTAGTGTGGGGAAAACACCAGGAACAATCTTTTTATCATCATCTACAACAACTTTAACAGAAGAAGAAAAAGAGAAATTTAATTGTGAAGATGCTTTTAGCGCAGTAATGATTGAACGTGTTCGTACAGCGGATGGGGAACCAGTTGTATATTGCATTGATAAACTGGCAAAAGAGATATTACCAGATTTATCGGGATACAATGAGGAATCGCTGCTTACAGTAATACATAATAATACGCACAAGCGTATCACATACGCAGTTGCTCACATTGAACCGATTGGTTATCACCCGAAAATTTCACCGATTTTAGAATGTGAACCTGAAACGGCACTGCTAGTTTTAAAACAAATGCACTATGATCAAAATGATGAGCCAATCTTATATTCTATTAATTACTTTAGAGCTGATAAGTTTAGCTTCCACGTATTAAGAAAACGTATGTAGGGAAGTTCCTTTTTAGGGAGGTGACAGCAAGAAGTAAGGGACAGCAGCGTATGAATCATTAGACAAAACATTTCAGGAGGGGTTTCTAGTATGAAGAAAAAAACAGGTCTTTTATTATCGTTAACGTTAGCAGCAAGTACAGTGTTAGGTGCATGTGGTAACTCGGATAAAGCGGATAGTGACAAAAAAGGGGATAAAGAGTTTAAGGTTGGTATGGTTACAGATGTTGGGGGCGTTGATGACAAATCATTTAACCAATCTTCTTGGGAAGGATTACAACAGTTTGGTAAAGATAATGGATTAAAAGAGAAGACAAATTATCGTTATCTTCAATCTGAAAAAGAAGCGGATTATATTCCGAACTTAAAGAAATTTTCAAAAGATAAGTATGATTTAGCTTTCGGTATTGGGTATAAATTAGAGGGAGCAATTAAAGAAGTAGCAAAAGAATCTCCAAAACAACAATTTGCAATTGTTGATACTGTTGTAGATGCACCAAACGTAACAAGTATTACATTTAAAGATCATGAAGGGTCATTCCTTGTAGGTGCGGTGGCAGCTATGTCAACAAAATCGAATAAAGTAGGATTTGTTGGTGGAATGAAGAGTGATTTAATTAGTAAATTCGAGAATGGATTTAAAGCTGGTGCTAAGGCAGTGAATCCAAATATTGAAATCGTATCTGAATATGCTGAAGCATTCGATAAGCCTGAAAAAGGTACAGTTCTTGCGTCAGCAATGTATGGTCAAGGCGTAGATGTTATTTATCATGCTGCTGGTGGTACAGGTAACGGTGTATTCACTGAAGCGAAAAACCGTAAGAAAAAAGGTGAAAACGTTTGGGTAATCGGTGTTGACCGTGACCAAAATCAAGAAGGTATGCCTGAAAACGTAACATTAACTTCAATGGTAAAACGTGTTGATATCGCTGTACAAAAAGTAGCAAAAGAAGCGAAAGATGGAAAATTAAAAGGTGGTAAAATTGAAGCGTTTGGCTTAAAAGATGACGGTGTTGGTATTGCAAAAACAACTGATAACGTGAAAAAAGTTAACCCTGAGATTTTAACAAAAGTAGAAGAATTTGAAAAGAAAATTACAGCTGGAGAAATTAAAGTACCAGCTACAGATAAAGAATATAAAGAATATGAAGCTTCTCTAAAAAAATAAAGATAGAGAAATAGCAAAGGTTAGTTCTTAGAACTAACCTTTGTATGTATAAAACTTCCAAATTGCTTAATAAGTTAATAGGGGAATGTTCCCTGTTAAAAGGAGGAACGAAATGGAATACGTAATTGAGATGAATAATATTACGAAAGTATTCCCAGGCATTGTAGCGAATGATGATATTACGCTGCAAGTAAAACAGGGAGAAATACATGCTTTACTTGGAGAAAATGGTGCAGGGAAATCAACATTGATGAATGTACTATTCGGTTTGTATCAGCCAGAACAGGGTGAAATTAAAATTAAAGGAACACCTGTAAAAATTACAAATCCGAATATTGCGAATGATCTTGGTATTGGGATGGTCCATCAACATTTTATGCTTGTTCATAATTTTACAGTTACAGAGAATATCATTCTCGGTAATGAACCGAAGAAAAAAGGGAAAATAGCTGTTGAAGAAGCTGCTAAAGAGATTCAAAAGTTGTCTGAACAATATGGTTTAGCTGTAGATCCATACGCGAAAATACAGGATATTTCTGTTGGTATGCAACAGCGTGTTGAAATTTTAAAAACACTTTACCGTGGAGCGGAAATTTTAATATTTGATGAACCGACTGCAGTGTTAACACCACAAGAAATTCATGAATTGATTCAAATTATGAAAAAGCTTGTGCAAGAAGGAAAATCTATCATTCTTATTACTCATAAATTGAAAGAAATTATGGAAGTTTGCGA
The DNA here is from genome assembly GCF_003264175.1 of Bacillus sp. SRB_331. Taxonomy (NCBI): domain Bacteria; kingdom Bacillati; phylum Bacillota; class Bacilli; order Caryophanales; family Bacillaceae; genus Bacillus; species Bacillus sp. SRB_331. The sequence continues at coordinate 87,774 of NZ_NADV01000047.1, read as the reverse complement.
TCGTTGTACAATTATTCGCAAAGGAAAAGGGATTGGAACTGTTGACGTTGCAAATACGGATGAACATAAACTTGCAGAATTAATGGTCGGACGTCAAGTGAATTTTAAAACAGAAAAAATAGACGCTACGCCCAAAGAAGAGGTACTTTCTATTGCAAATCTTGTTGTTCACGATGCACGCCAACTGCCTGCTGTAAAAGGCCTTGACTTAACTGTTCGTGCGGGGGAAATTGTTGGTATTGCAGGAATCGATGGAAATGGACAAAGCGAATTAATAGAAGCAATTACTGGTTTACGAAAAGTTGAGTCAGGTTCTATTGCAATTAAAGGGAAAGAAATAACGAATTGGCCTGTTCGAAGAATTACAGAAGAAGGAATTGGTCATATTCCAGAAGATCGTCATAAGCACGGACTAGTTCTTGATTTTTCTGTTAGAGACAATATAGTTTTGCAAACGTACTATAAAAATCCATTTTCAAAGAAGGGGATTTTAAACTTTAGCAAAATCACAGGGAAAGCGAAGGCACTTATTGAACAGTTCGATGTACGTACACCTAGCGAACAAACATTAGCGCGTGCTCTATCTGGTGGGAATCAGCAGAAAGCTATTATTGCACGTGAAGTAGATCGTAATCCGGATTTATTAATTGCAGCACAGCCAACACGTGGTTTAGATGTAGGTGCAATTGAATTTATTCATAAAAAATTAATCGAGCAGAGAGATAATGGGAAAGCGGTTCTTCTTTTATCTTTAGAATTAGAAGAAATTTTAAATGTGAGTGATCGGGTTGCAGTTATCTATGAAGGGAAAATTGTAGCAATTGTGAATGCGAAAGGCACAAATGAACAACAGCTTGGTTTGCTAATGGCTGGAGGAACAGAGAAAGAGCAGGTGGGTACAAATGGCTAAAAAACTTTTAACAGAGCGAACGATAAATATTTTAGTCCCAGTACTATCCGTTATTTTTGGTTTAATTGTTGGAGCGATTGTAATGCTGGTTAGTGGCTATGATCCAATTGTTGGTTATAGTGCGCTTTGGACAGGTATGTTCGGCAGTGCTAGTGCGATTGGTGAGACACTTCGCACTATGATACCACTTATTCTTGCTGGATTATCGGTGGCGTTTGCATTTCGTACAGGTTTATTTAATATCGGGGTAGAGGGTCAACTATTAGTTGGTTGGCTTGCGGCAGTTTGGTTCGGTTATGCGGTCTCACTACCAGCGTTTCTTCATATTCCATTATCTATTTTATTTGCAGCAATGGTGGGTGGAATATGGGGCTTTATTCCTGGTTATTTAAAAGGGAAGTTTAAGGTTAATGAAGTTATTGTAACAATAATGATGAACTATATCGCGTTATATGTAACGTATGACATAATTAAACGCTTTTTACATGAGGGCAATGATAAAACATACGATATTAAAGCGAGTGCATCTTTATCTTCAGATTGGTTAGCTGCAATAACTGATGGTTCACGTCTTCACTGGGGAATTATTGTTGCAATTTTAGTAGCAATCTTAATGTGGTTCTTATTAGATCGAACAACTCTAGGTTATGAATTAAAGTCAGTAGGATTTAATCAACATGCTTCTCAATATGCAGGTATGAAGGTTTCTCGTAATGTAGTATTCTCCATGACAATTGCTGGTGCATTTGCTGGGATTGGTGGAGCAATGGAAGGGTTAGGAACATTCCAAAGCATGACAGCAATGTCTTCATTTACAGGGATTGGATTTGACGGAATTGCCGTAGCGCTTCTTGGAGGAAATAATCCATTTGGTATTATCCTTTCAGCATTGTTATTTGGTGGTTTGAAAAGTGCTTCCCCTCAAATGAACTTTGAGGCAGATGTACCATCAGAACTTATTAACGTAATTATTGCATGTATTATCTTCTTTGTTGCATGTAGTTATGTTTTAAGATGGGCGCTTACACGTATGAGCAAGGAGGGGAAATAAATGAGCTTTTTAGATATATTAGCCATTCTTGTGACAGGTACGTTATATACATCAGCACCTTTAATTTTTACAGCATTAGGTGGTGTATTTAGTGAACGATCAGGTGTTGTAAATATTGCGTTAGAAGGACTAATGCTATTTGGTGCATTTGTTGGGATTGTTACAACCTTATTAATGGGTGATACTTGGGGAACGATGACTCCATGGATTGCATTACTATTTGCGGCAATTGGTGGTGGATTATTTGCATTACTTCACGCGGTAGCATCTATTACGTTCCGTGCTGATCAGGTTGTAAGTGGTGTAGCGATTAACTTCTTATCTCTTGGTTTAACAGTATTTGCGATTAAGAAGATTTTTGATAAAGGGCAGACAGATTTTATTCAATACCGTATTGAAAAAATCGATGTTCCAGGTCTATCAGATATTCCAGTTATCGGAAAAATATTTTTCTCAAACGTACCAATAACGTCGTATATTGCCATTATTTTAGCATTTGTTGTTTGGTACATTATTTATAAAACACCGTTCGGTCTTCGTCTTCGTGCTGTTGGTGAACATCCAATGGCAGCAGATACGATGGGGATTAATGTATATAAAATGCGTTATATTGCAGTTTGTATATCTGGAATGTTTGCAGGAGTGGGTGGTGCGGTCTTCGCAATGTCGATTTCTGGTAACTTCTCAGGTGCTACAATTACTGGACAAGGTTTCTTAGCACTAGCAGCTATGATCTTTGGTAAATGGAATCCACTTGGTGCTCTTGGAGCCGCACTGTTCTTCGGATTTGCTCAATCACTTGGGATAACAGGTGGTACAATTCCTGTATTGAAAGAAATTCCAAGTGTATTCTTAACGATATTACCGTATGTATTTACAATATTAGCACTTGTTGGTTTTGTAGGCCGATCTGAAGCTCCGAAAGCACTCGGAACGCCTTATGAAAAAGGAAAACGATGAGTATTTAGAAAGTATAAAAAAAGCTCGCACATTAGTGCGGGCTTTTTTACATAGAATATATTTAATACGGAATTTTACTATGTTCCTTACATATTAAAGTTTTTAGAAAGACTCAAATGTAAGCATAATAAGGAAGAAAAGTTGATTTTTTATTTCTAAAAACTGTATATTGAAGAGGAATATTCCTACATACGTAAAGGAGGGCTATTAATGAAACTAATGGAGCAGCAACTGCATGAATTAGGTGGCTTGCGAGTACATATTATTCCGACTGATAAATTTAAAACAAATACCTTTGTATTTCGTTTTAAAGCACCTTTAAATGAGGAGACGGTGACAGAGCGTGCCCTATTGCCGTACGTATTGCAAAGTGCGACAGAAAAACTGCCTTCTGTAATTCGTCTTCGTCAATATTTAGAAGAATTATATGGATCTTCTTTAGCGGTAGATGTAAGTAAAAAAGGGGAAGACCATATCATCTCTATTTATGTAGACATTGCAAATGAAACATATTTACGCGATGCACCACCGTTATTTGAAAAAGCGCTTTCTATGTTATCTGATATTGTTCTACATCCAGCGACAGAAGGGGACGGTTTTCTATCTTCTATTGTAGAAAGTGAGAAACGAGCACTCTTGCAACGAATTGAAGCTACTTATGATGATAAAATGCGTTATGCAAATGAGCGTTTAATTGCAGAAATGTGCAAAGTAGAACCATATCGCTTAAGTGCAAATGGAAAAAAAGAAAGTGTTGCTTCTATTACAAATGAAAGTTTATATCAATATTATCAAAAAGTGTTAGCTGAAGATGAAATGGATTTATATATCATTGGTGATATTTCAGAAGATGCTGTGGAGCTTGTAAATAAGTATTTTTCGATTTCACCTCGCGCTATGAAAGAGAGAAATGTACTTCTTCATAAACGAAATAATGAAGAAAAAGAAATTGTTGAAAAACAAGAACTAAAGCAAAGTAAATTAAATATCGGCTATCGCACATTCATTACGTATAAAGATGAAGATTATTTTGCATTACAATTGTTTAACGGATTATTTGGAGGGTTTTCTCATTCGAAGTTATTCGTAAATGTCCGTGAAAAAAATAGTTTAGCGTACTATGCAGCATCGAGATTTGAAAGTCATAAAGGTTTGCTCTTCGTTATGTCTGGAATTGAAGCGAAGAACTTTGAAAAAGCTGTTGAAATTATTAAAGAACAGATGAAAGCAATGCAAAGTGGTGATTTTTCAGAGGAAGAGATTCAGCAAACGAAAAGTGTAATTCAAAATCAAATCTTAGAGGCAATTGATACACCACGTGGTTTTGTTGAAATGCTTTATCACGGGGTGATTTCAGAGCGTACGCGTCCAGTTGAAGAATGGCTAACGGGCATAGAAAGCGTGACGAAAGAAGAGATTGTGAAAGTTGCTAATAATATTGAACTAGATACAATTTACTTTTTACATGGAACGGAGGGAGAATAAATGGAGAAAATTGTGTATGAGCAATTAAAAGAGACGCTATATTATGAAAAACTTCCGAATGGATTAGACGTATATATCTTACCGAAACAAGGCTTCAACAAAACATTTGCAACATTTACGACGAAGTACGGTTCTGTTGATAATACATTTGTACCGCTTGGAAAAGAAGACATGACTCGTGTACCAGATGGAATTGCTCATTTCCTTGAGCATAAATTGTTTGAAAAAGAGGATCATGACGCGTTTCAATTGTTTAGTAAACAAGGTGCTTCAGCGAACGCTTTTACATCTTTTACAAGAACCGCTTATCTCTTTTCCTGTACATCAAATGTAGAGAGAAATTTAAATACGTTGTTAGACTTTGTACAAGAACCGTATTTCTCTGAAAAAACGGTTGAAAAAGAAAAAGGTATTATCGGTCAAGAAATTCAAATGTACCAAGATAACCCAGACTGGCGTTTATACTTTGGGTTAATCGATAGTTTGTTTGTGAAACATCCAATTAAAATTGATATTGCAGGGACGATTGATTCTATTAGTAAGATTACAAAAGACCTACTGTATGAATGTTATGAGACTTTTTACCATCCGAGCAACATGTTATTATTTGTTGTTGGAGCGATTGATCCTGAAAAAACAATGGATTTAGTTCGTGAAAATCAAGCGAAAAAAGATTACGAAAATCAACCAGAAATTGTTCGCTCTTTTGAAGAGGAACCAGAAGAAGTAAATGAAAAGAAAAAGATTATTTCAATGCCTGTTCAAACTCCAAAATGTTTAGTTGGTATTAAAGCAACGAATTTAAAAGAAAAAGGGCAAGCTCTGTTAAAACAAGAAATTGCACTTACATTACTTTTAGATTATTTATTTGGAAAAGGGTCAGTTCATTACGAATCTTTATATAATGAAGGTCTTATTGATGATTCGTTCTCGTATGACTATACAGAAGAAAATAACTTCGGTTTTGCAATGGTTGGTGGAGATACGAAGCACCCTGATGAATTGGCAGAGCGATTAAAAGGTATTTTACTACAAACGAATTATGATCAGTTAGATGAGACTGCGCTGGAACGGGTGAAGAAAAAGAAAATTGGCGGATTTTTACGATCGTTGAATTCACCTGAATATATTGCAAATCAGTTTACACGATATGCGTTTAATGAATCTAGTTTATTTGATGCTCTTACAGTGTTAGAAGGATTAACTGTTCAAGACCTACAACAAGCAGCAAAAACATTATTAATTGAAGAGAAAATGAGTGTCTGCCAAGTGTTACCAAAAAAATGAAGTAATATGTGAATAAAAAATGCAGTATCTATATCCCTCATCTAACGTTTGGTTATTGCCAAATGGTAAGATGAGGGTATTATTTATTTATACATAAAAAGATAAGAGAGGGAATTTATGAAAAAGTATGCATTAGTAACTGGAGGAAGCGGAGGGATTGGCTCTGCTATTTCGAAGCAGTTAATCGAGGATGGTTATACAGTCTATATTCATTACAATAAAAGCGAAGAGAAGATAAGGGGGTTACAAAAGGAGTTTGATGCAGTGATTCCTGTGCAAGCAAATTTAGCTTCTATCGATGGAGCAGAGAAATTGTGGGGACAAATAGAACATCCTATTGATGTTATTGTATACGCAGCTGGAAAGAGTATATTTGGATTAGTAACAGATGTTACGAATGAAGAATTAGATTATATGGTGGAGCTTCAAGTGAAGAGTGTATATAGACTTTTATCGATGGCGCTTCCACCGATGATCGGGCGGAGAAGTGGTAATGTTGTTGTTATTTCATCCATTTGGGGGCAAATAGGAGCGTCTTGCGAGGTGCTGTATTCAATGGTGAAAGGTGCACAAAATTCATATGTGAAGGCTTTAGCGAAAGAAGTTTCTCTAAGTGGATTGCGCGTTAATGCGGTAGCGCCAGGTGCGATCGAAACAGAAATGTTAAATGTATTTTCAGAAGATGATAAAAATGAAATTGCTGAAGATATTCCATTAGGTAGAATAGGACTACCCGAAGAGGTAGCAAAAACAGTCTCCTTCCTCGTTTCGCCAGGAGCTTCTTATATTACGGGGCAAATTATCGGAGTGAATGGCGGTTGGCATTGCTAAAAAATTCTTACATAAAAAACAAGAAATTGTACAAATTAAGCATGATTCTATTACTAAAATAGTGAGGTGCTTAAACATGTCAGTGTTAGATAATTTTGATCAGTGGAAGAGCTTTTTAGGAGAACGTTTAGAACAAGCGGGGGGAAAAGGGCTTGATGGTGGTGCCGTATCAGATATGGCATTTCGTGTTGGTGATTATTTAGCAAATGAAGTAGAAGCGCGCAACGATCAAGAAAAATTATTGTCGGAGCTTTGGAAAGTTGCTGATGAACAAGAGCAACATACAATTGCAAATTTAATGGTGAAGTTTGTACAACATAAGTAAAAGTAGAGAGGAGCTTCTCCTCTCTACTTTTTTTGTATAGTAATTAGGAGGAATAGATTATACATTTAGCTTCCCTATTAAGGCGAAATCATATAATATAGTACGTAGGTGTAAAGTAAGCGTAGGGGAGTGATCTTGGATGATTGAATGGTATTTTGAATATGAAATACATAAAAACCGACCTGGCTTACTTGGTGACGTTTCTTCGTTAATCGGTATGCTTGGCATCAATATTGTCACAATTAATGGTGTAGATAATGCACGACGTGGACTTTTGCTTATGTGTGATAATCAAGAACAAATCTCTAGACTTGAATCAATTTTAAATACGATGGATAATATAACGGTAACGAAATATCGTCCGCCAAAGCTTAGAGATAAGCTAGCAGTTAGACATGGTAGGTACATACAACGAGATGCAGATGATAAGAAAACATTTCGATTTGTGCGTGATGAATTAGGATTGCTTGTAGACTTTATGGCGGAGATAATGAAAAAAGAAGGTCATAAATTAATTGGGATACGAGGAATGCCTCGTGTCGGAAAAACAGAATCTATTGTTGCCGCAAGTGTTTGTGCAAATAAGAGATGGTTATTCGTATCATCTACGCTCATTAAGCAAACTGTTCGTAGCCAATTGATTGAAGATGAGTATAGCGACGATAATATTTTCATACTAGATGGAATTGTGTCGACAAAGCGTGCAAATGAAAGACACTGGCAGCTCGTTCGTGAAATCATGAGATTGCCTGCAACGAAAGTTGTGGAACATCCGGATGTGTTTGTGAGTCAGTCAGAATACACATTGGATGATTTTGATTATATTATCGAATTGCGTAACGATTATGATGAAGAAATTCAATATAATTTAGTAGATGAAATTGAGCAAGGTACGCAAAACAATTTCTCTATGTTCGACTTTTAAAGAAATATTGAGGTGTTAGTAGTGACGGAATTAGGACAAAAGCTGACAGAAGCAAGAGAAGCGAAAGGCTTATCTATTGATCAGCTGCATGAGATTACAAAAATTCAAAAACGCCATTTAGTAGCGATTGAAGAAGGCAATTATGATGTGTTGCCAGGAGCTTTTTATGCGCGTGCATTCATTAAACAATATGCAGATGCTGTTGGATTAAATGGAGAGGAACTGCTTGTGGAATATCAGAGTACGATACCACAGTCTGAAAAACGTGAAGTTCCACAAGTATCAACTGGACAAAAAACACAAGAAACAATGCAAAAATCTTCATCATGGCCAATTGCGGATCATATGCCCAAAATTTTGATTGCGTTGTTAGTAATCGCGTTTGGAGTGGTAGTCTGGTTTGTTATTCAAGCGTTAACTGGAAAAGATGATAGGCAAGTTCCAAATGCTCAAAGTGAGAAAATTGAGGTTCAAAAAGCAAAAAATTCTCCGTTAGATACGAAGAAAGATGAAGCGAAAGCGGAAGAACCAAAGAAAGAAGAACCAAAAAAAGAAGAGCCAAAGAAAGAGGAACAAAAAGGACAGCCAGCTGGTGAGAATGAAATTAAGTTAGTTGGAACCGATAAGATAACATCTACTTTGGAAATTCATAATAATAAAGCGTTAGAATTGGAAATTACAACAAAAGACGCAAGTTATATAGGTATTAAAAATGAGGCAGGAAATGATATCTTTAGCGGTACTTTACAGGCAGGCCAGACCCAAAAATATGATTTATCAACAGCGAAAGAGGTAAACCTTAACATAGGAAGTGCACCGAATGTTGAATTTAAATTGAATGGCCAAGTCGTTACATTCCCATTGAATCCGGAAGAGAATTATCATCAGAAATTCTTGATTAAAAACCAAGGGATAGGGCAAGCTGCGCAATAACAGTCATCGCTTCGATGACTTTTTTCAATGAACAAATGTTTTTGACATGATGGAGGAATAGCTGTGAATTTACCAAATAAAATTACAATATCTAGAATCTTCTTAATTCCAATTTTTATGGTAATTATGTTAGCGCCCTTTGAGTGGGGCTCATTTATAATTGGTGATGTAGAGTTACCAATTCAACATTTAGTAGGGGCACTTATCTTTATTATTGCTTCGGCTACAGATTGGATTGATGGACATTATGCAAGAAAGTATAATCTTGTAACGAATTTAGGGAAATTCCTTGACCCGTTAGCAGATAAATTACTTGTTTCGGCAGCACTTATCACATTGGTAGAAATGCAATATGTACCTGCTTGGATCGTTATTGTAATTATAAGCCGTGAGTTTGCAGTAACAGGTTTACGCCTTGTACTTGCTGGGACAGGAGAAGTAGTTGCAGCAAATCAGCTAGGGAAAATTAAGACATGGACACAAATTATTGCGATTGCAGCATACTTATTACATGATGTACCGTTAAATCTACTTCATATTCCAGTTGCAGATATTTTCATATGGATTGCATTATTCTTTACCGTTATTTCAGGATGGGATTATTTCTGGAAAAATAAAGATGCTTTTGTAAACTCAAAATAGAAGTTTATGGGGGAATTGGGATGAATGCTGAAATTATTGCGGTTGGAACGGAATTATTACTTGGACAAATTGCAAATACAAATGCCCAGTTTTTATCTGAAAAGTTAGCTTCAATCGGAATTAACGTGTACTACCATACTGTTGTTGGGGATAATAACAAGCGATTACAGAAGGCAATTGAATTGGCTGAAGAACGAGCTGATATGCTCATTTTTACAGGTGGATTAGGACCGACAAAAGATGATTTAACGAAAGAAACAATAGCGTCTAGTTTAGATGAAGAGCTTGTGTATGATGAAAAGGCATTAACATCGATAAGTGATTATTTTAAGCGTACAGGCCGTGAATTTACGGAGAATAATAAAAAGCAGGCGCTCGTTTTAAATGGATCGACTGTATTTGCGAATGATCACGGTATGGCGCCTGGTATGGGATTAAATACGAACGGAAAAGTTTATATTTTATTACCAGGACCACCAAAAGAAATGAAGCCGATGTATATAAGTTACGTAGAGCCTTTTTTATGTAAGTTTACAACGGGGGAAAATATTTATTCTCGTGTTCTTCGTTTTTTTGGTATTGGGGAATCTCAATTAGATGTGAAAGTTCAAGATTTAATTGATGGACAAACGAACCCAACCATTGCACCACTGGCAAATGATGGAGAAGTGACATTACGTTTAACTGCCAAACATCATGATGCTGATGAGGCGGAGAAACTGATTCAGCATGTGGAAGATTTGATTTTAGAAAGAGTAGGAGAATTTTTCTACGGATATGACCAAGATTTCCTTCATTACAAGGCAATAAGGATATTGAAGGAAAAAGGGTTAACTTTAGCGTGTGCAGAAAGTTTAACAGGTGGTCTTTTTGGAAATCAAGTAACAGAAAATGCTGGTGTTTCGTCTGTATTTAAAGGCGGTGTCATTTGTTATCAAAATGATGTGAAGCAACAAATTTTACATGTACCTGAAGAAGTGTTACGTACTGATGGCGCGGTTAGTAAACAGTGTGCTCGCTATCTTGCTGAAAATGTAAAGGAACTGTTAAAAGCAGATATCGGAATTAGTTTCACTGGGGTGGCAGGACCGGATGCTTCAGAGCATAAAGAACCAGGAACCGTATTTATTGGATTGGTGATTAAAGATGAACCAGCTGTAGTCTTCTCGCTTAATTTAAGTGGAAGTCGTCAACAAATTAGAGAACGCTCTACAAAATATGGATTTTATCATTTATTTAAAAAGCTAGAAGAGATATAAATTTCTTCTAGTTTTTTTTGTTGGAAAACCTAGTTTTATTCGATATAAAATAAAAAAACGAATAAATGTTCGTTTTTTGTTGGCAAATTGAATTGAAAATAGGTATAATAAGATTAGCAATTTAGTTAAGGAGGAATTTTGAATGAGCGATCGTCAAGCGGCATTAGATATGGCGTTAAAACAAATAGAGAAGCAATTCGGTAAAGGTTCAATTATGAAATTAGGAGAACAAGCGGAGCGTAGAATTTCTACAATTTCAAGTGGTTCTTTAGCACTTGATGTGGCACTAGGGGTAGGCGGATACCCACGTGGCCGTGTTATTGAAATTTATGGACCTGAAAGTTCAGGTAAAACAACAGTTTCATTACACGCAATCGCGGAAGTACAGCGTCAAGGTGGACAAGCAGCGTTCATTGATGCGGAGCATGCAATGGATCCTGTATATGCACAAAAATTAGGTGTTAACATAGATGAATTACTATTATCACAGCCTGATACAGGGGAGCAAGGACTAGAAATCGCAGAAGCACTTGTACGAAGTGGAGCGGTTGATATTATCGTAATTGACTCTGTGGCAGCTCTTGTACCGAAAGCTGAGATCGAAGGGGACATGGGTGACTCTCACGTTGGTTTACAAGCACGTTTAATGTCACAAGCACTTCGTAAACTTTCAGGTGCAATCAACAAATCAAAAACAATCGCAATCTTTATCAACCAAATTCGTGAAAAAGTTGGGGTTATGTTCGGGAACCCAGAAACAACTCCAGGTGGTCGTGCGTTGAAATTCTATTCAACTGTCCGTCTTGAAGTACGTCGTGCTGAGCAGTTAAAGCAAGGTAACGATATTGTTGGTAATAAAACGAAAGTAAAAGTAGTTAAAAATAAAGTAGCACCGCCATTCCGTGTTGCTGAAGTTGATATTATGTACGGAGAAGGTATTTCAAGAGAAGGTGAAATCTTAGATATGGCTTCTGAACTTGATATCGTTCAAAAGAGCGGTGCTTGGTACTCTTATAATGAAGAACGCTTAGGACAAGGTCGTGAAAATTCGAAGCAATTCTTAAAAGAGAATACGGATTTAAGAGAAGAAATTGCCTTCTTTGTTCGTGAACATCACGGAATTGGTGAAAACTCTGGTGTTGAAGACACGGAAGATTCAACTCGTCAAGATTAAAAAATAAAAGACACGGTCCCGTGTCTTTTATTTTTTAATCCACTATGAAAGCGTTATATATATCTGGAGATAAAATATTTATTCTATCCAAAAGGCTATGTGTAAAGGGGAATATTCATATATTTTAAGTGAATGAATTGGGATTTTCTAAGGTTTTCCAGGATAATATGCTGTCTGTTTTTTAAATCCATATAAGATTCAGGGCTTAAGGTAAAGAAAGTAAAAGTAGACAACGCTTGACAATGAAAATTGCGATAGATACAATGAGAATGTATATTTTTTCTTATATACGACATACTCTTCTCAAGAAGAGAAGTAATATTCGGAGTAAGACTTAAATCTTGCCGAAATAATAATATGACATTTTAATTGTGAAATGAAGAAAGTCCCTTAAAAAAGCGGGACGACGGTCTTTGCTGTACGTTGTAATTCAATGTACATGCGACAGTCTTTTTTCATTCATAGCAAGGGGAGGTGAAATCATGAGTAGTAGTACAGTTTGGATACTCATCTCCATTTTGCTTGCAACAGTCGGTGCAGTTGTTGGCTTTTTTGTTCGAAAGTCTATTGCTGAAGCGAAGATTAATGGTGCAGCTAATGAAGCAAAACGTATTCTAGACGAAGCGAATCGTGATGCTGAAGCACTTAAGAAAGAAGCGCTTTTAGAAGCAAAGGATGAAATTCATACACTTCGTACAGAAGCTGAATTAGAAATTCGTGACCGTAGAAGCGAATTACAAAAACAAGAAAATCGTTTAATGCAAAAAGAAGAGAACCTTGATCGTAAAGACGAAACGCTCGATAACCGCGAGCGACAGTTAGAAAAGAAAGAGGAATCTCTTGTAGCGAAACAACAACAGATTGAAGAGTTGGAAAGCAAAGTTGGAGAGTTAGTTCAAAAGCAACAAACAGAATTAGAGCGCATTTCCAATCTGACCCGCGAACAAGCGAAAGCAATTATTCTTGGTAAAGTGGAAAGTGAAGTTTCTCATGAAATTGCCGTTATGGTAAAAGAAAGTGAAGTTCGCGCGAAAGAAGAAGCGGATAAGAAGGCAAAAGAGATTTTATCTCTTGCAATGCAAAGATGTGCAGCTGATCATGTTGCTGAAACAACCGTTTCGGTTGTAAATCTTCCAAATGACGAAATGAAGGGACGTATTATCGGACGTGAAGGTCGTAACATTCGTACGTTAGAAACGTTAACAGGTATTGACCTTATTATCGATGATACACCAGAAGCTGTAATTCTATCTGGATTTGACCCGATTCGTCGTGAAACAGCTCGTATCGCTCTTGATAAACTAGTACAGGACGGACGTATTCACCCAGCGCGTATTGAAGAGATGGTCGAAAAATCAAGACGTGAAGTGGACGAGTATATTCGTGAAGTCGGAGAGCAAACAACGTTTGAAGTGGGTGTTCATGGCTTACATCCAGATTTAATTAAAATTTTAGGTCGTTTAAAATACCGTACAAGTTACGGACAAAACGTCTTAAAACACTCTATGGAAGTTGCATACTTAACTGGACTTATGGCAGCGGAGCTTGGTGAGGATGAAAAACTAGCAAGACGTGCTGGTCTATTACATGATATCGGAAAAGCAATCGATCATGAAGTAGAAGGTAGCCACGTTGAAATTGGTGTTGAACTCGCAACGAAATATAAAGAGCATCCTGTTGTAATAAACAGTATCGCATCTCACCATGGTGACACAGAACCAACTTCTATCATTGCAGTTCTAGTTGCTGCAGCAGATGCATTATCAGCTGCAAGACCGGGAGCTCGTAGTGAAACGCTTGAGAATTACATTCGTCGTCTTGAAAAGTTAGAAGAAATTTCAGAGTCTTATGAAGGCGTAGAAAAATCTTTCGCAATTCAAGCAGGACGTGAAGTTCGTATTCTGGTAAAACCAGATACAATTGATGATTTAGAAGCTCATCGTTTAGCTCGTGATATTCGAAAACGTATTGAAAATGAACTGGATTATCCAGGACATATTAAAGTAACTGTTATTCGTGAAACACGTGCAGTGGAATACGCAAAATAAAGTGGTGAAACACCACTTTATTTTTTTGTGTTGGAATTGGGTAAAATAAAGAAAATTATTTATGAGCAGTATGCAAGTGAAAGAAACTTATAATAGATAAATTGTAACTGTTGTAAGGAAATAGCTTTAAGGTTATAGTATGGTAATAAAAAATGTAGTACATAGAAAGGGTAAGACATATGAGAATATTATTTGTTGGGGATGTAGTAGGATCTCCTGGTAGAGACATGATTCAACAGTACGTACCGGCATTAAAGAAGAAATATACACCGACAGTAACAATTATTAATGGAGAAAATGCTGCGGGTGGACGTGGAATTACGGAGAAAATATATCGAAACTTTTTAGAGTGCGGGGCACAAGCGGTTACGCTTGGAAACCACGCTTGGGATAACCGTGAAGTATTTGAATTTATCGATGATGCAAAATATCTTGCAAGACCAGCTAACTTCCCGGAAGGAACGCCAGGAAAAGGGCTTATCTTTGTAAATTGTAATGGAACAGAAGTTGCAGTTATTAACTTACAAGGACGTACTTTCCTTCCTCCAATTGATTGTCCATTCCGTAAAGTGGATGAGTTAATCAGTATTGCAAAAAAACGTACAAACATTATCTTTGTTGATTTTCATGCTGAAACAACAAGTGAGAAGCAGGCGTTAGGTTGGTATGTAGACGGTCGTGCTACAGCGGTAGTAGGTACACATACACACGTTCCTACAGCTGATAATCGTATTTTACCAAGCGGAACAGCTTATATTACAGATGTTGGTATGACAGGCCCATATGATGGGATTTTAGGTATGGATCGCGAAGCGGTATTGAAGAAGTTTTTAACGAACTTACCAGTGCGTTTTGAAGTGACGAATGGTAGAACACAATTAAGTGCAGTGTTAATTGATGTGGATCCTAATACAGGGAAAGCAAAGAAAATTGAGCGCATTTTAATTAATGATGACCAGCCATTTTTTGACTGATTTTTAACGAAAAGTTAGAGAATTCGTTATATTTTAATTTTTTAGAAAAATTACAGAAATTTAGCAGGAATACGTGCCATTCCTCGTGAATATAAGTTAAAGTGAAATAATTGCTATTACTTTTTATAGAAACGAGGAGGAAACGCGGAATGGAAATATTAAAAGTTAAAGCAACGTCGGTCCCTAATTCTGTAGCTGGTGCACTTGCAGGTGTTATTCGCGAACGCGGAACAGCAGAAATTCAAGCTATTGGTGCAGGTGCATTGAACCAAGCGGTAAAGGCAGTAGCAATTGCAAGAGGATTTGTAGCGCCTAGCGGTTTGGACTTGATTTGTATCCCAGCGTTTACAGATATTATGATTGATGGTGAAGAGCGTACAGCGATAAAATTAATTGTAGAACCTCGTTAAGTTGAAACAACCTGTTTGCATGTATGCAAACAGGTTGTTTTTGTAATGGAGGAATGAAAATGAAAATTTTTGATGCACATTGCGATGTACTCTTTCAGTTATGGAGTGCAAAGGGAAAAAAAGACTTTCAAAACGATTCACAATTACATATTACATTTGAACAATTAATGAAAAGAAAAGGAAGTATACAATGCTTTGCTATATATATACCAGAAACAGTAGCGTATGAAAAGCGTTTTGAAGTTGCGCTGCAAATGATAGATATTTTTCATAATGAAATTCTATCGCTACCAGGAATGAAGTTTATTCAGACAAAAAACGATATTAACATGCTAAAACAGGATGAGATTGGAGTATTATTAACATTAGAAGGATGCGAAGCGATTGGAAACGAAGCGATGAAATTACGTTTGTTTTATCGCTTAGGTGTACGTTCTTTTGGATTGACATGGAACTATGCCAATCTGTTAGCTGATGGAGCGCTAGAGGCACGTGGAGTAGGTTTAACTACATTTGGTAGACAAGTTGTACAAGAACTTAATACGTTACATTTATGGACCGATGTGTCTCACTTAAATGAAAGAAGCTTTTGGGATGTTATTGAAATTGCACAAAATCCGATTGCATCTCACTCAAACTGTTATCAACTTTGTGGGCATCCACGAAATTTAACCGATGAACAAATAAGAGCTCTTATAAAGAAAAATAGCATTATTGGTATTACTTTCGTACCACAGTTTTTAACGAATGAAAGACAAGCGAATATAGCAGATATATTAAGGCATGTGGAATATATTTGTTCATTAGGTGGAGAAAAAAATATAGGGTTTGGTTCTGATTTTGATGGGATTTTAGAAACGGTTGTAGGTGTAGAGGCATATAGGGATTATGAAAGTATAATTAATCAACTGTGTAAAAAGTATAGTGAATCAACTGTAGAGCGATTTTTGTATAAAAATTTTGTTGACTGTATAACGTTCTAAAGATTATGTTTTAAAAATTCAGAAAAAAATCAATAAATTCACTTGGATTTATTGATTTTTTTAAGACCTAATACTAGAATGGTAAACGAAATAGCATTATACTAAAGATTAAGGGAAATCAGAAGAGGCATAATTTGCGTCCGTTGTAGTTTATTTGCATAAAAAATGCTAAACTAATACTGTAAAAAAATACACTACAATGAATGCAGCCAAAAGGGGTGTAGGAGATGATTAGTCAACTTTCATGGAAAGTTGGAGGCCAACAAGGTGAAGGAATTGAAAGTACAGGGGAAATCTTCTGTATAGCATTAAACCGATTAGGATATTACCTATACGGTTACCGCCACTTCTCATCACGTATTAAAGGCGGCCATACAAATAATAAAATTCGCGTAAGTACAACAGAAGTACGTGCGATCTCAGATGACTTAGATATTTTAATTGCTTTTGATCAAGAAACAATTGATTTTAACTTCCACGAACTACGTCCAGGCGGAATTGTAGTTGCGGATGCGAAATTCAATCCAACTATACCTGATAATACAGATGTGAATTTATATGTGATACCGTTTACAGATATTGCTTCAGAATTAGGCACATCATTAATGAAAAACATGGTTGCTGTTGGAGCGTCAAGTGCGGTATTAGGATTAGACGAAACAGCTTATTTAGAGGTTGTTGAAGAAATCTTTGGTCGTAAAGGAGAGCAAGTCGTTCAAAAGAATATGGCAGCAATTAAACGCGGCTCTCAATACATGAAAGAATTGCTTGGTGAGAAAGTAAACATGATGCAGCTTGAAAAAGCTGATGGTAAGAAACGCATGTTTATGATTGGAAACGACGCAATCGCATTTGGTGCAGTAGCTGGTGGTGCTCGCTTTATGTCTGCATATCCAATCACACCTGCATCTGAAATTATGGAATACTTAATTAAAAAGTTACCGAAAGTTGGCGGAACAGTAATCCAAACTGAGGATGAAATCGCAGCTTGTACAATGGCGATCGGTGCAAACTACGCTGGTGTTCGTACATTAACAGCATCTGCTGGTCCTGGTCTTTCTTTAATGATGGAAGCAATTGGTTTAGCAGGTATTACTGAAACACCGCTAGTTATCATTGATACACAACGCGGTGGTCCAAGTACGGGCTTACCAACAAAACAAGAGCAGTCTGACTTAATGGCTATGATTTACGGAACACATGGTGAAATTCCAAAAATCGTAATGGCGCCAAGTACAGTTGAAGAAGCTTTCTATGATATTGTAGAAGCGTTTAACTTAGCAGAAGAATATCAAGTGCCTGTTATTTTCTTAACAGATTTACAGCTTTCTTTAGGAAAGCAAACAGTAGAACCACTTAAGTTAGATAAAGTGGAAATTCGTCGTGGTAAGCTTGATTTAGAAGTAGAATTACCAGAACGTGAAAATAAAGCATACTTCAAGCGTTATGAAGTAACAGAAGATGGGATTTCACCACGTGTTTTACCTGGTATGAAAAATGGTATTCACCATGTTACAGGTGTAGAACATGATGAAACGGGTAAACCATCTGAATCAGCGTTAAATCGTAAAGATCAAATGGACAAACGTTTCCGTAAAATGGCGAATTTACAGTTTAATACCCCTATTTACAAAAATGCTAAGCATGATGACGCAGACGTATTGTTAGTAGGCTTTAACTCAACTCGTGGTGCGATCGAAGAGGCAATGCAGCGTTTAGAACAAGAAGGAATGAAAGTAAACCATGCCCATGTACGTTTAATTCATCCGTTCCCAACAGCTGAAATCGATCCACTTGTGAAAAAAGCGAAGCGTGTTGTAGTAGTAGAAAACAATGCAACTGGTCAGCTTGCTAACATTATGAAAATGAATCTTGGCAATGGTGAGAAAATTTCTAGTCTTTTAAAATACGATGGAAATCCATTCTTGCCGAAAGAGATTTACAACGAATGTAAAAAAGGGGTTGTATTAAATGGCAACATTTAAGGACTTTCGTAACAGTGTAAAACCAAACTGGTGCCCAGGTTGCGGAGACTTCTCGGTGCAGGCTGCGATTCAGCGTGCGGCAGCTAACGTTGGTTTAAATCCAGATGAGCTAGCTGTTATTTCTGGTATCGGCTGTTCCGGTCGTATTTCAGGGTATATTAATTCATATGGTTTGCATAGTATTCACGGACGTGCTCTTCCGATTGCACAAGGTGTGAAAATGGCAAATCGTGATTTAACAGTTATTGCATCCGGTGGTGACGGTGATGGTTTTGCGATTGGTATGGGACATACAATCCATTCTATTCGTCGTAACATTGATATTACGTACATCGTAATGGATAACCAAATTTACGGATTAACAAAAGGTCAAACTTCACCACGTAGTGAAGCTGGATTTAAAACGAAAAGTACACCACAAGGTTCAATTGAACCATCACTAAATGTTATGGAAATGGCTTTAACAGCTGGTGCGACATTTGTGGCGCAAAGCTTTTCAAGTGATTTAAAAGAATTAACGCAAATTATTGAAGCTGGTATTAACCATAAAGGCTTTTCATTAATTAATGTATTTAGTCCATGCGTTACTTATAATAAAGTAAATACTTATGATTGGTTTAAAGAGAATTTAACGAAACTAAGTACAGTAGAAGGATATGATCCATCTAACCGCATGATGGCTATGCAAACATTAATGGAAAAGAACGGGTTAGTAACAGGTTTAATTTATCAAAACACAAAGCAGCCTTCTTACCAAGAGCTTGTAAAAGACTATAGTGAAAAACCTTTAGTGCAAGCTGATTTGAATATGGATCAGAAAATGTTTGATGAGCTTGTTGCTGAATTTATGTAATGATCGGAGAGAAGGTTGCCGCTTGGTAACCTTCTTTTTGAGTGAATAAAAATAATTAATAGATTTGTTTACTTGGAAAATTCAGAATGATAAAATAATATATAAATCGTTGTATAAAAATAGCATGTTCAATAACTGTGAAATGAAATATAGGATAAGAAGCCTTCTTCGTTAAAGTTGGCTAAAGGCTCTATACTATGATAATGTGTATAGGGATAAAGCAATATGCTTTTGGGTAGGACAAGATGAAATAAAAAAAAAGGGAATGTCTATTTGTGTGGGGAAGACTTCATTCTTACGGATGATTAGATCGATTACTCAAGTTTCAAAGGGCAAGTTATCTCTCATGCTATCTAACATCATTGAGATGGGTCTAAGCGCATTAAAATGGACTACAGAGTGTGTGTATAGTTAAGGGTGAAAGGAGATTACCGATGAACGAGCAACAACGATTAGCAAGTCGACAAGCAAATTCCTCTACGAAAAAAGAAGAGAAAGATTATAGTAAATACTTTGAAAGTGTATACCAACCACCTTCCTTGAAATTGGCGAAAAAGCGTGGGAAAGAAGAAGTTAAAATTGAAAGAGATTTTGGCCTACCTGAAGAGTTTCGCGATTTTGGCGCAGGAAGAAAGTTTTACATTCGTACATATGGCTGTCAAATGAATGAGCATGATACAGAAGTAATGGCTGGGATTTTTACAACACTTGGATATGAGCCAACCTTTTCAACTGAAGAGGCAGATGTAATTTTATTAAATACTTGTGCAATTCGTGAAAATGCTGAAAATAAAGTGTTCGGTGAACTTGGTCATTTAAAATCATTAAAGCGAAGAAATCCGGATCTTATAATTGGTGTATGTGGTTGTATGTCTCAAGAGGAATCTGTTGTAAATAAAATTATGCAAAAAAATCAGCATGTAGATATGGTGTTTGGTACACACAATATTCATAGATTACCGTATATCCTAAAGGACGCAATGTTCTCAAAAGAGACGGTAGTTGAAGTTTGGTCAAAAGAAGGGGATGTAATTGAAAACCTTCCGAAAGTACGTCGTGGTGATATTAAAGCTTGGGTAAATATTATGTATGGCTGTGATAAGTTTTGTACATATTGTATTGTACCGTATACACGCGGAAAAGAGCGCAGCAGACGTCCAGAAGATATTATTAAAGAAATTCGCCATTTAGCTGCGAACGGTTATAAAGAAATTACGTTACTTGGACAAAACGTAAACGCATACGGTAAAGACTTTGAAGATATACAATATGGTCTTGGCGATTTAATGGATGAACTTCGTAAAATCGATATCGCGCGTATTCGTTTTACAACAAGCCATCCACGTGATTTTGACAATCATTTAATTGATGTTCTTGGAAAAGGTGGTAACCTAGTAGAACATATCCACTTACCGGTTCAATCTGGTAGTACAGATATGCTTAAAATTATGGCGCGTAAATATTCGCGAGAACACTATTTAGAGCTTGTACGAAAAATTAAAGAAACAATTCCGAATGCAGTGCTAACGACTGATATTATCGTTGGTTTCCCAAATGAAACGGATGAGCAGTTTGAAGAGACGATGTCGTTATATCGTGAAGTAGGATTTGATACGGCATTTACATTTATTTATTCTCCGCGTGAAGGTACACCAGCTGCAAAAATGAAAGATAATGTTCCGATGGAAGTGAAGAAAGAGCGATTGCAACGCTTAAATACACTAGTGAATGAATATGCAGTTAATAAGAATAAGCGTTATATAGGTCAAATTGTAGAAGTATTAGTTGAGGGAGAAAGTAAGAATAATCCTGAAGTACTTGCGGGATATACACGTACGAATAAACTTGTAAACTTTGTTGCTTCAAAATCTTTAATTGGTCAGCTTGTGAAAGTAAAAATAACGGAAGCAAAAACTTGGTCTCTTAACGGGGAATTGGTTAAGGAGCCGATTGAGGTGAAATAATAGATGAAAGTATATACGAAAGATGAAATTGTTGAGCAAGCGAAAGAATTAGCGAAAATGATCTCTGAAACAGAAGAAGTCGATTTCTTTAAGCGAGCAGAAGCACAAATTCATAAAAATGAAAATGTAAAGCGAGCAATTGATGAAATAAAAGCTTTGCAAAAACAAGCAGTAAACTTGCAACATTATGGGAAATGGGAAGCTTTGAAAAAAGTAGAAGCTGAAATTGATGCACTTCAAGATAAGTTAGATAATATCCCAGTTGTACAGGAGTTTAAATCTTCACAAACGTATGTAAATGACTTACTACAGCTAGTTGCTAGTACCATTTCTAACAATGTAACAGATGAGATATTAGTTTCAACTGGCGGCGATGTGTTGAAGGGTGAAACTGGTGCAGCAGTAGAAAGTAAAAAAGGAAATTGTGGTTGTTAAAGAGATGTCTTATTGACATCTCTTTTTTTAGTGGGTTATATCGGAAATTCTTCTCAAAAAAAAGAATGACACATTCCGCTATTGTCACGCATATGATTAAGTGAATAGTGATTGAGGAGGGTTACGAATGTCCGAATTTAGAGAGATTATTACAAAAGCAGTGGTTGGAAAAGGACGTAAGTATACAAAGTCAACGCATACATGTGAATCGAATAATGAGCCAACAAGTATTTTAGGGTGCTGGGTAATTAACCATTCGTACGAAGCGAGAAAGAATGGAAAACATGTGGAAATTGAAGGTTTCTATGATGTAAACACTTGGTATTCATTTGATGGAAACACAAAGACTGAAGTTGTAACAGAACGTGTTAACTACAATGATGAAGTAAGTATTGGGTATCGTGATAAAAACTTCTCTGGTGACGATTTAGAAATTATCGCTCGTGTAATTCAGCCGCCAAATTGTTTAGAAGCTCTTGTATCGCCAAATGGTAATAAAATTGTTGTGACGGTAGAACGTGAATTTGTAACAGAAGTAGTTGGGGAAACGAAAATTTGTGTAAGTGTAAATCCTGAAGGTTGCGTAGAATCAGACGAGGATTTCCAAGTCGATGATGATGAGTTTGAAGAATTAGATCCGAACTTTATCGTCGATGCAGAAGAAGAGTAAGAGAAAGCTAGGGAGAAGTTCTTCCTAGCTTTTTACAGTACATAAGTGGTTCTGCATGAACATGATTCCTTATGAAATGTGCTATAATGAGGAAAGACTCCTGGAATAGGAGATATGGATGTCCGTGAAGTGTGACATATATGAATATAGATTATTATGTAAGAATTATGGAGGAAAGACATGACGCAATATACCCCTATGATACAGCAATACTTAAAGGTTAAGGCAGACTATCAAGATGCCTTTTTATTTTTCCGATTAGGTGATTTTTATGAAATGTTCTTTGAAGATGCGGTTAAAGCAGCTCATGAACTTGAAATTACATTAACGAGCCGAGATGGTGGTAGTAGTGAACGTATACCGATGTGTGGTGTACCGCATCATGCAGCTAAAAATTATATTGAACAACTTGTTGAAAAAGGATATAAAGTAGCTGTTTGTGAGCAAGTGGAAGACCCAAAAACAGCTAAAGGTGTAGTACGTCGTGAAGTAGTACAACTAATTACGCCAGGAACGATGATGGAAGGGCGTACAATAGACGAGAAGGAGAATAACTTCTTAGCAGCATTAACACATTTCGAAGATGGATCTTATGCGCTAGCTTGTAATGACTTAACGACTGGACAAAATACAGTGACGTTATTAACTGGTTCAGTAGAAGATATTTTATTAGAAGTGTATGCGACTGGTTCAAAAGAAATTGTTGTAGATTCTACATTTTCAAAAGATGAATTAAATAAGTTAACTGAAACATTAAAAATGACGATTTCGTATGAAGATGCAACAACTATTCCAGAAGGATTAGAACATCTTGTGAAAAGTGTTTCCCAAGCAAAATTAATTAAAGCAATTGGACGCTTATTTAACTATGTGATAAGAACACAAAAACGTTCGTTAGATCACTTGCAACCAGTAGAAATTTATTACACGAATCAATTTATGAAAATTGATGTGCATTCAAAACGTAATTTAGAGTTAACAGAGACTCTTCGCACGAAGGAAAAGACAGGCTCATTATTATGGCTATTAGACAAAACAAAAACGGCTATGGGTGGGCGTATGTTAAAACAGTGGATGGAACGTCCACTTATCCAGAAAGAAAAAGTTGAAGAGCGTTTAGAAATGGTTGAAACGTTTGTAAATGATTACTTCTTACGTGAAGATTTAAAAGAAAAGTTAAAAGAAGTATATGATTTAGAGCGTTTAGCAGGGAAAGTTGCATTTGGTAATGTAAATGCACGGGACTTATTACAATTAAGACGTTCTTTACTGCAAGTACCAGCTATTTTAGAAGCGATTAGTCTGTTAGATAATGCTTATGCAGCAAGGTTAATTCAAGGTGCGGATCCATGTGAGAGCTTAACTGAATTACTAGGAAGAAGTATTCAAGAAAACCCACCGCTTTCTATTAAAGATGGAGATATTATTAAAGACGGTTATAATGACAAGCTTGATCAATATCGTTACGTTAGTAAAAACGGGAAAACGTGGATCGCTGAGCTTGAAAAACGAGAGCGTGATATTACAGGAGTTAAATCGTTAAAAATCGGGTACAACCGTATTTTCGGCTACTATATTGAAGTGACGAAGGCTAATCTTGCAGCACTTCCAGGAGGGCGCTATGAGCGTAAACAAACGCTTGCTAATGCTGAACGTTTCATAACAGATGAATTAAAAGAAAAAGAAACATTAATCTTAGAAGCAGAAGAGAAAATTGTACAATTAGAATACGATTTATTTACAGCACTTCGCGAAGAAGTCAAAGTATTCATTCCGAAATTACAGCATTTAGCGAAAGTAATTAGTGAACTAGATGTACTGCAAAGCTTTGCGACAGTTAGTGAAGAAGAGCAGTTTGTAAAACCTGTTTTAACAAATAAGCGCGAAATCTTTATTAAAGATGGTCGTCATCCTGTCGTTGAAAAAGTATTGAACGGGAAATTGTATGTACCGAATGATTGTATTATGCCGGAGAAGATGGATGTCTTTTTAATTACAGGACCGAACATGTCTGGTAAAAGTACGTATATGAGACAATTAGCACTTGTTACTGTTATGTCACAAATTGGTTGTTTTGTACCAGCGACAGAAGCAGTATTACCTGTCTTCGATCAAATCTTTACGAGAATTGGTGCAGCGGATGATTTAATCTCAGGTCAAAGTACATTTATGGTTGAAATGTTAGAAGCGAAAAATGCAATTGCAAATGCATCAGAGAGAAGTTTAATTTTATTCGATGAAATTGGACGCGGTACATCTACGTATGATGGTATGGCACTTGCGCAAGCAATCATTGAACATATTCATGACCAAATTGGTGCGAAAACATTATTCTCTACACATTATCATGAATTAACAGTGTTAGAAGAAAGTTTAGACCAACTAAAGAATGTACATGTTTCAGCAATTGAAGAGAATGGAAAAGTAGTTTTCCTTCATAAAATTCAAGATGGAGCGGCTGATAAAAGTTACGGAATTCACGTTGCTCAACTTGCCGAGCTTCCAGAGAGCTTAATCGCTCGCGCGAAAGAAGTGTTAGCACAACTAGAAGGACAGGAAGAAATTGTTATTCCGAAACGAGTAGAAGTGAAAGTGCCAGAAGTCGCCCCAGAACCAGTTGTTGTAAAAGAAGAACCAGCAGAAATACAAGAGACGAAAGTAGAGACTGAGGAAGAATCGCAATTATCATTCTTTGGTGGAGAACAGTCTTCGAAAAAACAAGACAAGTCAGTTCTAGATGCAAAAGAAACGGCAGTACTTGCGCAAATTAAAAAAATTGATTTACTTGATATGACACCTTTAGAGGCGATGAACGAACTGTATCGCTTGCAGAAAAAGTTAAAGAAAGGATGAGTAAGTAGATGGGGAAAATTCGCAAACTCGATGATCAACTATCTAACTTAATTGCGGCAGGGGAAGTAGTAGAGCGCCCTGCCTCAGTTGTAAAAGAACTCGTGGAAAATTCCATCGATGCGAATAGTACATCTATTGAAATCCACTTAGAAGAAGCTGGATTATCGAAGATTCGCATCATCGATAATGGAGATGGTATTGCTGAAGAAGATTGTATCGTTGCATTTGAACGACACGCAACGAGTAAAATTAAAGATGAAAATGATTTATTTCGTATAAGAACGCTCGGTTTCCGCGGAGAGGCCCTGCCGAGTATTGCTTCTGTAAGTGAATTAGAATTAATCACAAGCACAGGTGATGCGCCTGGTACACACCTTATTATTAAAGGTGGAGACATTATAAAACAAGAGAAAACGGCGAGCCGAAAAGGAACAGATATTACAGTACAAAACTTATTCTTTAATACACCAGCGCGTCTTAAATATATGAAAACTATTCATACAGAGCTTGGGAACATTACAGATATCGTGTATCGTATTGCAATGTCTCATCCAGAAGTATCGTTAAAACTGTTTCATAATGAAAAGAAATTGCTTCATACATCAGGAAACGGTGATGTAAGACAAGTACTTGCATCGATTTACAGCATTCAAGTTGCGAAGAAGCTTATTCCGATTGAAGCTGAGTCTCTAGACTTTACAATTAAAGGTTATGTAACATTACCAGAAGTAACGAGAGCGTCGCGTAACTATATGTCAACGATTGTAAATGGCCGTTACGTTCGAAATTTCGTATTAATGAAAGCAATTCAGCAAGGATATCATACGTTATTGCCAATCGGACGATACCCAATCGGCTTCTTATCAATTGAAATGGATCCAATGCTTGTTGATGTCAACGTACATCCAGCAAAATTAGAAGTACGCTTTAGTAAAGAACAAGAATTGCTAAAGCTTATCGAAGAAACATTGCAAGCTGCATTCAAAAAAATACAACTCATTCCAGATGCGGGTGTAACAACGAAGAAAAAAGAAAAAGATGAAAGTGTGCAAGAACAGTTCAAGTTTGAGCATACAAAACCGAGAGAATCATCTATGCCTAACATCGTTTTACCAACAGGAATGGATGAGAAACAAGAAGAAACAACGACTGTAAAACAACCAGCACAACTGTGGCAACCGCCGAAGCAAGAATGGCAACCACCACAGTCACTCGTAAGAGAAGAGCAAAGCTGGCAGCCATCCTCTAAGCCGGTAATAGAAGAAACGGTTCGAGAGGAAAAGGAACGGACTAGCAACGATGACGATTTTGAATTAGAGGAATTGGAAGAAGAAGTCGGGGAGATAGAAGAGATTGAAATGAACGGTAATGACTTACCGCCGCTTTATCCAATTGGACAGATGCACGGAACATATATTTTCGCTCAAAATGATAACGGGCTATATATGATTGATCAGCATGCTGCGCAGGAGCGCATCAATTATGAATATTTCCGTGATAAAGTGGGACGAGTTACGCAAGAAGTACAAGAATTACTTGTACCGTACCGCATCGATTTATCTCTTACCGAATTTTTACGTGTCGAAGAGCAGTTAGAAGAATTAAAAAAAGTCGGACTATTTTTAGAGCAGTTTGGCCATCAATCCTTTATCGTTCGTTCGCATCCAACGTGGTTCCCGAAAGGACAAGAAACAGAAATCATTGATGAGATGATGGAGCAAGTCGTCAAACTAAAAAAAGTTGATATTAAAAAATTACGTGAAGAAGCAGCTATTATGATGAGCTGTAAAGCATCGATTAAAGCAAATCAATATTTAACGAACGATCAAATATTCGCTTTACTTGAAGAACTGCGTACAACAACAAACCCATATACATGTCCGCATGGAAGACCGATTCTGGTGCATCATTCTACTTATGAGTTGGAGAAGATGTTTAAGAGGGTTATGTAGGATTAATGTCCAAAGAGAAAAAGTTCGTTCCTAGTTATTTGAAACGGTTTGAAAGTGCCTAGTATTATTTATATGTGTTAAAATAAATATGTAATAGCAATGTTCTCTACAGTTATTTTAATAAAATATTGAGAGAAATAAAAAGGAGCGATAGTAACAAGTCGCTCCTTTTTAATATAATTCTTTTGCAACTATATTTTAAAAATTCATTTATAAACTAGAGATAACCTATTTGTAATTTATATGTGCTTTCTCATTTTTTTGTAAGGAAAGGGGTTTTAATTTACAGATTTATCAGAATTATGTAAAGTGTATATAAAACCATAAAATGGGGTGTTCTTTATGTGTACTAGTTTGACATTACAGACAAAAAACGGTCAGCACCTTTTTGCAAGAACGATGGATTTTACATTAGATTTGAATCAAGAAGTAATAATCATTCCTCGACATTACCAGTGGAATAATATAACTGGTGAAATCATTAATACGAAACATGCTACGGTCGGAATGGGGATTAATCATCAAGGAAGGGTCATTATGGCGGACGGAGTAAATGAAGCAGGTATGACATGTGCAACACTCTATTTTCCAGGATTCGCTACTTATAGTAAAAGTATAGATAATAACAAAACGAATTTGGCTCCATTTGATTTTGTGACTTGGAGTCTCACACAATTCAATTCTGTCAAAGAGTTAAAGAAATCTGTAGATAGCATTACCTTTTTGGATATACCATTACCGGATTTAGGACTTACGCCGCCACTCCATTGGATTTTAGCGGATAAATGGGGAGATTGCATTGTACTGGAGCCAACAAATGAAGGATTAAAAATGTATGACAACCCACTAGGAGTGATGACGAATAGTCCGGAGTTTAGTTGGCATTTACAAAATTTAAGACAATATATTGGCCTTAAATCGCAGCCATTCGCGCCAACAGAGTGGAGTAATGTACCATTAAGTGCTTTTGGTCAGGGCTCAGGTTCAATGGGACTTCCAGGGGATTTCACCCCGCCATCAAGGTTTGTGCGAGCAGCATATGGCAAACAAAACATTCAAGGTATAGATAGTGAAGAAGAGGGAGTATCGGCCCTTTTTCATATCTTATCAAATTGCGAGGTTCCTAAAGGCGGAGTAATAACAGAAGAAGGTGCATTAGATAATACCATTTATACAAGCGTAATGTGTATGGAGTCCGGAACATATTATTATCATACTTACGATTGTAGACAAATTATAGCCATTCATTTATTTCATGAAAATTTAGATACAGATGAGATTAAAGCCTATCCGTTCCAACGGAAACAAAAAATATTTTATGAAAACTAAGTAGCTTTGAAACAACGCTTAGTAAATTTTCAAATATATATAATAGAGCAATAATGACCTATAAAAAGTAGGAATCGGAAGGAATATAATTGATAATCTAATAAGTAACCCGAATAAATACCCCTTAAGAAAAAATAGACGCAAAATATTCAAGGTATTATATAAATTCAATCCAATGACTCCTACCAGTAAAATTCTGCTGGTAGGGGCAGGGGCATTGGCTAAGAAACTTATTTTTTCATTAAACTAGCTTTTATTTCTTCTAGAAGGCCCATTAAAGTGCTATTAGGTAAAATAAACATGGACGTACTACTCCATTTATAAATAGCAAAGCACAAAAAAGGTGTGGAAAATATCCATACCTTTTTTGTGCTTCTATTATCTATGTATAAAAAAGCGCCGTATATCAGCACTTTTTAAAGGTACGTAAATTGTATAATAAGGATTTCTACATTATTAAACACATAACTATGCATGGCCAAATATAGATTCTTATTTGGTTAATTGTTATAAGGATCTATACGGTTATTTATTTTTATTATTATTAATTTTTTCAGTATATAAAACCTGCTCTTTATAATGCTTTTTAATTGGGAAGTTATGTGTACCAGAGCCGTTTTTGAAAGTTTTATTGATGGGGTTTTTTAGAGGGACTGTTGTAGTTTCAGTAAATTCATATGGGTAATTTATTTTAGATTTATCTTCAAACATGAAAATGCCTCCTTTTTAGGATTTCCTGAATTCTTTACTATAACATGATATGCATATAGATTTTTTTTGGACTAGTTATTTATATAGGTTAATGGAATTTAATTACGTAACTACTGAAATATTTCAAAGGAAAACAATGTGAGAAATATATTATAAGGATTTCTTTTATTTATTAGCGAAGGGAATCTTGCATATATATTCGTTATAGATTGTTTTTATAATGTAATATATATATAGTTTTCCTGATAATATAATGTGGAATATTATAGTGTTATTAGGTTATTAGGAACATTTAATGTTGTTTCACAACTGAAAGGGAATTGAAAAAAAACTGAAACTTTTCTCATAAAAATTCAATCTTACTTGAAAAATGAAAGGAAAATGAAATTTTTCAAAAGGAATTCTTTGTTAAGATAAAAAGCATACATACAAAAAAGTATTGACATATCTCAAAAAATGTATTTTGAGATATAGTGGGGGAAAAAATGAGATTAGAAAAACAATTAATAAAAAAGATGTATTATGAAACATTCCTAATGGAGAATGAAACACACCCACCTCTTCAAGTACTTGGAGAAGCTTATGTAAACGAAGAAAAAAATGAGATTTCTGATGGATCTTATATTCGTTTTGCACAAGGTGAATTTTATTATCACCATCAAGATTTTGAAGCAGCTATTTTTAAATGGGAGAAAGTTAGTAATGAACTAGCACCATGGGCACAAAAAAATATTGCGGATGCTTACTTCGAACTTAACCAATTATCAGTTGCTGAAAATGTGTATACTTCCATTACTACTGATAACAAAACACTTATGACTGAAATTGTACTGCAATTACTGTCTCTTTACATCGAGCAAAATAATTTTGATTCAGCTTTCGCTGTTATAAAAGAAGCGGTTTCTTTAAATCCCGATTATCCAAACGTCACAACAATTGCCCGTTCCTTTTATGAAGAACAGCAAGATTTTGATAGTGCAGTAGAGCTTGCTGTGAACGAGTTAATTCGAACAGAATCTTATCCGTGGTTTGAGGTTCTAAAAGAATATATCGATAAAGGATTTACTAAAAATATTTCACCAGACTATTTTTATAAAGTATTAGTTACATTAAATAATGTAGATCAAGTACAATTTACGCAAATTGTTTCATCACTTTGGCACAGCTATAAAGATGAACAAAATTACTTATTATGGCTCAACACAATAAATGAATTTTTCATACATATCGAAATACATTCGTCCGATATATGGGACGAAATTTCTTCTCTTTACGAAGAAACATACTTTGAATTAATTCAAGGTCAATATATGCTTAGACAATTACACGATATCATTCCAAACCTGTTAACAAATTGGTTAAAGGTAGTCAATCCCTCTCATGCTGTATTTCCATCTGCAGCAGTATTGGCATGGGATGAGATTTTTCCTTCTAAAATAGATTCAGCGGATATAAAAGATGCAGAAGACCTACTGTCATATTCTATTAATCATGTGAATGGCTTAGAGTATAGTTTACATCTTTTTGAATCTATTACACACTGGGCACAAGAACATGATTTAGAAATGGGTAACCGATTTAGCTGGTTAGTTGGTGAGCTTGCAGATTTAAGAACAAATCGCCTATTAGTAACTGGAACTTCAGGGAACGGAAAAGCTTCATTTATTAACTCTATTTTAGGAGAAAATATATTAGAAAACTCAATCTCAAATGTAGTTGTTTTTAAAAATGACGCTTATACAGAAATTAACGCTATAACAGATTCGGAAATTACAACAACTGAGAATTTCTCTGATTTCCATAACATGATGGCAGTGCATCGTCAAACATATAGAGATAGAGCGTGTGTTGAATTTAAATTACCATGCAGGTTTTTAAGTAAAAATAAACTTACATTCGTTGTTACACCTAGCTTTAATAGGAACAATGACGCGAGAGATGAGGTGTTTGAATATTTAAACTCTGTAGATGAATTACTATTCGTATTGAATACGGATTCACCTTTTACTGACAAAGAACGTGACATTCTATTAAGTATCCAAGAACATACACCAAATCTACAAGTTCATTTCTTATTAAATAAAATTGATAACATTTATAATGAAGCAGAAGCAAAAAGAGTTATACAAGATACGCAAGTGAGAATAAATACATATTTCCCTAATGCAAGAGTTTTCCCTTATTCTTCGTTATATACAAATAGTAAACAACTAAACGATTTAACTGAGTTTATTCATTTTAACTTTAACCATAAAAATATCGATGCAGAACGTACTGAAAAGCTATTGTTTTTCATTAGAAAAACAATTACATATCTTTTGGATAAACGCGTCGAGAGGGAAAATAATCTAGTGGATTCTATTAATTGGAATGAAGATATGTTAGTTAAACTAAATGCTTGTATTAATAACCTTACTGCTTTTGAGAAGGAAAAAATTCATTTAATTACAGAAACATATCGTACAATGAAAAACGAAATTACTAATGATCTTACAGAACATATTCCGAAACTATTGCAGAGTTGTTCCGATTTAATTAGTGAAGAAAGTGATTTTGGGCACATTGATATTGAACTAAATACAGCGATGAATGAAAGGGTGCAACAATATCTAGAACAAACTGTATTACCTAATCTTGCTCGCTCTATGCAGAATTGGATTGCGACTTCTAATAACGAGCTCCTTCAAAGTCAATTGTACTTAGCAGAAACCAGTGAAGGACTTAATTCTTTATTTGGAGAAAATCGAATACAGTTAGAATGTGACTTTAAAGTAATTGATGACTGGCGCAGAGATACTGATAGAATGACAACTAGAATACAAATGGAAGAAGTAAATATTTTACGCCGATTTACGCCAGCACAATTTTTACTGAAAAGTGCCGGTAAATTATTTGGAGTTCTTCCTAAAAATAAAGCTATGCTATATAACAAATACAAACAGTATTTAGAAAATGAAGATTATACCGATGTAACGGCTTCTATTATGAAGAAATTTTTCTTGCAGTTTGAGCTGTTTGAAAACACACAAGAGCGGGATATTAATATGTTCTTCAGAAATCCATTTGGCTCGTTGGAACAAGCTGTAAAAAACACTCATTTAGAAATAAAAGAAAAACAAGATAAACTGCATAAAATGAAATCAAACCCTGAAGTTTATCATGATCCTATAACGCTCTTTGAATTGAGATTACGTCAATGTGAAGTAATCTTAAATATAGGTGAGGATAATGCCTATACAGATTTAACTTTAGAAACAAGCGTAGAATAAAAGTAAAATATATCAAGTTTTTTATATAAAATTGCATCATGTGTTATAAGAGGGGAAAAGGGAGCAACCGTAATGAGTTGCTCCCTTTCTTTATATAGATTACTTTTCAGTTTCTTTAATTTTAGTTTTTACTTCTCCAGTTTTAATTTTATTACTTTCTGAGAAACGTAATAAATCGCCTTCAATAATTTTGTCAGACATTCGTAACTCATTTTGTGCACGGTTAATCATTTCTTGAGCTTCTTTTTTTGGTAAATCTACAACCTCACCTGTTTCTCGATTATAAAAAGTATGATTTGTATATGCATACTTGTCTGTAACGAAGCTACCATCACGTAAAACAACAAAACCGGTATATTCATCTGAAAACATATCATGACCAAAGCGGATATCTTTCGTAGTATCAATCCCAAGTAAATTTAGAATAGTAGGTTTCATATCGATTTGTCCCGTAGGCTTTGAAATCGTTTGACCTTCTGTTTGTCCAGGCATATGAATATATAAAGGTGTACGTTGTAAATTTAAAGTATCAAATTCTGTTATTTGATCTTTTTCTAAAAACTGTGCCATTGCGCGATTATGTTTTTCAGAAATGCCATAATGATCACCATACAACACAATAATAGAATCATCATACATTCCCTCGGCCTTTAAACGCTCAATAAATTTTTTAATTGATTCGTCTAAGTAACGTGCTGTTACGATATAACGATCAAATACGCCATTTCCAGAGTTGTATGGTTCAATGAATTTTGTATCTTCATCATACGTAAATGGATAATGGTTCGTTAAAGTAAGGAAACGAGCATAAAAGGGTTGGTCAACAGTTTTTAATATATCTACTGATTGATCAAAGTATTCGATATCTTTTAATCCCCAATTTAAATTTGTTTCGGGCGTAATTTTGTAATCAAGTTCATTATAGTAACGATCATAACCGAGAGCAGAGTACATAATATTACGATTCCAAAATGTTGCGTTATTCGCATGGAATACAGAAGTGAAATAGCCTTGCTGACGTAAAATTTCTGGAGTCGCAGTATAATCGTTGTTACCGTGCGTGAAAAATACAGCTCCTCGATTTAATGGATACAACGATGTATCTATTAGAAATTCAGAATCTGATGTTTTTCCTTGACCAGTTTGGTGGAAAAAGTTATCAAAGTAATAGCTTTCATTTATGAATTCATTCAAGAACGGTGTAACTTCTTGACCATTGACGGATGCACCTATTAAAAAGGTTTGCAAGGATTCAAGAGTAACGACAATTACGTTTTTTCCTTTCGCTGCACCAAACATATTAGGATTTGGTTCACTTTGGTTTGATTTTACGTAGTTTTCAGTTTCTTGTAATTTACTACTATCTGCAAGTGCCTTTTGGGATCCAGCTTTTACTTGTAGTGTTAAATCATATACTTGATGAGTGTATAGTCCTAAATTTTTCACAAGCATTACGCGGTCGAAGGATCTCGTTAATAATTCAGGTCGTTCTTTTTCTGCAAGCTGTAGATTTGCAAAAAATACACCAATTGTTAAAAGAAAATATAATAAGCGTGCAGAATGAGTTACACGTTCTGTTTTAAAGACTATTGCTTTCTTTTTTAATAAAATAAAGAAGAAAATAATGTCTACGAATGCGAGTATAATTTTGTAGTTCAATATTTCTATAATACTGCCGCCTAATTGGCCGAAGTTCGATGTTTGTCCAAGTACTGGTAACGTAACGAAATCATTATAAAAATCATAGAACATTACATTCCCAACAAGTACGATTGTTAATAAGAGATTAATACATAGCGCTATATAATTTCTCTTTTCACCGGTTGCAAATAATGCTAATCCAACAAATGCTAACGATGCAGCGAGAGGGCTAATAAACAAAATAAGTTCTTGTGTAGAAGACTCAATTTTTAAATCAAAACTGAATCGCGTAATAAGATATGTTTTTAACCATACTGCTAAAGCAATTATTATAACAAAGCTTATATTTTGCAGTTGTAAATTTATTTTATTCTTCATTTTTACACCTTCTTTATAGAATTTATTTAACTAATGTTATATATTATATTTTTATAACTATTAGAGTGTGGTGAACTATTTAGATTATATTTTTCTAAAGGTAATAATTTGAAGTATTCATATACATATAATGGAGAATTTTAAAGCGAAGTAACATAAATCTAATTTTTTTAGAAACGGAGCAGAAAAAGTCATAGTTGTAGTAAAAAATACTTATAGACATCCTAACATATTAAACACTACGGCGATGTTACAAAATATCGAACAAATAAAAGTGAAAATGAATAGAGACTTGTAAAACTATTGACATTCAATTTGTTAGAATTGAATGTCAATAGTTTTACATACATGGTTATATTAAATATGTATCTTGTAAAATCCCGATTCTTTGTGGGTTAATCAGTAGCACGGGAAGGATTTCATTCATGCTATTACTACATAAGTAAAGTACTGGTGAAACTCAAAATGTTTGATTGGTATCTAAATTATAGCAATTAAATGTCAGACAAGTATTTTCCAACATACAGGCCACTTGCAGCTGCTTGAGATAATGAATGAGTGACGCCTGAACAATCTCCAATTAAAAATAGCCCATTCATACTTGTTTCAAAATGGTTATTGATTTTTATTGTAGGAGCGTAGAACTTGCCATCAATTCCATATAATAAAGTATCTTGATCGATAGGTTCTTGGATAAATTGTTCTAAACGTAATAAAAATTTTTTGAGTCCTTCAATATATAGTGGAGGAATTTCTTTATTCAAGTCTCCATAATCTCCGTGTAGTGTAGGCTGTATACGATTATGTTTCATGTTGTTCTCCGCTGTAGGTTGTTTCTTTATTAAGTCCTCTAAACGTTGTATAACAATCCGATCTCGTCCTTGGTTAATGTTTTTAATAATTGAACTTGCGTATACATTTGCTTCTTTGAGAGTTGGAAAATAGCGCGGGATAAATAAAGTGAAATTTAAGTTAGAAGTGCCAGTTTCTTGCTCTCGAAAATTTTGACCGTCAGGCATAACTAAACCTTCTTCGTACTTTCGAATAATGCGTCCTTTTGGATTCATACAGTAAGTAGTAGCCGTGAAATGTTCATGCTGATAAGAAAGTTTCGTCTCAAATGTATCTTTTAATATAGAACGTAATTGATGTTCTTTCATCTCTACTCTAATACCTAAATCTACACGAGTTTGCTCCTGTGCAATTTCAAGGGAAGAGCATATTTCTTTTAACCAATCAGCCCCGGAACGTCCTGTTGCAAATACGAGTTGCTTAGATTGAACTATCCCTTGATTTGTAGCTATTCTAAAATGATCTTTCTGCCTTATGATATGCTCTACATCTATATGAAATCGGATATTTATTTTCGTAAGTAAAAATTCGTAGAGCTGCTGAAAAATATTACTTGAAAGTGTAGTGCCAAGATGCCTTACTTCTGTTGTGAGCATTTGTAAACCACACGTTTCAGCTCTCTTATTAAGAGTTGGATTTTCTGTAGAATATTTTGAAACAGAATTTCCTCCGAACTGACATAGAATCTCATCTACTTCAGCCATAAGTTGTAAAAAGCCTTCTTTACCGACTTTTTGCTCAAGTTCTCCGCCAAATCCGTTTGTATAATTAAATTTCCCTTCAGATTTTCCTAAACCACCAAACCCGAAATATTTATCACATGTAGTACAATTACACACTTTTCCTTGGTCTAAAGGACAATGGCGATCTTTTAGCGCTTTACCTTTATCAAGAATTAAAACCTTTTTATTACTTGTAGCTAGTGAATAAGCCATAAAAATGCTACTCACTCCAGCTCCGATAATTGTAACATCATACATATTCTTTCACCTGCTAACGAATAGTTTGTTTTTTATTTTCTTAGTGTATAACACTTTTATGAAGTTAAGAAATAGCTTTTATTAATAAAGAGGGAGTTTTTGAACTTGATGCTTTTTTAATTTCTCCGAGTGGTGGAGTAAATACAAATGTTTTTATTTGAAAGAAGAAATAGATTTAAATGATCACTATGTCATATGATTAATAAAATCTTACATATAAAAAACAGACCTTTTAAGTGAAGAGGTCTGCTAATCATTTGAAATAGTTGTTAAGTGCATAAATTTGAAGAGAATTATAGTTTTATTTAGCGAAGACGTGGTTACCGATTACCGCTACTGTTTGACGTGTCGTAATCCATTTGTTTGTTGAAGTTTTTGGATTGTAAAAATAAAGCCAATCAGAATGTATTCCATTTGTAGAGATAGCCTCTTCTACTGCCATTTTTGCTTCTGCGCTTGCAGGCTGATTAATTCTACCATCGGTAACAGGAGTAAATGCATATCCGCGTTTAATAGGTTCATAAATAACACCTGTTATTGTATTTGGAAAACCATTTGCATTTACACGATTCAGGATAACTTTCGCCACCGCTACTTTTCCTTTATATGATTCGCCACCTGCCTCAGCAGTAACTAAGCGTGCCATTAAGTCTTTTTCTTTTTCTGAAATACTTGAATTGATTTTTAAATGTTGTCCTGTATAAAGCTTGTTTCCGACTGTATTGTTAATTTGTTTTATAGATTGAACGGTAACATTGTAACGCTTTGCTATAATTTCTAATGAATCTCCCGGCTGTACTTGATAAATAATTTGTCCAGAGATGTTCTTAGGTTTGTCGTTTTGATGAACAGTGACCTCATTTGATTTCATGGATCCTGGAATATGTAACTGTTCACCAATAAAAGTTTGATCTTTTCCTTTATTATTTGCTTGTTTAATAGATTGTATGGAAACTCCATATTGTTTACTGATACCCCAAAGTGTATCATTCTTTTTTACTGTATGAATGGTGGAAGCCTCAGCTACACCTTGATTACATACGAATGTAATTGCTGCCGCAGATAAAGGAATTATATGTTTTATTTTTAATAATTTCATTGTAAATCCTCCCAATAAAAAATTAAGTTTTAACTGTTGAGTAATGTAGTTCAGAGTATATAAGATATGTATTTATATTTTAATATAAGTATATTAGCACGTACAGAATAAACAATCATTATAAGTTTTTTATTTATATCATGTAGGACCCAAATATGAAATATTGCATATGAAAGCCCATTGAAGTTCGAGTTGTTGCTTACTATAATTTATCTAGTGAAAAGGGATATTAAATTTTTTTAATGCATTGAGATGAGAATATGTGGATGTTTTTAAATTGTACTTCTATGCAATATTCCATATTTATGAAACATTATTTATTAAGTAGCTTATAATATATTCAATAAGTTTGATATAAAACAGAAAAGAGAGGAATAAAAATGAGTAATAAGAAGTTTATTTTGAAATTATTCATATGTAGTACTATACTTAGCACATTTGTATTTGCTTTCAATGATAAGCAAGCAGTTGCTGTTAGCGCTGGTAATGGGCTTGAAAACTGGTCAAAATGGATGCAACCTATACCCGATAACGTACCGTTAGCACGAATTTCAATTCCAGGAACACATGATAGTGGAACGTTCAAGTTGCAAAATCCGATAAAGCAAGTATGGGGAATGACGCAAGAATATAATTTTCGTTACCAAATGGATCACGGAGCTAGAATTTTTGATATTAGAGGGCGTTTAACAGATGATAATACGATAGTTCTTCATCATGGGCCATTATATCTTTATGTAACATTGCATGAATTTATAAATGAAGCGAAACAATTTTTAAAAGATAATCCAAGTGAAACGATTATTATGTCTTTAAAAAAAGAGTATGAGGATATGAAAGGGGCAGAAGATTCATTTAGTAGTACGTTTGAAAAAAATTATTTTCCTGATCCTATCTTTTTAAAAACAGAAGGGAATATAAGACTTGGAGATGCTCGAGGAAAAATTGTGCTACTAAAAAGATACAGTGGTAGTAATGAATCTGGAGGATATAATAATTTTTATTGGCCAGATAATGAGACGTTTACGACAACTGTAAATCAAAATGTAAATGTAACAGTACAAGATAAATATAAAGTGAGTTATGATGAGAAAGTAAAATCTATTAAAGATACGATAAATGAAACGATTAACAACAGTGAAGATTGTAATCATCTATATATTAATTTTACAAGCTTGTCTTCTGGTGGTACAGCATGGAATAGTCCATATTATTATGCGTCCTACATAAATCCTGAAATTGCAAACTATATGAAGCAAAAGAATCCTACGAGAGTGGGCTGGGTAATTCAAGATTATATAAATGAAAAATGGTCCCCAATACTTTATGAAGAAGTTATAAGAGCGAATAAGTCACTTGTAAAAGAGTAAAGATTGTCATAGTAAGAAGCGATGAAATACATCGCTTCTTTTTTGTTTTCTAAAAATTAACATCAAATATAGTTTTACATATCGTACGTTCATGATAGAAAAAAATCGAAACTTAAGCTATAATTACTACATATAAAATTTGTACCTATAAATCAAATATGTGATAATGAATTTGATTTATTCTAACGAAACGGAGGTATATACTATGAAGTTTCCACATGATTTTTTATTCGGAGCTGCTTCAGCTTCTTATCAAGTAGAAGGTGCATGGAATGAGGATGGAAAAGGTGTTACGAATTGGGATGAGTTTTCAAAAATTCCTGGCAAAACATACGATGGAACAAATGGTGATGTAGCGGTTGATCATTATCATCGATATAAGGAAGATGTTCGTTTAATGGCTGAGATGGGATTGGAATCGTATCGTTTTTCGATTTCTTGGGCGAGAATATTGCCGACTGGAGATGGAGAGGTAAATGAAAAAGGAATTAAATTTTATAACAATTTAATTGATGAATGTTTAAAGTACGGGATTGTACCGTTTGCCACTTTATATCATTGGGATCTACCATTACCGTTAGAAAAAGATGGTGGGTGGACGAATAAACGAACAGCAGAGGCTTTTGTAAAGTATGCAGAAATTTGCTTTAAGGCATTTGGTGATAGAGTGAAACATTGGATTACTTTCAATGAAACAGTAATGTTTTGTGGATTAGGCTATTTAAAAGGTGCACATCCACCAGGAATACAAAATGATGTTCCAAAGTATTTTCAAGCGACTCATTATGTATTTTATGCGCATGCGAAAACAGTTGCGGTGTACAAGCAGCTGAAACAGTATGGGGAGATAGGGATTACACATGTTTTCTTACCTGCTTATAGTGTGGATGATCAAAAAGAAAATATACTAGCAGCAAATCATGCGAATGAATATGAAACGCATTGGTACTACGATCCAGTTTTAAAAGGTGAGTATCCGTCTTATGTTGTACAGCAATTAAAGGAAAAAGGATGGACTCCTAATTGGACGGGTGAAGAATTAGAAATCATTAAACAAAATGCCGGGAAAAATGATTTTATTGGCTTGAATTATTATCAACCGATACGAGTGGAAAGATACGATATGGATCTAAAGAATGAAGAACATTCTCGAGAAAACTCAACACTTGCTCCAGGTAATCCTTCTTTTGATGGTTTTTATCGAACAGTTAAAATGGATGATAAAACATATACAAAATGGGAATGGGAAATATCTCCCGAAGGTTTCTTAGATGGATTGCATATGTTGAAAGCACGTTACGGCGACATAAAGATGTATGTAACGGAAAATGGACTTGGTGATGAAGATCCAATCATTGACGGAGAAATTGTAGATGTTCCGAGAATTAAATTTATTGAAGAGCATTTAAAAGTAATGAAGCGTGCAATTCAAGAGGGAATTAATTTAAAAGGTTATTATGCATGGTCAGTTATTGATTTGTTAAGTTGGTTAAATGGATATAAAAAGCAATATGGCTTTATTTTTGTCGATCATAATGATAACTTAAAACGTAAGAAGAAACTTTCGTTTCATTGGTATAAACATGTGATCGAAACGAGAGGAGAAGAGTTATAACAGATAAAAGAGTATTTTAGGAGAAAGTGTATGAGTGCAAAGTATAAACAAATTGCAGATGTGTTAGAGCAAAACATTCGAGATGGGCTTTTTAATGAAACGAAAAAATTACCTACAGAAGAAGCGTTGATGAATCGATTTGAAGTAAGCCGTAATACGATACGTAAAGTAATTAGTCAACTTGTGAATAGAGGTTATATTTTTCAAGTGCAAGGTAGTGGTATGTTTTTACGTGAAACTTCTGTAACAGATTACATTAATTTAGGAAGTTTACGTGGATTAACGAAAAATCTCGTTTCACAAAATATTGAAACGAAAGTGCTAGAGATTGAAGTAATAGAGGCAAATGAAGAGATAGTAGAACGGATGCAATGTGAGATTGGAACTAGACTATATTTTTTGAAGCGTTTAAGAATTGTAGACGGTAAACCATTCTCTATTGAAGTAAGTTATTTCAAAAAAGATATCATTCCTTATTTGAATGAAGAAATAGCATTAAGTTCTGTATACAGTTATTTCATTGAGGATTTACGATTAAATATTGGCTTTGCCGATAAAGTTATTAGTTGTGAAAAAATAAATAAAGAAAATGCAAAGCTTTTAGAACTAAATGAAGGTGATCCAGCGCTTCTTATTGAAAATACAGTTTACCTTGTAAATGGAACAATTTTCGAGCTATCTCAATCAATGTTTCATTATGAAAAGACCAAACTTTTAAATCGAATTAATTTTAATTGAAAATGAATATAAGTAGCCTTGTAAAAAAAGCAACTGGTCCTAAGTGAGCAGTTGCTTTTTATTTTTAAAGTGGATGAGCAAAAAAACACAAAAGTGGTTGGTCCGTTTTTTACAAACTTCTATTATGATAAGAGAAGAAAGGTAGTATTTTATTCATGCTTTAAAATAGACTGGCCTTAGAGAGGTGGAAGACAATGAGTTTTGCGATTTCACTAGTTGTTATTATTGTAGTTGTATCACTGTTTGGGACCGTACTAGTCGCACGAAATGTAGAGGAGAATTACGGTAAGTCTACAAAGAGGAATGTGAAAAACTTATCCGCTATCTATGTCATTCTTCTTTTAGTGCTTCTTGTAGGAGTTACTTGGTATGCGGTCGTTATTTTATAAAGTTTGTATATGATGAAGGAGTTAATATATTGATGAAAAATGAGCGCCACGTTTTAGTTGTTTTCCCGCATCCGGATGATGAGTCGTATTGCGTGGCTGGAACAATTTTGGCTTATACTGAGCAGAAAGTCCCTCTTACTTATGTTTGCTTAACACTTGGTGAAATGGGGAGAGCGATGGGGAATCCACCTTTTGCAACTCGTGAATCTTTATATACAATTAGAGAGAAAGAGTTAAAGCGAGCTACAGATATTTTAGGGATTGAAGATTTACGTATGATGGGATATCGTGATAAAACTCTTGAATTTGAAGAGCCTGGAAAATTAAGAAGCTTGATTCAAAACTGTATTGAAGAATTGGATCCTTCTGTAGTTATTTCTTTCTATCCTGGGTATGCAGTTCATCCGGATCACGATGCAACAGGGGAAGCAGTAGTAGAGGCCTTAGCTAATATTTCGGAAAGTAAACGACCAGCCTTTTATGCTGTAGCTTTTTCGAAAAATCATGAAGACGAAATAGGACCTCCAGATTTTAAAAATGAAGTGAAAAAATATGTTCCGAAAAAATTGGAAGCATTACGAGCACATGCATCACAATTTACAACTAAAGTGGATGAGCTGGAAAGGGAGTATGAAGACGGTATTTCAGGCACAGTTGAGTGGTTAGAAAGAGAACCGTTTTGGATATATTCATTCAAAGATAAAAATATGTGATGCTACATCTGAAGGTGATGAATATGTATTTTGAATATAAGAATCGAAAGATTTTTTACAATATAGAAGGATCGGGTCCTGTCATATTGTTTTTACACGGTCTTGGAGGAAATTCGAATAATTGGTTATATCAAAGAAAATACTTCAAGAAGACATGGACCGTAATCTCACTCGATTTACCTGGGCATGGGAAATCCGAAGGGATGGAAATTA
Source organism: Bacillus sp. SRB_331 (assembly GCF_003264175.1). Lineage (NCBI taxonomy): Bacteria > Bacillati > Bacillota > Bacilli > Caryophanales > Bacillaceae > Bacillus > Bacillus sp. SRB_331. The sequence goes on along the minus strand of NZ_NADV01000047.1, from coordinate 45,568 downwards.
GTTTTAAAGAATATTCAAATGTTTTATATGAGTTATGTAATCATTTAAAGCTAAAATCAGTAACAATTTGTGGTCTTTCAAAAGGAGCTAGAGTGGGTATCGATTTTGCTATTCAATATCCACGTTTTGTTTCTAGCTTAATTGTTGTAAATGCATTTCCCTATTTAGAACCGGCAGATCGTAAAGAACGACTTGAAGTATATGATTTACTTAGCTTGCAGGAAAAAGGGAAAACTTGGGCTGATACGTTATTGAGAGCAATGGGAGTAGAAGATAATGATGCAATTGTCCGAGGATTTCATCAATCCCTACAAACGATTCATCCGACGCATATTCAAAGGCTATTCGCTGAATTAGTTGATTACGATCAAAGACCATACCTCTCTAACATTGCATGTCCTGCATTAATAATACGAGGAGAGAATGATTATTTTGTTCCGGAAAAGTATGTGAGAGAATTTGAAAAACACCTGAGAAACGTGACTTTCGTTGAGTTGAAAAATAGTGGGCACTTGCCTTATTTAGAACAGCCTACTAGCTTTAATGTGACGGTAGAGGCATTTTTAAATCATGCGCTTGATTAATACCATTTTTGCAGTGAATACTGTTATTAATGAGTTCAGGACACCAGCTTGGAGAGGAGGGAACTAAATGGAATGGCAACCGAATCGTGAAGATAAGATACCAGTTTATAAACAAATTGCTGATTACATTGAAAGAGGCATTTCTACCGGTGAATTCCCTTCTGATAGAAAATTACCTTCCGAGCGTATGTTAGCACAGAATTTACAAGTGAACCGGAGTACGGTCGTAGCTGCTTATGAGGAATTGAAATCACTTGGGGTAGTAGAACGGAAAAAAGGAAGTGGCACTCGGGTGAATACAGATATATGGGGTGTGTCACATAAACGAATACCGAACTGGGGTAGGTACGTTGAGGATGGATCGTTCTTACCTAATGTACCACTTGTTCAACAAATTCGAACGGAAACACAAAAAGATGATTTAATCAATTTAGCGAGTGGTGAATTGTCATCAGATTTAATTCCGAGTGATAGATTTCGAACAATTTTGTCGGAGAAAACATTTATGGGAAATCTCGGTTATGACCATCCGCTTGGAAATGAAATGTTGCGAAAAACCATTGCGGCACATGTCGAGCAATATAAACAAATAGAAGCAGATTCAAGCTCTATTCTTATTACATCTGGAGCTCAGCAAGCACTTAATCTTATCGTTCAATGTTTGTTAAAGCCTGGAGATGCGATTGCAATTGAGGATCCCTCCTATTGTTATTCACTTCCGATGTTTAAATCAGCAGGTTTAAAAATATTCCGTTTACCAGTTGATCAGCATGGTATGAATCCAGATGACTTAATCGATTTGCACAAAAAGCATCGCATTCGTATGGTGTTTTTAAATCCGGATTATCAAAATCCAACTGGAACGGTACTTTCATTGGCAAGACGTAAAAAGGTTTTAGAACTATCTTCTGAATTTGGTATACCGATTGTAGAAGATGATCCGTATAGTTTGACTTCTTTTAATGGAGAAGTGAATCCAACATTGAAATCGATGGATCAAAATGGGAATGTTCTTTATGTGAGCTCATTATCAAAAATTGTTGCATCAGGATTACGTATTGGTTGGGTAATTGGCCCCACGCGCGTAATTGAGAGATTGGCAGATGCGAAGCAGCAAGTTGATTTCGGTCATAGTGTATTTACACAGTGGGTAGCGAACCAATTTTTAGAATCTGAGGATTTTCATACGCATATTACGATGCTCCGTGGACAACTGAAACAAAGAAGAGATGAGTTAATTAGAAAGCTTGAAGAAATATTAGGGGACCAGATTGACTTTTTTGTTCCTGAGGGCGGAATACATTTATGGTGCAAAGTGCAAGGAACGTTTGATGAATATCATTTACTAGGTGAATCTATACAAAATGGTGTAGCATTTGTCCCAGGAAGCGTCCTAGGTTCGAAAAGTGAATATATCCGATTTACTTTTGGCAGAGCGAATGTAGAACAAATTCAGCTTGGAGTTACAAGGTTTGCGGAAACATTAAATGAGATTTCATAATAGCGAAGCGTAATATGGAAATGAGGGAAAGAAATGAAGTACGTGACGCTTTTACTTCAAGTAGGCGTGCTATATGTGTTTAGCTTAGCTGGTACGTGGATTCAAGGAGTATTCCATCTGTCGATGCCAGGAAGTTTAATAGGGATGTTAATATTGTTTCTACTCCTTTCTACTCGTATTTTTCCATTAAAGTGGTTTGAGGTAGGGGCAGAAAAGTTAATAGTATTTTTACCGTTATTTCTAATTCCTTCGACAACAGGATTAATGGAATATGGATCTTTTCTTTTAAGTAAGGGGAGTGTTATATTCCTTTTAGTAATTGCAAGTACGGTAGTAACATTGATTGTTTCAGGGTATGTAAGTCAATTATTAGTAACATCAAAAAAATAAAATCGACAAGGTGCACGATTCAAATGGTCTTAATTATTATTACTGTAGTAATTTATTTATTGGCGACAAAGTTATATAAAAAATTTACGTTTCCATTTACGTTACCGGTATTAACAGTTACAGCAATTATGATTTGCTTATTTTTGATATTTGGTATTTCTCATCATGAGTATAAGGAAAATGGGGGAGACATTCTTTCAGGTTTTTTGAGTCCTGCAATTGTAGCGTTAGCCATACCTCTATTTAAAGAGCGAAAGATACTTATGAAAAACTTTTTAGCGATACTAATCGGCGTAGTGATAGGTATAGTGGCTTTAACGAGTATGAATGTAGTGATTGGTGGGATTTTAAATATAGATAAGGAACTTATATTAACAACTTTACCACAATTAGCGACAATGCCTATTGCTATTTCATTAGCGGATCAAATTGGTGGCATTCCATCTATGACTTCTAGTTTTGTAGTTGTTGCAGGAATAACAGGTGCTATTATAGGACCGACAGTACTTAAGTTTTTCCGAATAACAAGTACGATTGGAAAAGGAGTGGGGATGGGCTGTGCATCACATATTATTGGTGTGAGCCGTCTAGTGAAAGAAGGAGAGAAAGAGGCAACTATCGGTTCGGTAACGATGATTGTAACAGGGATACTTATTAGTATATTAGTACCTTATGGAATGAAATTTTTATTTTGAAAATTAATGAATCGTAATAAGGAGCATAACACTACTCATTTTAGAGCGTAATGGAGATGATTAAAATGACAACATGGTTTATAGTTACATTATTTATTTTTGGTGCTCTTAAAGTACTAGTTTCTAGTATGCCAACTTCTGTTGTAGAATCAATTATTAGTAGATTTGAGTTACACCAAAAACTTGATGAGGAAAATACTACTGTAACGGTAGATGGGGAAAGTATAGAAGGAGAAATGAAACTTCAAGTTATTCATGAATTTAACGAGGCTTTATTTTTAGATAAACATTATTTTCCGCCACAAGGGAATGGTACACCGATAGTCATGGAGACGAAGAAAGGAAAAAGAGAGATTAGATTTTCTATATATAGCTACGAGGAACACGTTGATGTAGTAAAGCAATATAAGAAGAAAGTAGTTGCATATCGTTTGCGATCAAAAAGCCTTCAAAGTCGTTCAGTAGCAGTGACTGAAGATTATGCTTAAGGAGAGACCGTTATTATAACGGTCTCTTTATTTTTGCATCCAAGTATATAATTTCCAAATAAGAGAAAAGAAAATGATATATCCAAATAAAGAATAAGCATGATGCCAATTCCCGTTATGTACAAATAAACCTAACCTCTCAGCAACTTGTTCAAAAATACTAGCACAAAGCCCTATTAAAATAATAAATAGAGTTCTAGAAACTGCAGATAATGTTTTTGAAATTTGTATGAAAATGATTGTTAAAATTGGTAGCACAAACAACGTAAAGCCTATGTTAACTGAAAATATAGATGAGAAAGGTCTAACTGGAAAGGAATATATTTGTGTATGCACAAAGAAAGCATCTAAGCAAGTTCCAATAATAGAAGAAAGTAAGACTGTAACTAATAATGCTAAAAAGTCATTCTTCTTCTCGAAGGAGGACATTTTTCTTTGCGAGAATTGCGAGTTCAATTTTTTCGAGTGTTTTGCAGTAGTCTTCTGTAATTTTTCCATTTATATTTTCCTCCTTATCAACTAAATAATTTACAACTTGCCAATCGTTAAACCAATCTTCATTTTCAACTTCTTCATGTTTCATATCCCGCCATGCATAGATGAGTGCAGGGCTGTATATACGATACGCGTCACTACGTAACTGGCATTTCTTTATTCGGCGTTTATAAAACTCACGCGAAAAAGATTCATTTACACTAGAAAATAAATGGGGCCAGTAATCTTTTCTTGAGCCTGTATGTGGATGGTGATGGACCCAGTTTATTATTTGAGATAAAATATGTGTATCCCGAAATAACAATGAATACAACCGTTTTCCAAGTGAAATTCGTTCATGCAAAGAAGTGAAATGTTTCATTGTATCACCAAATAGTAATACTTTTTGCTTTTTATCATTTTCGTAAAATGGGAAAAGGATATGATTAAACTGAAAAAAATCAAAGAGTTTAAATCCAATACTATTTAATACAGTCTTTTTAAAGTGTGCATTTTGAATAACTCTTTTTTCTAAGTAGTTTTGTTCATTAACAATAGTTGCGATCGCTAATGTTTTTTTGTTACCTGTTTTCCAAAAATCGTTCCACATTGTTTCCATAAATGTAGAAACATTTAAGTGAGTGAGAAGGTGAAATAGCTTTTTTGATTTTTTTACACTTTGCTCATATAGTAAAAATTGAGGATATACATCTTGGAAAATGAGCCAATTTCCTCTTTCTAAAAAAGAGAAAAATGTAATTTGATCTTTCTCGGATAAAAGCCTCGTATATAAATCTCCCTTTAAATCTGTCATATTCCAGCCACCGTTACGTGATACGATATGCCCAAGTAGTGCCCAATGTATTTCTGGATATTGAATGTAAAATTGGTAGTATGCACGTGTTCTTGTGACATTATTTTTATTTAGTTCTTTTGTCTGAGCTTTAATTTTATCGATGATAAGTTGCTCTTCTTTCGTTAATTTATATATGGTAACAGAAGAGATGAGATCGCTTTTTTGTTGTAACTCGTTTTTCACGTCGAATAGGGAGAGAGGGAGTGCTTTAGAGAATTCTTTAGATGTATTGTTTGAATTGCTTTGGTACATTCCATTACCTCCCTTTGCTATGAGTTTAAATGTGGTATTGGTTATGAATCATTCCATTTATCCCGCTATTAACGAGCAGTAAGACTCCCATCTCAAAAGTCGGCTAAAGCAAAGAAGTTAGGTGAGGGTGGGGCTGCTCGTAAAAGCCCGATTGATTCAACTAATAATCAGTGGGGGATGGACAAAATCCCCACTAATTAAAGTTTCACTTTATTTTATTACGAGTATAAGAAATAAATGAGCGGTGTTTTTTAAACCAGTAATATAGTTATCATTCAAACAGTATAAAGAAAGTCTAATTGCTAAGAAGTGAAATGAAAAACAGAAACTATTAAAAAATAGTTTCTGTTTTTTTATTTTGTCAATTAAATGTAACAAACGACGATTATGATTTGAATCAATTGAAAATAATTCAATAACCTTAATAAATATAATTTGAATTGAAATGTATGGTAGGAGGAAAAGGAATGCTTAATAAAATAATTTTAATTACTGGTGGTACAGGTTCGTGGGGACATGAACTTATAAAACAACTATTAGAAAAATCACCGAAAGAAATTAGAGTTTTTTCAAGGAATGAAACGGTTCAGTTTGAAATGCAGCAACAGTTTATAAATGAAGAGAGATTAAAATTTATTATTGGAGATATTCGTGATAAAGAGCAACTAGTATATGCTTGCCAAGGTGTACATTATGTATTTCATCTTGCGGCTTTAAAGCATGTTCCAGTATGTGAATATTATCCTTATGAAGCTATAAAAACAAATATACATGGTACGCAAAATGTAATTGAAGCATCTATCCAGAATCAAGTTGAGAAAGTTATATATGTTTCAACTGATAAAGCGGCCGATCCATCAAATACGTATGGGATGACAAAAGCAATTGGTGAAAAATTAATGGTTCATGCGAATGTGCAAACGAAGAAAACAAAATTCATTTGTGTTCGTGGCGGAAATGTTTTAGGAACGAGTGGAAGTGTGGTACCGCTTTTTAAAAAGCAAATTAAGCAATCTTCAAAAGTAGGGATTACCGATGCAAATATGACTAGATTTTTCTTAACCATTGAAGATGCTGTTGGATTGTTATTTAAAGCAGCATCTGAAGGAAGAGGAGGAGAAATCTTTGTTATGAAAATGCCAGCATGTAAAATAACGGATTTAGCAAGAATATTGATTGAAGATTCAAAAAAAGAAAACGTGAAGATAAAAGAGGTAGGGATAAGACCTGGTGAAAAATTAAGTGAAATGCTTTTATCTGAGGTAGAGAGTAAAACAAGTATTAGTTTTGATCAAAATTATTTTGTGGTACTACCGACTATTCCTATAGAAGGACTTCAAGAATATTATGCTAGTTATCCGCTTGTGGATGTGAAGAGTTTTAGTTCTCAACAAGACTTACTTACAAAACATGAGGTGAAACAAATGTTAGAAAAAGGAGGGTTTTTACGATGAAAAGAAATGCGAGCCTTTTAATAACTGGTGCAAATGGCTTCACAGGACGTCATGCTTGCCAATATTTTTTAGAGCAGGGCTTTCATGTAATTCCTATGTTTCAAAATCGTTCACATAGAGAAAAAATCGAAAATGGTATTACTTGTGATTTAACAAATAAGAGTGAAGTAATGAAGGTAATTAAACAAATAAAACCAGACTATGTATTGCATTTAGCAGGAAGAAACTCAGTTAATGAGTCTTGGACAGCTTCTCTGGAATATATAGAGATTAACGTAATAGGGACTTTATATTTATTAGAAGCCATTAAGCAGGAAGCCTCGCATTGTAAAACATTAGTTATAGGATCTGCATTGCAAGCAAATAGTATGAAAAACATAAAAGTTTCAAATCCATATAGTTTAAGTAAAACTATGCAAGTCATTATTGCGGAGGCTTGGGGCGGATTAATGGATTCAAATATTATCATTGCAAAGCCCTCAAATTTAATTGGTCCAGGAGTATCGAATGGTGTTTGTTCAATTCTCGCAAAAAAAATGATAGATATAGAATCGGGTAGAAGTAAGGCGATTATTGAAGTAAACAGTTTGAAAGATATTAGAGACTTTCTAGATGTACGTGATGCAGTTAAATCGTATCATGTGTTATTACGTGATGGTATAAATGGAAAACAATATAATATTGGATCAGGAGTAAAACGCTCTTTATTAGATGTATTGGAACAATATAAAGGATTAACACAGTTGAATTTTACTATAAAAGAAACAGAGAATAGTGAGAGCGGCTCAAATGAAAGTTTAGTATTAGAGGATATAAAAAAGTTAGGTTGGGTTCCAGAAATCCCATTTCAGCAATCATTAAAAGATGTACTTGAGTATGCGAAGTGTAGTGACATCTGCATTTAATGAAAAATATAAAAGGATGTAAGAAATATATGAATTGTTATGAGACTATAAATAATCAAAATATGCTATCGCTTTCGATTGTTGATACGCTGGATTGGAAAGATGAAGAAGAACATGTTTTGCGCATCTATGAGGCGATAAATACATGTCGAGCATATGTGGAAAAGGTTAATCGAAAACCCAAAACAATATATACAGGAACTAGGCCTGTAATCCAAGTCTTTACTCAGTATGAATGTAGTGAGTATGGAAATGATTTTTATGAACTCATCAAAGATCTTTTTCAAGACATAGGTCTGGAGTTAAAGATTTATATAAATCATAGTAAGTTAATGTACATTTGAAAGATTACTATAAAGCTAGACTTTAAATGATAAAGGTGGATATAAGTTATGAATAAAAAGATTCTCTTTACTGGGGGCGGTACAGCCGGACACGTAATGATTAATATGGTATTGATTCCTAAATTTATGGAAAAAGGATGGGGAGTTGAGTATATTGGATCTCAAAATGGAATTGAAAAAGTATTAGTTCAAAATGTTAAGTACAATAGTATTTCAACGGGGAAGCTCCGGAGATATTGGGATTGGGAGAACTTTAAAGATCCTTTTAAAATTATAAAAGGCTGCTTACAAAGTTATAAATTAATTAAGAAAATAAAGCCTGACGTTATCTTTTCGGCAGGAGGATTTGTTTCAGTTCCTGTAGTAATAGGGGCATGGTTAAATAGTGTACCTATCGTAATACGTGAACCAGATAGCACGTTAGGACTTGCAAATAAAATAGCATTACCTTTTGCTACAAAACTATGCACAACATTCCCTCATACAGGGAAGAATGTAAGTAATGAGAAAAAGGTTTATGTAGGACCAATTGTAAGGGAAGAAATTGAGAGAGGTAACGTATTACGAGGAAGAAGGTATTGTGAATTTCAGCAAGATAAACCGGTATTGTTAATAATGGGTGGGAGTCAAGGTGCTAAGTGGATAAATGATATGGTAAGGAAAAGTTTAGATACATTATTATTAAGTTTTAATATTGTTCATATGTGTGGTAAAGGGAAGGTGGATCCTTCTATCGGAATGGAAGGTTATATGCAATTTGAATATATAGGGGAAGAGTTGCCACATATACTGAATATGGCAAGTGTTGTAGTTTCCAGGGCTGGTTCTACTGCTATTTCTGAATTGTTATTTTTGAAGAAACCGATGTTGCTTATTCCGTTAACTAATGGTTCCAGTAGAGGGGATCAAGTTTTAAATGCTGACTATTTTTCTAGGCAAGGATATGCGGAAGTATTACTTCAAGATAGAATAAGCACCAGTACATTTACAGATGTGGTAAATAAGTTGTATGTAAATAAGGAGAGATATATTCAAAACATGAATGGATTTAAGAAAACAAATGAGGAGGGAATTCATCAATTAATAGATTTAATAAATGAAGTAGTTAAATAATAAAAAAAGGAAAGAAATTATTTTCTTTCCTTTTTACTATAGTTGTTCAAATTCATTATTACCTATAACGATTACATTCCGTATAGAGTTATATGCATTTTGATTTACTATGGACGAATACCGTTTTCTAACAGCTTAGTAAATGCATTGGCATAAATAGGTTTACTGTAATAGTAACCTTGAATAAACTGACATTTATTTTTTTGAAGGAAATTTACGTGTTCTTTCGTTTCTACGCCTTCAGCAATGACGGACATTCCTAATGTATTTGCTAATGTGATGATTGTTTTAATGATTTCCATTCCATTTTCACACGTTTCAGACATTGTAATAAATTCTCTTGGGATTTTTAACGTATCGATTGGATATAAAGGTAAGTAGGCTAGGGAAGAATAGCCTGTACCAAAGTCGTCGATTGAAATGTGAATCCCTAAACTTTTTAGTGTACGCAGTTTTATCAATGTTTCTCTCTCATCCATCATTGCAATTCGTTCTGTTAATTCTAGATCAAGGGAACTTGCTGGTAAGCCTGTAGTTGCTAAAGTAGAAGAAATAGATTTTACAAAGCCTTCTTGTTCAAATTCTTTAGCAGATAAATTTACCCCTATTTTTAAATGCGAATATCCGAGTGCGTGCCAACGTTTCATTTGCTCACAAGCCTGCTGTAATGTCCATTTTCCTATTGGAATAATTTGTAGTGTTTCTTCTGCAATCGGAATAAACTCGTATGGAGAAATAACACCTAATTCAGGATGATTCCACCTGATTAAAGCTTCTGCACCGATAATTTTATTAGATTCACTATCAACTTGAGGTTGATACAAAAGGAACAATTCTTCATTTTGTATTGCGTTTGGTAAATCTTTTTCTAATCGTAATCGTCTTTCGATTTTTTTAGCGATTACATCGTCATAAATAGAGACAGAGTTAAGCTCTTTTGCCTTTGCATCATACATTGCAACATTAGCGTTTTTCAGAAGTGTAGCGGTATCGATTCCGGAATGTGGATAAATGGAGATACCGATACTCAGTGATAAAGTTAATTTATGCTCATGTATGACAAACGGCTTTTCCATGCTTTCAAATAATTGGTTACATAACTCGAATAAGGAATCTTCGTCAGTATAGTTTTCAATTAAGATTGTAAACTCATCACCACCGATTCTTGACAGATGAGTATGTGATGGAAGACATGATTGGAAACGTTTTGCTACTTCTTCTAATATGTAATCACCTGACGAATGTCCAAGTGTATCGTTAATTACTTTAAAGCGATCTAAATCTAAATATAATAATGCAAACTCACTTTGTGTTGTTTGAGCATTTTTTATAAATTTTCTTAACTTCCTATGGAAAAAGGATCGGTTCCCAATTTTCGTTACAGTATCGTGGAATGCTAAATATTTTATTTCTTCTTGTTGTTTTTTTAGTGCGGTAATATCCTTTACCATAATATAGCTTCCTGAAATTTCTCCATCTATCATAATAGGAACGATGGTAACGTATAAAAAATAAGTAAATCCATCTTTATATTGAGAACTAAGTTGTAAGGATGCTGATTCTTGTTGTTTAACTTTTTCTAATGCAGATATCAGTTTATGTTTATCTGCATCTAAAATAATAGAAAAACATGTCTCACCAAGTAACTCGTTCGTTGGTGCTCCAAGTAGTATGCTTCCTGCTTTATTTACATTTAAGAATATTCCATTTAAATCAATCGTAAAAATGGGATCAGGATGATATTCATATAATGATTTGAATTTTTGTTGTTTCTGAGATAGGGCCTCTGATTTATGGACTAAATCAGAAGTTCTTAAAGTAACTTTTTCTTCTAGTTGAGCATTAAATACTTGTAAACGTTTTGTTAGGGTGTCGTTTTGCATACGCACAATAGAATGGCGAATAAGTACGAAAACAAAAGCGATACAATTTCCTGTAATGAGAGTTGAAGACGATGTTTGTTCTTTTAATGTAAACCCGATTAGTATTGCAACAGCAAGATAGGGAAATACGACTAATACTTTTTTTCCTAGTATAGGGTTTACAATGAAATAATTTTTATGGCTATTATCATCTTCTAAAATAGACCCAGCTATTGCGATAAGCAATATAGGTATTCTATATAAAAGACGTAAAAATGTTATAGTGTCAGTTGATAAATGGGTATTTAAGTAAAAATAAATATAGTTAAAAGTTGCAGAACTAATCAATACAAAAATAAAGATATAAATTTTCCGCTTGGACTTAAAAATTGTTGGGCGGAAAAAGAGACTAACACCTAGTAGAAGAAATAATAGATCTGCAATTGGATATAGAAATGAAAGGAAAATATCTCCGAGTGAAAGTGAGAATATATTTAAATTTGGCTGATTAAATAAATACCATTCTAATGTGAATATGGAAGTAAGTACTATACATATATCACAAATAAAGAAAGCTCTTTCCCATTTAGTGCATTCTTTTAAGATCTTATAGCAGAAAGCGATAAGGCAGAAGAATAGAAAAAACATGTAAAATACATCAGAAATAGTAAAATGATGTATTGGAAGTTCGAAAAAGGTATCTTGATACGTATATACTACTTTTCCTAATAAAAAACTACCAATTGCAATTGTAATACATATCCAAAAAGGATTTGAACTAACTTTTTTAGAGTATATAGAGTAAATTAGCGATATAAATGTAATGACTTCAACGATGAGTGAAGCGAAGCGTACATTGAAATTTGAAAAATTAGTAGGGAACAGAAAGAAAAACATAAAATAGATTGAATAGCATATTAATGTTGTGATTAATATACATAGCTGTAAATTTTTATTTAATTTCAAAAAGATCACCTTCTTTAAGTATGTACTATATTCGTAATATCTGTACATAATAATATTACTTAAGGATTGTATCAGATTTCCTTATAAAAAGCATGCTTATAAGGAAAAAAACAAGAGTGCAATAATTCTTGAAAATGAAAAAACACTGCATTTAATGATTTTTAGTGTATCAAGATTTTAGATGGGAATTGTATATTTAGTCATCCAGTATATTTTAAAGGTTTTTTAGTGCTTTGCAAGTGGAGATGCAAATTTGCATATAAAATGATGGGATTTTCTTTCTAGGTGAGTTTTTGATTGTTATAGGCTAGTAAGTAACACCTTTGTATGTATCTATTTTCATACTAATGAGGGATTTCAAAAATGTTTTAAGTATATACAATAAAATATAGTCATTCATTACGTTTTTAGTATGGGAGGAAAAGCATGAAAAATTGGGTGAAGTTTCGAATAGCACGTCCAACAGATAAGTTTGAAGAGGTTATAGCATTCTATGAAAAAGGATTAGGTTTAAAGCGTATAGGTGAATTTTACGGTCATGAAGGTTACGATGGCGTCATGTTTGGACTACCAGATGAAGAATATCATTTAGAATTTACAAGATATATAGATGGGAGCCCATGTCCAGCTCCAACAAAAGATAACTTACTTGTATTTTACATGCGAGAAGATAGTGAAATGAAAAAAGTGAGTAAAAGGCTGCATACAATGGGGTATGGTGAAGTAGAACCAGAAAATCCGTATTGGAAAGAAAAGGGGATAACGATAGAAGATCCGGATGGTTGGAGAATTGTATTGATGAAAATAGAAGAATGAGGTGTGGCGAAACTAGAGGAGAAAGACGTTTTGAGTTTTGATAGTGTAAAAGAAAATATATAAGCTTCCTTGAAGGGGATAAAATCAAGGAGAAGCTTTTTTGTGAATTTATCTGAAGATTAACATTTGATATTTTTTTCTGGAAAGATATGAAATAAGAACGTATATTCTTATGGGTTGATAGTCATGTCTTTAAAGAGGGATATAGAAAAGGGAGGAATTATGAATACATATATCTATATGGTTAGGCATGGTGAATCGCCAAAATTAGAAGGAAATGAAAGAACACGTGGATTAACTGAGAAGGGAATTTTAGATGCTCAAAGAATAACTGAGATATTAGAAACAGAGGGAATTAATACTTTCATTTCAAGTCCGTATAAGAGGGCTATGTTAACGATAGAAGAGTCAGCGAATCTCCATGAAAAAGAAATATTAGTATATGAAAATCTTAAAGAGTGTAAGTTTTCAAATGAAGATAAAATTATATCGGATAAGGAAGTGTACCCACTTGTAAAGGAGATGTTTTTTAATCCAGAATATGCACTGACGGATGGAGAGTCATATGCGGATTGTCAGAGAAGAGTAGTGAGAGTGTTAAAAGAAATATTAATGAATTTTCAAGGACATAAAATTGTAATTGGTACACATGGGCTTGTAATGACACTAATGATGAACTATTTTGATAATCAATATGGACTTGAATTTTTAATGAATACATCCAAACCGGATATATATAAGCTAGAATTTAAAGAAGAGCAATTAATGAATGTAGAGAGATTATGGAGAGAAGAATGAAATGGGGTATATGGAGTGTGTTTTAAAAATTACTTTTAAAACACACTCTTTTGCATTAAGTTGAGTTTTAAATATTTTCACTAATACGTTCTTTGTTTTTGTTATTTAAAGTATGTAAGAGTTTTTGAAATACCTTAAATGAATGCTGGAATATTGGACTTTGAATAAAAGTGTATAGAAAAGTTACGATAAAAACAGGACCTCCTAGCATGAATCCAATGACTAGTACAAAGCATTCTACAATGATTCGAGCACGGCTAATAGATAACCCAGTTTTGTCAGAAATGGTAAGCATGAATCCATCGCGGGGTCCAGCACCAATGCCAGCCGCGACGTACATGCCGCCCCCAATTCCTGTAATTGCAATACCAGAAAATAAAATGAGTAAGTTTATCCATAAATAATCACTAGCGTTTGGAAGGATTTTTAATTGTAAGAAAAAGTCCATAATAGGACCGATAAGTAGTGCATTTAAAAATGTGCCCACGTTTATATATTTTCGATCTACTAGTAAAGAGATAAGAACGAGACATAATCCACATATGACACTCCAAGTACCAATTGTCCACCCAAACCGTTGGTAGAGAGCCATATTTAAAACTTCCCAAGGATGTAAACCGAGGAATTTAACTTTGACTGCGAGAGCATTTCCAAGTCCAAAAAAAATTAATCCTAGGAAAAAAAGAAAATAGCGAAAGAGAGTTAGCCTCATCTTTAAAACCTCCCAATATATAATGATGTATATTACATGTTTGAATTTCAATGTACAAATATTATGTCTTTTTATGATTTATTAAAAATGTAAATAGATATATATTTCCACAGTCAAAAAAGTTAAAATATTTCGTTATAAGGATTATAATAGAGAGAGAACTATAAAAGGAGTGAACGAATTTGAAACAAGAACTTATTGAAAGATTTACGAGATATGTAAAGATTGATACACAATCAAATGAAGAAAGTCATACAGTGCCTACAACACCAGGGCAAATTGAGTTTGGTAAGTTATTAGTGGAAGAGTTGAAAGAGATTGGGTTATCAGAAGTGACGATGGATGAAAATGGTTACGTAATGGCAACACTGCCTGCTAATACAGATAAGGATGTTCCTGTAATCGGCTTTTTAGCTCATTTAGACACAGCAACAGATTTTACAGGGAAAAATGTAAAACCACAAATTCATGAAAATTTTGATGGTAATGCGATTACGTTAAATGAAGAATTAAATGTTGTGTTAACACCTGAACAGTTCCCGGAATTACCATCATATAAAGGACATACAATTATTACAACTGATGGTACAACACTTCTTGGAGCAGATGATAAAGCTGGTCTTACAGAAATCATGGTCGCAATGAATTATTTAATACATAATCCGCAAATTAAGCATGGAAAAATAAGAGTAGCATTTACACCAGATGAAGAGATTGGTCGTGGGCCAGCTCATTTTGATGTAGAAGCGTTTGGTGCATCGTTTGCTTATACGATGGACGGAGGTCCATTAGGTGGTTTAGAATATGAGAGTTTTAACGCTGCAAGCGCCAAATTAACTTTTAGAGGGACAAATACACATCCTGGAACAGCGAAAAACAAAATGCGTAACGCAAGTAAACTCGCTATGGAATTCGATAGACAGTTGCCAGTAGAAGAGGCGCCAGAATATACAGAGGGATATGAAGGGTTTTATCATTTACTCTCTTTAAATGGTGATGTCGAGCAAAGTAAAGCTTACTATATTATTCGAGATTTTGATCGTAATCATTTTGAAGCGCGTAAAAATAACATTAAAGATATTGTGAAAAACATGCAAGAGAAGTACGGTGAAGATGCGATTGTTTTAGAGATGAATGATCAGTACTATAACATGCTTGAAAAAATTGAACCAGTGCGAGAAATTGTTGATATTGCATATGAAGCGATGAAAAGTTTAAATATCGAACCGAACATCCATCCAATTCGTGGTGGAACAGATGGATCACAATTATCGTATATGGGATTACCAACGCCAAATATTTTCACTGGTGGTGAAAACTATCACGGTAAATTTGAGTATGTTTCGGTAGATACTATGGAAAAAGCTGTTCAAGTAATTGTAGAAATCGCAAGACGATTTGAAGAACAAGCTTAAAAAGAGAACCAAGTAGTAATGAAGTGCTACTTGGTTCTTTTCTATAGTAAAAAATACAAAGTGAAACTTGTTACAAGACGTTTGTAAAAGGGGAAATGTTATGAGTGAAAATCAGTTTCATGGTTATATAGGGACATATACCAAAGCAGAGAGTAAGGGGATTTATAAATTTATACTTGATACGAACATCGGAGAACTTAAAGGGATTGAATTAGCAGCTCATATAGGAAGTCCGACATATGTAACGATTAGTCATAACAACGAGTACCTTTATTCTGTTGCGAAAGATAATGGGTTAGGTGGAATTGCTAGTTTTTCCATTCATAATAAATCCGGTAATCTAAATTCGATTAACATGCAAGTTTTAGAAGGGGTATCGCCGTGCTATGTAAGTGTGAATCGGGAGAATAGTATAGTAGTAGCAGCTAATTATCATAAAGGAACAGTAGAGTCCTATTTAGTGAAAAAGGATAATGGAAGTTTAAATGCTGCTACGGTAATTGTAGAACATAAAGGGTCAGGACCAAATAAGGAAAGGCAAGAAAAGGCACATGCTCATTATATGGATTTTACTTCTGATGAAAAATATGTAGTAGCAGTTGATTTAGGAATAGACAAGGTGATTACATATAAAGAAAGTGATGGAGAACTAATAGAAGTTACACGGTGATCTGTAAAACATGGTAGTGGTCCAAGGCATCTTATATTTCATCCAAGTGCGCAGTATGCATATGTTATGACAGAATTAAGTTCAGAGATTATTGTACTTCAATATGATGCAAAGAGTGGCAGTTTTAAAGAAAAACAATACATTTCTACATTACCTGAAGATTTTAGAAAAGATAGTTACGGAAGTGCAATTCACATTTCTTCTGATGGCAAGTTTGTTTACGCAGCAAATAGGGGACATAATAGTATCGCGGTTTTCCGAGTGAATGGGCACAATGGAGAGCTCGCTTTTATTGAAACAGTATCGACAGAAGGGGATTGGCCACGTGATTTTTCTTTAGATCCGGATGAAAAATTTTTAATTGCAGCGAATGAAAGATCTAATACTTTGACTTTATTTGCTAGGGATGAAATGACAGGGGAGCTAACGCTTGTACAGACGGACGTAAATGTTCCAGAGCCAGTATGTGTGAAGTTTTTACATGTGAAAAAATAGATAGGTTTCCCTATCTATTTTTTATTAGGAAATTTTAATATAGCACCCGCCACAAATAAAAAGTCGCGTAAGACTCCCAATTTGTCCAATTTGATGCAAATTCTTTTATTTCATTTTTAGTCGGTTTCTTTTCGGAACCTGTTATAAATTTAATTGCATTATGCAAACCAACATCATCAATTGGAAAAGCTGAAGGGAATCGTAAACAACGCATCAAAACATAGTGAGCTGTCCATGGCCCTATACCGCGAATGCTAGTTAATTGTTTTTCAGCTTGCTTCACATCTTGTATTTGTAATAGAGATTCTTTTGATAATTTACCTTCTGTAATGAGCTGCGCGACGTCAATTAAGTATTCGCACTTTCTTGTAGTCATTTTTAATGTTGCGAGATCTTCTACATCTAAATTTGCTATTACTTCAGGTGATGGGAATATCCAATGTTTTCTACCGTTCCAATCTACATAATCGCCAAAATTTTCGACTAATCTTCTTTTTAGAGTATAGGCATATGTGAGGTTGATTTGTTGACCTAGAATCCCCCAGCATAGTGCTTCAAATAAATCCGGAATTCCCAAAGTACGAAGACCGTAAAATTCTTTAATGGGTTTTTGAAGGAGTGGGTCGTGTTTAGCTAATTTATAGAAGGGAGCTAAATCAGTAGTTAAATCAAACCACTCTTTTACATAGTTAGATACGGCATCGTGTGCCCATTTTTCAGAGACATATGATTCTCCTAAAAAACGTATTTGAATATTACTATCGGCATTCAAACCAATTTCAACTAATGGATTTATGTTTTGAACAGGAATGACTTTATAGATTTTATTGTTTTCAATATGAAACATACATTCATTTTTAGAACGCGATAGATAGCGTAAGTTTTCTTGAAAACTAAATTCTTTTGGAACGACTAAAGACAATATTCCATTACAATCCTCTGTCATATTTACTCCTCCCGAAGCGCTTCTAATTTGAGCAATTCTTTTTTCATTGCTAAACCACCTCTAAAACCGGTAAGTTTACCATTTTTCCCAATAACGCGGTGACAAGGAATAGTGATAAGCAGAGGATTTGCCCCAACGGCAGTCCCAACTGCACGTACAGCGTTAGGTTTTTGAATTCTTTCCGCAATCTCTGAATAAGAATGTGTCTCCCCATAAGGAATTTCACGTACCGTATTCCAAACAGCTAATTGAAATGCAGTTCCGTAAACATCGATAGGAATTGTAAAGGTTTCTAGTTTGGTTTCCAAATACTCGATAAGTTCTTTTGTATATGTTTGCAGATAATCTGGATTTTGGATTAATGTATGTTGTGGCAGTTTTTTGCTAGCCCACGTATTTAGTTCTTCAAAAGTTTCATTTTGCGATCCGATGAAGCATAATCCATTTGAAGTAGCTGCAATATGCATACGCCAATGTTTATGAATAAGCAATGTCCAATATATAGTTTTATTTTCATATGGTTTCATTATTTCATACCTCTTTTATTCCGTTCTTTTTTCGATATTCAGTAGGGGTAAATCCTATCTTCTTTTTAAATAAAGTCGCGAAATACTCCGGATTTTCTATCCCGACATCAGTACTAATTTCCATAATGGATTGATTTGTATGTGAAAGGTATTCTGTCGCTTTTTTAATTCTGAATTGCTGTATATATTCTATTGGACTAATCCCTACAATTTTCTTGAAAGTGCGTTGTAGATGATAAGGGCTACCATGGCATATTTCTGCGAGTAAGTCGAGGGTTAGCACGTCACAATAATGTTTTTGGATATATTCTTTAATTTGCTCTACCCATTCTTCATTAGGTAAAGTTAGCCCGTTTGGTTTACAACGTTTACACGGACGAAAATTTTCATGTAATGCTTGCTCTGCCTTAAGAAAAATACGTACATTGTTTTTATTCGGTATTCTCGATTTACATGATGGTCGGCAAAAAATACCGGTTGATTTTACAGCGTAAAAGAATTTGTCATCATATGTGGAGTCATTATGAATAATTGCTTGCCAATACTCATTTGTTACTGTGAACTCTTCATTATGCACAGAACATCACCTCTGGCATTAGTATAACCTGAATAAAGTACGTATGTACGTATTTACGAATGTAAGAGCAAGATTACAAAGATGAAACTATGATAGGGTATCTATTTTGTGTTAGCATGAAAATTGAAAATGCACATCAAGAGGAGGAACATAGATGAAGTTGATTTCATGGAATGTAAATGGTTTGCGAGCAGTTATTGCAAAAGGTGGATTTTTAGAATATCTAGAAGAATCCAATGCAGATATATTTTGTTTACAAGAGATTAAATTACAAAGTGGACAAATTGATTTAAATTTAGATGGATATTATACATATTGGAATTATGCTGTGAAAAAAGGATATTCAGGAACGGCTATTTTTACAAAAAAGGAACCGCTTTCTGTTACATACGGATTAGGAATTGAGGAACATGATCAAGAAGGACGAGTCATTACTTTAGAATTTGAAGATTTTTATATGATAACGTTATATACACCAAACTCCAAACGTGGATTAGAACGCTTAGATTACAGAATGAAATGGGAAGATGATTTCAGGGCCTATATTAAACGATTAAATGAAAAGAAATCAGTTGTTTTTTGCGGAGATTTAAACGTCGCACATAAAGAAATAGATTTAAAAAATCCAAAAAGTAACCGTAAAAACCCTGGATTCTCTGATGAGGAGAGGGAGAAGTTTACACGTACTTTAGAAGAAGGATTTGTTGATACGTATCGCTACCTTTATCCTGATCAGGAAGGAGCATATTCGTGGTGGTCGTATCGTATGGGAGCGAGAGCAAAAAATATTGGATGGCGTTTAGATTATTTTGTTGTCTCGGAAAGAATGAAAGACAAAATAACAGAGGCGAAAATTAACAGTGAAATAATGGGATCAGACCATTGTCCAGTTGAATTACATATAAATTTCTAAAAAAAGAAGTATCTCGCTAATAATAGGCGGATACTTCTTTTTAATTCAGTTTGTTAAAATTTTTCAAATCATTCTTGAAATAATTGCATATTAAATATATACTTAGTAACGATAATCATTATCAGTGAAAAGGTTATCGATGGATGAAGTGTAAAAGAATTATAGTTTAGGGGAAGTGAATGAGAATGAGTTCCGGATAAAATTATTAATCTAATGAAATATATGTTTGGGACAAGTTTCATGTAGTTAAGTTTTCATATAAAAATAATCTATTTACAAGTTTTGAGAGGAGATATATAAAGATGAACAAGAAGTTATTTACATTAGGGATGGTTACAGTTTTAAGTGTAGGTTTAGCAGCATGTAATAGTACGGATAAAACTTCAGGGGAACAAAAGCAACAGACAAAAGCTACGGAAACAAAAAAAGATGAAAAACGAAAAATTACATATTTAGGTAAAGAATACACAGTACCAGCAAAAGTAGATAAAATTGCGACAGCTAGTTTAGAGTCAATGGAAGATGCAGCAGTACTTGGAATTAAACCAGTCGGTGCAATTACTGTAGGTGGTAAATTACCAAAGTATCTTGAAAAAGAATTAGAGGGTGCAAAATCTGTGGGTGAAAAAATGCAACCTAATTTTGAAACATTACTTCAATTAAAACCGGATGTTATTACATCTAGTACGAAATTCCCAGCAGAAACAGCTGAAAAGTTTACGAAAGTAGCTCCGACGTTCCCGGTATCACACGTTTCAACAGATTGGGAAGATAACTTAAAGTTAATGGGAGAATTAACTGGTAAAAAAGATAAAGCAGAAAAAATTATTAAAGATTACAATGCGGACGCTGAAAAAGCAAAAGCAAAATTAGGAGATAAGTTAAAAGACAAAAAAGTACTTGTAATTAGACTAAGAGCAAATGAATTATTCCTATATCCAGAAGGAGTATACTTCAACCCTGTAATTTATAAAGATCTTGGACTAACTGCTCCAGAACAACTTAAAACTGTAAAAGCACAAGAGAAAATTTCATTTGAAAAACTTGCTGAACTTAACCCAGATTATGTTTTCTTACAATATGAGGCAAGTGAAAATAAAAACCCGAAAGTGCTAGAAGAAATTGAAAGCAATCCAATTTGGCAAAGTATGAATGCTGCGAAAGAAAAGAAAGTATTTGTAAACGTTGTAGATCCAATGGCCCAAGGTGGCACAGCTTGGAGTAAAACAGCATTCTTAAAAGAAGCAGTGAAAAATTTATCTAAATAATACAATAAGTAAGGTGCGTTGAATGATATGCAGAAAACGAATGCGGTACCAGTAACCATTTTATGTATAGCACCCATATTGATTTTATTTACAGTTATACTTTCTGTTTTATATGGGGCGAAAAACATTGATGCTGAAACAGTGTGGAATGCTTTATTTCATTTTGATTCAAGCGATGTAAATCATAATATTATTATTACTTCACGTTTACCAAGGGTAGTTGCAGCTCTTTTAGTCGGAGCATTTCTAGCCATATCAGGAGCACTTATGCAGGGGATGACAAGAAACTATCTTGCATCCCCTTCTATTATGGGTGTGACGGATGGTGCAGCCTTTGTTATTACACTTTGCATGATTTTTCTTCCGGGAATGTCATCGATTGGTATGGTTTTATGTTCAATGATTGGCTCTGCACTAGGAGCCGGTATAGTGTTTGGTTTTGGCTCACTCCTTCAAAATGGCTTATCCCCTGTTAGATTAGCAATTATAGGGACAGTTATTGGAACATTTTTAAGTAGTGTATCGGCTGCGATGGCTTCATATTTCCAAATTTCTCAAAATGTTAGTTTTTGGTTTAATGCAAAGTTAGATCAAGTGGACCCTAATATCATTAAAATCACGATACCATTTGGGATAATTGGTATAATTTTAGCACTATTAATATCAAAATCTATTACCATTCTTTCTTTAGGAGAAGAAGTTTCTATTAATCTAGGTCAGCGTACAAAACTAGTTAAAGCGATGGCAATTTTATCAGTTATTTTTTTAACAGGAACAGCAGTTGCTTTAGTGGGGAAAGTTGGTTTTGTAGGTTTAATTATTCCACACATTACGCGCTTTATAATTGGGGTAGATTATAAGTGGATTTTGCCTTGCGCAGGCGTTATTGGTGGAGTTTTCTTAGCATTATGTGACATTTTAAGTAGATTTGTAAACTATCCATTTGAAACACCAATTGGAGTCGTTACTTCCTTAATTGGAATTCCTTTCTTCCTTTATTTAATCCGTACAAGAGGAGGAGAGAGACATGCTTAAAAGTTCAAGTCAACGTTTTGGAATGACAATGGGGATTAGTATATTTTTAATATTATGTGCTATTTATATTAGTTTAACGAATGGTACGTTTGATATTACGATTACAGATGTATTTAAAACACTCTTTAGAATAGATCCAGTACCAGACCATGATTTAGTTATTTTTGAGTTTCGCCTTCCGCGCATTATAATTGCTGGATTAGTAGGATTAGGCCTCGGTGTTGCGGGTGCTGTAATTCAAGGGATTACGAGAAATGGATTGGCGGACCCAGGTATTTTAGGAGTGAATGCCGGAGCAGGTACAGCCATCGTAATTTTCATGTTCTTCTTTCAAGGGCAATTAAAGAGCACAGACTGGATTTCTATTATGATGATGCCGATGTTTGGTTTAGTCGGTGGGCTAGGAGCCGCTATAATAATTTATCTGTTTTCTTGGAAAAACGGTAAGTTAGACTCGCAACGTCTTTTATTAACAGGGATTGCAATTGGATCTGGATTTGGAGCGTTTTCTATGTATTTATCGCTCAAAATGAAGTCAACTGATTTCGAGATGGCTGCAGTTTGGGTGTCTGGAAGCATATATAGTGCAAACTGGAAGTATATTGTTGCTATGTTACCGTGGCTTATCATTTTAATTCCACTTATACAAAAGAAAGCTTATTTATTAGATTTATTTCAATTGGAAGAAACGAGTATTACAAGTTTAGGTGTTGCAGTAGAACGAGAGAAATCCATTTTACTATTAAGTAGTATCGGACTTGTGAGTGCATGTGTTGCTGTTTCAGGAAGTATTGGTTTCATTGGATTAATGGCACCGCATATAGCGAAAAGGCTCGTCGGTATTCAGCATAAATATATAATTCCTACGTGTGGAGTAATCGGAATGTTCCTTGTAATAGCTTCAGACTTTATTGCAAAAACAGTTTTCACCCCTGTAGAGTTACCTGTTGGGATCGTTATTTCTATTGTCGGTGTACCGTATTTCTTATATTTACTTTATAAGGCGAAAGCGTAAGAGGAGGAATAAAAGTGAGTATTTTAAGTGCAAAAAATTTAGAAACGAGTTATGAAAAGCTTACAGTGTTTCGCGATTTAAATGTGGAAATACAAGAAGGAAAAGTAACGACAATTATAGGACCAAACGGGTGCGGGAAATCGACATTGTTAAAAACAATGGGAAGAATTTTAAAGCAAAAGAGCGGTAAAGTATATTTGCAAGGACAGGATTTAAATACAATTCCAACGAAAGAAATTGCGAAGCAGTTAGCTTTACTTCCACAAACTCCAATTGCACCAGGAGAGCTTAAAGTAGAAGAGTTAATTTCTTATGGACGCTATCCACATCGAAATAACGTAAATAAGTTAACTTCAAAAGATAAAGAAATGATTGATTGGGCATTAGAAATAACGAAAACTTCTGAATTTCGAACGAGACAAATTGCAAATTTATCAGGTGGTCAACGACAGAAGGTATGGCTAGCGATGGCTTTAGCACAAGAGACAGAAGTGTTGCTATTAGATGAGCCAACTACATATCTTGATATGTCTCATCAATTAGATGTATTACAAATTGTGGAGAAGTTAAATAAAGAACATAATTGTACGGTCGTTATGGTATTACATGATATTAACCATGCAGCAAGGTTTTCAGATGGAATTATTGCAATGAAGGAAGGGGAAATCGTTACAACTGGTAGCCCAGAAGAAATAATTACAAATGAAGTGTTAAAAGAAGTATTTCATATTGATGCACGTGTCATGATTGATCCGTATAATGGGTCTCCTGTTTGTTTCGGTTACGATAGCGTTGTATCTCAAGAAGAGAAAGTAGAAATATATGTAACGAGTTAAGAAGGGGGGATATAAGATGAATACTACTATTGAAAAACAGCAGGTTATTACATTTAATACAGAACAGTGGAAAATGTATTCAAAATTAGAAGGTAAAGAATATCAAATTCATATTTCAAAGCCGAGGCAGCCAGCACCAGAGTCAGGATATCCTGTTATATACGTATTAGATGGCAATGCCTTTTTTCAAACATTCCATGAAGCGGTTAAAATACAATCAGTTAGAGCAGAGAAAACAGGTGTTTCACCAGCCATTATAGTAGGTATTGGTTATCGTATTGAAGGGGCATTTTCAGGTGAAGAAAGATGTTATGATTTTACGCCTAGCGTAATTTCAAAAGATGCGCCTTTAAAACCGGATGGCAAACCGTGGCCTAAAACAGGAGGAGCACATAACTTCTTTACTTTTATAGAAGAAGAACTGAAGCCTCAAATCGAAAATGATTTTGAGATTGATAAAGGAAAACAAACGTTATTTGGGCATTCGCTAGGTGGTTTATTTGCTTTACATATACTATTTACAAACGTAAATGCCTTTCAAAATTATTTTATAAGTAGTCCATCTATTTGGTGGAATAACCAATCTGTGCTTGAAAAAGAAGAGAATCTTATAAGTGAATTAAATAGTGCCAAGTTTGAAACGGGAGTGTTCCTTACAGTTGGGGCACTAGAACGAGAGCATATGGTTGTAGGGGCAAACGAATTGTCAGAGCGCCTTCTCCAAGTAAAACACGATCAGTTTAGATTTACGTTTTATGAAGCTGAAGGGGAAAATCATGCGTCAGTTGTGCCGACTTCTTTAAGTAAAGGGTTAAGGTTTATTAGTCACCTATAGAAGAGGGAAAAGGTAAGCAATTGCTTACCTTTTTTCATTATTGTTTAAAGGCAACGTATCCATCAATTAAAAAGCTACTGAAAAAGCGAGTGATGTGAATAAAGCCACATTCCTTCATGATAGTTAGTAGATTTGTTTCAGAAATAGGAAATATTTCTGTTTCAAAAGAATTTTCAAATCGGTTCCAATCTTCTAATGGAATTTGATTTTGCATCATGTGGTTGCGCCAAGCATTCAATTGTGCAGAAAACATACTTGTATGGGGTACACCATTTATTGTAGAGAGAAAGAATGGAGCACCAGGTTTTAAGCGACTACTAATTTCATTAAGAAGCTCTTTTTTCTCCTTAATAGTTGGGATGAAATGAAGAACAAGCATACAAGTAGCAGCGTCAAATAATGGATTGGTTAATAATGAATGGACAGTTCCATGTACAAAGTGAATTTGATTTTGTATGCCTTCGCTTTCAATTCTTTTTTTAGCTAGCTGTAGCATGCTTTCAGATGGATCAACACCTGTAAAAGATAAGTTGCTATTTTGTTTGCCTATTGAGAGAATTTCTTGTCCACCACCAGCACCTATAACTAGTAAATTTGGATTCATATTTTCTTTAGGGAGTGTAGTAAACAAGAAATGATTCATCATTTCATATAGGTTGTAGTAGCCTGGGATTTTACATGGAATTCTTTGTTCATATGAATTTACGGTAGTATCATTCCAATTCATTTTTAACCTCCTAAGTATGTGTATTATAGGTTTATTATGGAATGAAATTATGAAGGGAAACAATCCCGTAAATCTGGGGGGAAGAGGATGTATGAAAAAATAACGAAAGAAATTACAATGGTAGCGAATCGTATAAGTTCTATAAGGACATTTCAAGAGTCATTTCTCCACTTAATACGTAAAGTCATTGATTTTGACGCCGCTTGTTTTACAGCTATAGACCCAATTTCTTTTTTATCTAATGGGGCATTTACGGATGAAAGTGTTGAAAAGATTCATCCACAATTGTTTATGAATGAATTTCTAGAAGATGATTTTAATAAATTTAAATATTTATCAGAACACTATCCTCATGTTGCTTCTCTTAGTATGGTGACAAATGGTGAACAAAAGAAAAGCTCTAGATACCGAAATATTTTAAAACCAGCAAGTTTTGGAGATGAATTAAGGGGCGTTTGTATGAGTAAGGGGAACTGTTTTGGGCATCTTAGTTTATTTCGAGGGAGTACAAGTCCCGCTTTTCATATAGATGATTGTAAGTATTTGGCAACGATAGTTCCAATTGCTGGAGAGGCTTTAAAAAAGGCATTTCCTAAACCTTTTTCAGAAGAGAAGGTAATAGGGACAGGCACGATTATATTAAGTGAGGATTTTAATTTATTATATTGGAATCAAGATGGCAGCGATTGGCTCTCAAATCTTAGAAAGTATGAACAGTTAAATATAAAAGAAATACCAAGGCCAATACGTGCGGTTTGTTCGAAAGTAAAGGCTAACGAATATAATGTAGGTTGTATGAATAGAGAAGAAAAAGTTTGTA
The DNA here is from genome assembly GCF_003264175.1 of Bacillus sp. SRB_331. Lineage (NCBI taxonomy): Bacteria > Bacillati > Bacillota > Bacilli > Caryophanales > Bacillaceae > Bacillus > Bacillus sp. SRB_331. The sequence continues at coordinate 19,279 of NZ_NADV01000047.1, read as the reverse complement.
TACCTTTAGCCTATGGACATTTTTTAATCATTCGGGCCAGTAAGTTAGAACGTACAAGTAGTTTTCAGGGTGGTTATGTTGTTCTATTCGAAAGAGCAAGACCGGAAGAAATCTTTCCGCTTATTACGGAAGTGTATAGTTTTACAACACGTGAGAAGCAAGTAATACGTAAAATTCTTACAGGTATGTCGACAAAGGAATTAGCCCATGAACTTTGTATATCTATATACACGGTACAAGATCATTTAAAATCCATTTTTGAAAAGACTGGGGTAAGTAGTAGAAATGAACTCGTGTGGGAAGTTTTTTCAAGATTTTGTTTTGATGTCGATGAATAAAAATAAAATAACTCTACAAAAATCACATGAAGTACGGTGGATGAGTTGTAGAATAGGGCTGAAAAAAGGTTATGGATGAAACATTCCATAACCTTTTTTTATAAGTAGAATTGTCCTTTTTGAAAGTTTTGTTTCAACTTTTCGTCTAAATAGACAAAAAGTTGTCACAATTCGGTCACAATTAGCATAAACATAAAATAGACGAAATGAACTTATTTCCAAAAAGGCTTGATTCATTCCATTCATGATTAATAGAGCTGAAAAAGCATGGATTAAAAGTTCACTATATTCTCAAGGAGGTAGATCGTATGAAAACTATTCTTGCTATCGCTGGGCTTATTTGGGTTTTATCACATGGTATTCCAATTTATGAAGGAGAACAAATTCGCAGTGCTCTGAATAAAAATTTTAATGACTATCATATCATTGATCGGCAAGATAATGTTGTGACAGTTCGTGTAAATGACTGTTTTCATACGGTAACCGTTGAAGGAACTTCAGTAGTGAATGATACAAAAGTATGTGATCAGCAATAATTATATATAGGAAGAAAAAAGTCTCAATTTACACGTGTGAAAATTGAGACTTTTATATTTGTGGATGAATAATAAGCGGGGATGGACAATCCCTGCTTATTATTGTTTTTTTGAAAAAAAGAAAGGGTATCATATTAATTGAGACTGAGAAGCTAATGATGTGTTAAGAATAATCATAAAGCGAAAATATACTCATATGGGGTATCCTACATAGATATTTGATGATATAATTGGTATACTCATAAAAGCAATTGTTTTATTGGATGAAGAGAAACTTTAAGAAGGTGATAATATGGATCATAAGGACCATGAATCAGTAACACATAGATCAGAAAAAGAAAAAGAACAAATTATAAATAGATTAAAGAGAATTGAAGGCCAAGTCCGTGGTATTCAAAATATGATTGAAAATGATCGTTATTGCGTGGATATTTTAGTTCAAATTTCTGCGATTAATGCAGCGATGAAAAAAGTAGGAATGGGTGTCTTAAAAAATCATACGAGTCATTGTGTTTCAGGAGCTATTAAAAATGGTAATGGTGACGAAGCAATTGAAGAATTAATGACAGTATTTGAACGTTTTTCAAAAGCATAAAAGCCAAGCTAGTATTTGACTAGCTTGGCTTTTGTTTATATAGGAGAAGATATATAAATTCATAATTAGAGCAAAAAAATAAAGATTTTAGAAAAAAATAAAAATCATGATACAAAACCATTGATTACCTTAGGGGGGTATGGTAAGATGTAGTTGTGATTAATAAACAATGAATAAACAAGAGGAGGATTTTAAATGGAACAGTTAACATTAAAAGTTGAGGGTATGTCTTGTGGGCATTGTGTAAATTCTATTGAAAGTAATGTGAAAGAACTAAACGGCGTTGAACAAGTAAAAGTTCAATTAGCAGAAGGAACTGTTGAAGTTACTATCGACTCATCAGTTGTAACGTTAAAAGATATCGTTGCTGTAATTGAAGATCAAGGCTATGAAATTCAATAATAATTTTTAATATAGAAATAAATCGTACTTTATATGGAGTACGATTTATTTTGCTAAAAATTATACCTTATAAGGGTATATAGAGGTGAGAGACATGGATGAACAAAAAGAGGCCAATCTCCAAATATCAGGCATGACATGTGCAGCCTGTGCAAATAGAATTGAAAAAGGCCTGAAAAAAGTAGAAGGTGTTCATGATGCAAATGTAAATTTTGCACTTGAAAAAACAAAAATAATGTATGATCCCCATAAAACAAATCCACAACAATTTAAGGAAAAAGTTGAGTCGCTAGGATATGGAATTGTAAGTGATAAAGCTGAGTTTACTGTTTCAGGGATGACATGCGCAGCATGTGCGAATAGAGTAGAAAAGCGTTTAAATAAGTTAGAAGGTGTGAACGGAGCGACAGTAAATTTCGCTTTAGAGTCAGCAACGGTAGACTTTAATCCTGATGAAATCAGTGTAAATGAAATGAAGAGTGCGATTACAAAGTTAGGATATAAATTAGAAGTGAAATCAGATGAGCAAGATGGATCAACAGATCATCGCTTACAAGAAATTGAACGACAAAAGAAGAAATTTATTATTTCGTTTATTTTATCATTCCCGTTATTGTGGGCAATGGTGAGCCACTTCTCATTTACATCGTTTATTTATTTACCTGATGTGCTTATGAACCCTTGGGTGCAGCTAGCTCTTGCAACTCCGGTTCAGTTTATCATTGGAGGCCAGTTTTATATTGGTGCTTATAAAGCGCTACGCAATAAAAGTGCAAACATGGATGTTCTTGTGGCACTTGGAACGTCAGCAGCTTATTTCTATAGTGTTTATTTAAGTATTAGGTCGATTGGTTCTTCAGAACATATGACAGATTTATATTTTGAAACGAGTGCGGTACTTATTACTTTAATTATTTTAGGTAAATTATTTGAGGCGAGAGCAAAAGGGCGTTCATCAAAAGCTATTAAAAAGTTGATGGGACTACAAGCGAAAACTGCCACAGTTGTGCGAGATGGAACAGAGATGAAAATTTTAATCGAAGAAGTGGTAGCTGGTGATGTTGTCTATGTTAAACCTGGTGAAAAAATCCCAGTAGATGGAGAAATTGTAGAAGGAAAATCAGCGATAGATGAATCGATGTTAACAGGCGAGAGTATTCCAGTTGATAAAACAATTGGGGATGGAGTAATTGGCTCTACAATGAATAAAAATGGATTTTTAAAAGTTAAAGCAACTAAGGTAGGAAGAGATACTGCATTAGCTCAAATTATTAAAGTAGTAGAAGAGGCTCAAGGTTCAAAAGCTCCTATTCAAAGGGTAGCTGATCAAATTTCTGGTATTTTCGTACCAGTTGTAGTTGTAATTGCTATTATCACATTTGCAGTGTGGATGCTATTTGTTACACCTGGTGATTTTGGCGGAGCACTTGAGAAAATGATAGCAGTACTTGTTATCGCTTGTCCGTGTGCATTAGGTCTTGCGACACCTACATCTATTATGGCTGGATCAGGAAGATCGGCTGAGTATGGCATTTTATTTAAAGGCGGGGAGCATTTAGAAGCAACCCACCGATTAGATACAGTTATTCTAGATAAAACAGGTACTGTGACAAATGGGAAGCCGGTGTTAACAGATGTAATTGTAGCAGATGGATTCCATGAAGAAGAAATACTACGTTTAGTAGGTGCGGCAGAAAAAAATTCTGAACACCCACTTGCAGAAGCGATTGTAGAAGGAATTAAAGAAAAGAAAATTGTTATCCCAAGTTCAGAAACATTTGAAGCGATTCCGGGATTCGGCATCGAATCAGTTGTAGAAGGAAAACAATTATTAATTGGTACACGCCGATTAATGAAGAAGTTTAATATTGATATTGAAGAAGTTTCTAAATCGATGGAAGCGCTAGAACGAGAAGGAAAAACAGCAATGCTTATTGCGATTAATAAAGAATATGCTGGTATAGTGGCTGTTGCGGATACTGTAAAAGATACTTCAAAAGCAGCTATCGCAAGACTTAAGAAAATGGGTCTAGACGTTGTTATGATTACAGGAGATAATACACAAACTGCTCAGGCAATCGCTAAGCAAGTTGGTATTGATCACGTAATTGCAGAAGTATTACCAGAAGGAAAAGCAGAAGAAGTGAAAAAACTGCAAGCGCAAGGTAAGAAAGTAGCAATGGTTGGAGATGGAATAAATGATGCTCCTGCACTGGCTACGGCGGATATCGGTATGGCAATTGGAACCGGAACGGATGTAGCGATGGAAGCGGCAGATATTACGTTAATCCGTGGTGATTTAAATAGTATTGCTGATGCAATTTTTATGAGTAAAATGACGATTAGAAATATTAAGCAAAATCTATTCTGGGCGTTAGCTTATAACGGCCTAGGAATTCCAATTGCGGCGCTCGGTTTCTTAGCACCTTGGGTTGCAGGTGCAGCAATGGCATTTAGCTCTGTATCAGTCGTATTAAATGCATTAAGATTACAAAGAGTTAAATTGAAATCTTAAACACTTTCAGCTATAAAGCGAATTTAATATGCTTTTTTACAATAAACAATACTTTGTATAAGTATTGTTTATTGTTCGTTTAGAAGGAAAAGTCGATATAATATAGAAAGAGCAGAAGTAGAATCATATTGGAAGAAACTGCTTCGAAAATAAACACGAAATAATTATCCGGATAACCGAAATAAAAGAGTTAGTTTGATAAGGAGTTTTACATATGTTTAAAGATATTAAAATTAGAACATTCCAGAAGGAGGATTTAGAGCAAGTATTACAATTGTTCTATGAAACGGTTCATACGGTGAATGCAAAAGATTATAACGAGTTACAGCTACAGGCGTGGGCCCCAGAGCGACTAGATAGAGAGAGAGGGCTACAGTCTTTAGAAAAGAATATTTGTTACGTTGCTGATTATAAAGGTGTGATAGTGGGATTTGGGGATTATAATGATGATCATTACGTAGATCGCTTATTTACGCATAAAGATTATCAAGGAAAAAGGATAGCATCATACATACTACAGAAGTTAGAAAAAGAAGCAGTGAACTTGCAGCATAGGGATATATATACAGAGGCGAGTATTACAGCAAAACCTTTCTTTGAAAGCAAAGGTTTTATTTGCATAAAGGAACAAAATAAGCAGCGTAATGGTCAGATTTTTATTAATTATGTCATGAAAAAAATAGCCTTCTCATAAATGAGAAGGCTATTTTTCATTATTTTACAGCTTCTTTTAGTTCTTTACCAGCTTTAAAAGCAGGTACTTTAGAAGCTGCGATTTGCATTTCTTCACCCGTTTGTGGGTTACGGCCTGTACGAGCAGCTCTTTCACGAACTTCGAATGTACCGAATCCGATAAGTTGTACTTTTTCGCCAGCAGCTAAAGAGTTAGTGATTGATTCTACTACAGTTTGTAAAACTACAGTAGCTTCTTTTTGAGAAATCTCAGCGTTTTGTGCTACGTTTTTAATTAATTCTGTCTTATTCATGTTTTTCACCTCATATGTAAATAATGCTATTTAAGTTGTTATTATAACGTATAAAACATTCGAGAACAAGTGTACGTACATATATTCGCAAAAAAAATGAAATTTGTAATATTTTTTAGGACCAATTTATAGACATTCAATTTAAGCGGATACAGATTTTTTCTTTAATGCAGTTTGCTCTTTATTGGAAGGTAGTTTCTTATTATAAGATATGAAATAAGGTAATGCTACAAATAACATACCCCCTACTAAGTTTCCGAAGAAAACAAAAATGAAGTTTGGAAAATATTCAACCCAAGTTAAATGACCAGAAAAAATTGCAGCTGGGATGACAAACATATTGGCTACAACGTGTTGAAATCCAATCGCAACAAAAGTCATAACAGGGAACCAAATACCGACAATCTTTCCGATAAATTCTTTACTTCCCATACTGAGCCAAACAGCTAAACAAACGAGCCAATTACACCCGATTGCAGAAATGAAGGCTTGCAGTGGTGTATCTTGTAGTTTAGTTTGTGCAATAGTAACTGTTTTTGCTAAAAAAGCTCCCTCCGTTAAGCCGACGATATGACCAAAAAAATAAGCGACGAATATAGCACCTATGAAGTTGCTAAACGTAACAATAACTAAATTTCGTATGAAGTGAAATAAGTCGATTTTTTTGTGAAGCCATGCCATTGAAACGGTCATCATGTTGCCAGTTACTAATTCACCGCCTGCAAGGATAACGAGTATAAGACCGATAGGGAATACGGCAGCACCTAAAAAGCTAGTAAATGATCCCCAAGATTTTGGCATTGTTCCGATAACATGGATATCAAGTAAATATCCTAATGCTATGAAAGCACCACCAAAAAAACCGAGAATTAGCATAGGGAGCAATGATAAATGAGCTTTTTTTCTTCCAGAATTAGCAGCAAGTTCCGTAATTTCTTCTGGTGTAAATACAGACATGAATAACCTCTCCTTAATAGAATGATGGAATGAATAGAAGAAACATTTTAAAGAATCTATGTATGATAAAAATATGATATGATTTCTGTATAAATTTGTCAAAGTGAGTGGGGCTGAAATTGGATATAACGAACATTGTTCATGTTGTCACATTAATGTAACAATAAGGATTTAAAGTGATTTTAGAGGTGAAAACATGAATACGCATCATGTAAAAAAAGAACGAAAAAAATCAATCGTAAAGATATTTATTATTAGTTTCATAAGTATATTAATGATACCAGTAAGTTTGTATTTCTATGCGACTGAAATAGAAAGAAGACTAGTAACAGTTACGTGGAATGAAATAGAAGCTCCTACAATTCCTAAAGAGTTTAATAATAAAAAAATATTGCAGTTCTCAGATTTACATTTAGGACCAGATTTTACATTGAAACAACTAGAAAATTTGGTGGAGAAGATGAATGAATTACATCCAGATATAGTAGTTTTTACAGGAGATTTAATAGATAAGTTTGGATCCTATAGTGCGGAAAGAGAAGAAGCAAAGGTTATTTTGAAGAAAATTAAAGCTCCCCTAGGAAAATATGCTGTGTTTGGGAATCATGATAGAGGTGGGGGCGGTAGTTTATTTTACAAAAAGTATATGGAGGAAGCTGGTTTTTCTGTGTTAGTAAATGAAGTGCAGAAAATTAAAGGGGAAAACGGCAAGTATATTACAATATCAGGTTTGGATGATTTTTTATTAGGGAAGCCACAAATAGACTCGACTTTAAAAAACTTAAGACAACAAGATTTCAATATGCTATTAATACATGAGCCGGATGTTGTAGATAAAGTATCTCGTTATCCAGTCGATTTTCAAATGTCAGGACATAGTCACGGAGGACAAGTTCAAATTCCTTTTGTAGGTCCTTTAATTACTACAAAACTAGCTGAGAGTCATGTTGAAGGTATGTATGAATTAGAAGGGAAGAGTAAGCTGTTACATTTATACGTAAATCGTGGTATTGGGACAACCCGAATGCCTGTTAGATTTTTGAGTGTACCGGAACTTTCACTATTTGTATTGAAGCAAAGTAGTGACTGAAGTAGAACGTTTAATATTTTGAAGAATTAAGAGTACTTTTAAAGAAAGTTCTCTTTTTTTATTGATTAAATACAGAATATTATGTATTTTTTATTTAAACTGTTAAAAAGAAAGGGGAATTTCTATGATAGAAACATGGCATAAAGAATTGGAAAGTTTATATAATCAAATGGTTTCGTGGCGAAGAGATTTTCATCAATACCCAGAGCTATCGTTTCAAGAAATAGAAACACTGAAAAAAATAGCTGAAATTTTAAAAAGTTTTCATATTGATGTGAAAACAGATGTCGGGGGAAGAGGGGTAATCGGCGTAATTGAAGGTGGAATACCTGGGAAGACGATGGCGCTACGTGCTGATTTTGATGCACTACCTATTCAAGATGAAAAGAAAGTTTCATATAAATCAAAGGTTCCTGGTGTAATGCACGCTTGTGGCCATGATGGACATACAGCAACACTTTTAGGAGTTGCAAAAATATTAAGTGATAACAGAGACCAACTTTCAGGAAAAATAGTCCTTATTCATCAACATGCAGAAGAGAAAGAGCCTGGCGGAGCAATTGCCATGATTGAGGATGGTTGTTTAGAAGGAGTAGATGTTGTTTTTGGTACACATTTATCTTCTCAGATGCCTTTAGGAATTGTTGGAACGAAAGCTGGAGCAATGATGGCGGCAGCTGATACTTTTGAAGTGAAGATTCAAGGGCGAGGTGGTCACGGCGGTATGCCACATCATACTGTAGATGCTATTATCGTTGCAACACAAGTTATTAATCAGTTGCAACTTTTAGTGAGTAGAAAAGTCGATCCACTTCAATCAGCAGTTTTAACAGTTGGTACATTCCATGCCGGGCAAGCCGATAATATTATTGCGGATACTGCTACGTTTACAGGAACCATTCGAACGTTAGATCCTGAAGTGAGAGAATATATGGAGAAGGAATTTAGACGAGTTGTTGAGGGGATTTGTCAGTCCCTTCATGCTGAAGTTAATATTCAATATAAACGAGGCTATCCAATATTAATAAATCATGTAGCTGAAACACGTCATTTTATGACGGTTGCGGAACACGATTTTGGCAAAGAAAGGGTCATGGGAGTACCACCTATTATGGGCGGAGAAGATTTTGCATATTACTTAGAACATGTTCCAGGAGCATTTTTCTTCACAGGTGCCGGTAATGAAGAAATAGGGGCAACATATCCACACCATCATCCTCAATTCGATTTTGATGAACGTGCGATGTTGGTTGGTGGGAAGTTGCTTTTAAGTCTTGTGAATAGTTATTCAAGAGATGGAAAAGAATTTCTTCATCATGTAGAAGTGAAAAAGTAATTTACATAAATAAAAAACAACAATAGGTCATATAAAACCTATTGTTGTTTTTTATTATTTTTGCAAGGAAAGACTATCAAAATATGTTCTATAGTTATTAGAGAATTCAAAGTTGTTTTTTGCATCCCAATTAATAGACCAAGACATTAGGCCACGGAATGCAGGATAGCCACTCTGATTTGAAAGTTTATACTTTCCTCCGAAAGGAATTCCTTTAATGATATAATCTAAAGCTTTTTTCATTTCAGTTGGAGAAATATATCCGCCACTTGGAGCGGCCGCTGGTGCTGCAGGAAGTCCAATCATGACTTGATCCGAACGAAGAGGCGGGAAAATGTTATTTGCATTACCACCTACAGGAAAACCATGTAAGAGCATATCTGCCATAGCGACTTCGTAGTCTGCAGTACCTTGATTGTAGTTATTACCGTCCATTCCAATCCCGCTACCAGCGTTGTAGTGTTGAACGTGAATGTATGTTAGTTTGTCTTTCACTCCGTAAATAATCGGTAAATATGCACCCCAGATGCTTCCATATGCGCTATAGCCGCCTTGAACATAAGCTGTTTCAGGAGCCATGCTTAATAGGAAATCTGGACCGTAATGGTCTGAAATCGTTCGAATTGCTGAGATAAGATTCACGATTTGAGGAGTTGTTGGGTTTTTAAAATTAGTGTCATTACCGTTTAAGTAAATACCTGATTCAAGGTCAATATCTATTCCATCAAAACCGTATTTATCGATTAGAGATTGTATGGAATTAATAAAACGTTGTTTAGCAGCATTGTCAGGAAGTAAAACGACCCCATTTTGTCCACCTATTGAAAGAACTACTTTTTTTCCTTTACTTTTTAAATAGGAAATATCAGATTTGAATTCTGCATCTGTACCATACACAGGGGAAAATTCAAGAGTGGAACGATCACCACCAGTTTCACCGAAAGATACATTTATTACATCCCATTTTGGTGAAACATCTTTTAATTTAATAATGCCAGTACCGTTATCAAAGTTATGCCAATATCCAACGATTAATTTTGACCCTAAATTGTTTGCTGCTTGTGCTTGAAAGGGAGCTAGCGGTAGCAGTAAGAAAATTACTAAAGTACAACAAATGAATTTAAACTTGTTTAACATATCAACACTCCTATACAAAAGTTGTCTAGATGTATAATCTTGTTTATTTAATGATATCTGAAAATTCATTCTTTTGTAAGGTGACTATAATTTTCTCAACAATTGTGTATGGGAAATTATTAAACCTAATGAAATAATTTTTGAAGGAGGTAGAATTACGATTGTTAAATTCAGAATATTTTGATATATTTTAAAGTATAGGATAAGATTTTTCACATAATACTCTTACATAAATTTCAAAATTAAGTTTGGAAGGGGATGTACAAGAGTTGGATAAAAATCTTAAGAAAGACCTCAAAATACGCCACATTACAATGATTTCCATTGGTGGCGTAATAGGAGCTGGTTTGTTTGTTGGAAGTGGTGCGGTTGTGCATTCAGCAGGTCCAGGTTCTATCGTTTCATATGCATTAGCAGGACTTCTAGTTATTTTCGTTATGAGAATGCTAGGAGAAATGGCAGCTATTAATCCGACAAGTGGTTCATTTGCAACATATGCAAGAGAGGCAATTGGTCCATGGGCAGGTTATACAATTGGGTGGCTATATTGGTTTTTCTGGGTAATTGTTATTGCAATAGAAGCTACAGCAGGTGCTGGTATTATTCAATACTGGATTCCAGAAATCCCACTCTGGTTATTAAGCTTAATATTAACGATTTTATTAACGTTGACGAATGTTTTCTCGGTGAAATCATTTGGAGAATTTGAATATTGGTTTTCATTTATTAAAGTAATAAGTATTGTTTTGTTCCTTTGTCTTGGACTAGCTGTTATTTTAGGATTTGTACCAGGAACGGAAGCACCTGGCACTTCGAATTTGGTAGGTCAAGGAGGATTTATGCCAAATGGTATAAGTTCGGTGTTACTTGGAATCACCGTCGTTATATTTTCATTTATGGGATCTGAGATTGTTGCAGTGGCCGCTGGAGAGTCTGCCGAACCTGTAAAGGCAGTCAAAACAGCAACAAATAGTGTAATTTGGCGTATTCTCGTATTTTTCATTGGATCGATCGCTGTAGTTGTTACACTCCTTCCGTGGAATTCGGCGAACATACTAAAAAGCCCATTTGTGGCGGTACTGGAACATATAGGGATACCAGCGGCAGCGCAAATTATGAATTTTATCGTTTTAACAGCTGTACTTTCTTGTTTAAATTCGGGTTTATATACGAACTCAAGAATGCTTTTTTCAATGGCAGAAAGAGGAGATGCGCCAAAGGCATTTTTGAAATTGAATAGTAGTGGTGTTCCAGTTCGGGCGGTTTTATTTGGAACTTTCTTTGCTTACATTGGAGTTGTTTTTAGTTACATATCTCCAGATAAAGTATTTTTATTTTTAGTGAATGCATCTGGCGGGATTGCGTTACTCGTTTATCTCGTTATAGCAGTTTCACATTTCAAGATACGTAAAAAAATGGGGAAAGCGGAACAACAAAATTTGAAAGTGAAAATGTGGCTTTTTCCATATGTAACATATGTTACAATTGCTGCGATTATAGCAGTTTTAGTTGCCATGCTCGCAATTGAATCTTTACGTTCACAAGCGCTTTTAACAATGCTTGTTACTGTTCTTATAATAATTTCTTATTTTATTTTTAATAGAAATAAAAATAGTACATTGTTGAATCCTAAAAGTAAGAATGAGGAATCTGTTCGATTCTAATTTCTTGTTTTAGAAGAGAGTTACACCCAATCATTGCTATAAAAGAATCATATATAATCATAGAAACAAGTAATTACTATTGTCATAGTGAATATAAACTTTTTTCTTGACTTTTTATATGAAGGCGAGCAAAATGGTAAAAAAGGAAGGGGGGATGACGATGGAAGAGTACGTATTAGAGCTGTATAACTTTTTATATACGACAGAATGGCAAGATATTGTTTCATTTCTAGGAATAATGTTTTGTATGAAAATTGTAATTGTATATATGGAAGAGCAAGGTATGTTCTATTCCTTCTCATCTCCGTTCGATGTGCAGCGCGAGCCGTTGCCAAACTATGCCAAGGTAAATTACGAACAATTTCCTTTTGTGATTTTCTTTATGATTCGATTTATAACAGCAATTGTAAAGAAAAAGGAAAGTGACGATGAAGAGTGCCACTCAACTTGTAATATAGCGACTGCTTTTTAAGCTAAATACAAGGAGGAGATTTATATGTGGTTTCGATTTCTTATGATTGGTTTCTTTTCATTAACAGCAATTTCATTAATGGGATATCAAGTGTCTGAAATATATCAAGCGTATAGCAGTACGTTTTTTAACAAAAACTAATCGCATTGCTATTTGAATAATAAAGCGATAAAATCCTTCTTAAGAAGTATTGTTAAGAAGGGTTTTTTCTTTGCCCTGTCTTACTGTGTCAAACTATTGTCACATTTACACCGTGAATAATATGTTAAAATAGTGAGGTTAATTATACATATTTGAAAGAAGAGGAGTGACCAATTTGGTGGATCAATCAACGAATCAGAAAAGCTATGCTCCTATTGTGATAACGCTTTCTGTAATTGTAAATACGATTATTTTGTTTTTGTTCTTTGGACCTGTTGGCTATGAAGGGGAAGTACATTTTGATGTAACTATCTTACCAATGTTAAACGCAATTTTTAATAGTTTTACGTTTGTATTTTTATTAGCAGCTTTATTCTCTATTATTAAAAAGAATGTAAAGATGCACCGTGGTTTTATTCTTGCAGCATTTACAACGACTTTATTATTTTGTGTGTCATATTTATCGTACCATTACTTGGCACCGGCAACACATTTCGGTGGAGAAGGATTCATTAAATATGTGTATTTCATCATTTTAATTACACATATTATCCTTGCGGCGATTATTGTACCCCTTGCATTGTTCGCACTTGTATTTGGTTTTACGAATCAATTAACACGTCACCGTAAAATTGTACGTTGGACGATGCCGATTTGGTTATATGTAAGCTTATCTGGGGTTATTGTTTACTTAATGATCTCACCTTATTATCAATAAAAAATCTCAGCCTAAAGGCTGGGATTTTTTTGTTAAGCAAATTTGTTTGTGAAATTAAAAAAGTGTGGTATACAAAAGTATAGTTGCTTTTCATATGGAAGGGATGGTAAAGGTATATGCAAAATTTTGTATTTCGTAATCCAACAAAACTTATTTTTGGTAAAGGACAATTAGAGCAGTTAAAAACTGAAATTCCACAGTTCGGTAAAAAGGTCCTTCTCGTATATGGAGGGGGCAGTATTAAAAGAAACGGTATTTATGATAATGTAATTTCTATTTTAAAGGATATAAATGCGGAAGTATTTGAGTTGACAGGAGTTGAACCGAATCCGCGTTTATCAACAGTAAAGAAAGGGATTCAAATTTGTAAAGACAATGGAGTCGAATTTATTTTAGCGGTTGGCGGAGGAAGTGTAATCGACTGTACGAAGGCGATTGCTGCTGGTAGTAAATATGATGGAGATGTATGGGATATTGTAACGAAAAAATCATTTGCTAGCGAGGCGTTACTGTTCGGTACTGTACTCACTCTTGCGGCAACAGGTTCTGAAATGAATGCAGGATCTGTAATTACAAACTGGGAAACGAATGAAAAGTACGGCTGGGGCAGTCCAGTTACATTCCCTCAGTTTTCAATTTTAGATCCACTACATACTTCGTCTGTGCCGAGAGATCAAACGATTTATGGTATGGTCGATATTATGTCGCACGTATTAGAGCAATATTTCCATCACGGCATGAATACAGAATTACAAGATCGTTATTGTGAATCTGTTTTAAGAACAGTAATTGAAACAGCTCCTAAGCTTTTAAGTGATCTAGAAAATTATGAGCATAGGGAAACAATTTTATATTGCGGTACTATGGCGTTAAACGGCATTTTAGCGATGGGAGTAAAAGGAGATTGGGCAACTCATAATATTGAGCATGCAGTTTCTGCTGTTCATGACATACCGCATGGGGGCGGACTCGCGATTCTATTCCCAAATTGGATGAAGCATGTTATAGATGAAAATGTGAGTCGCTTTAAACAGTTCGCTATTCGTGTATTCGATGTAGAAACAGATGGGAAGACAGATAAAGAGGTTGCATTAGAGGGAATTGAGGCGTTACGTCAATTTTGGACTTCAATTGAAGCTCCAGTAACATTAGCTGATTACGCTATTAGAGAAAGTGAAATTGACTTAATGGCGGATAAAGCGATGGCTTATGGTGAATTCGGTAACTTTAAAAAATTAAATAAAGACGATGTTTTAAGTATATATAAAGCTTCTTTATAAGTGAATCGAAAAAAGAAACCCATTTGATATAACAATCAAATGGGTTTCTTTTTTGTTGTCTATAACTGTTTGTGACTGGTTTTGGTTATTTGTGAATGTTTATGGTTGATTTTTGTGATCGTTTTCATTATACTGTAATCAAAGAAGAGGTGAAGAAAATGTTAACTCCTGAACGTCATCAAATGATATTGCAACTTGTAAAAGAACAAAAAGTTGTTAAATTGCAGCAATTAGTTGAAAGAACAGAAAGCTCTGAATCGACAATTCGTCGTGATTTAGCACAATTAGAAAAACAAAGGTTATTAAAAAGAGTTCATGGTGGTGCCTCTGTTTTAACAGGAAAAGGACAGGAGCCAACGATGATTGAAAAATCATCCAAAAACATTCAAATAAAACAACAAATTGCCAAGTATGCGGCTAGTATTGTTGAACAAGGGGATTGCGTTTATTTAGATGCAGGAAGTACAACATTTGAAATGATTCCATTTTTAATAAATAAAGATGTTACTGTCGTTACGAATGGACTTATGCATATTGAAGCTTTAGTTGAAAATAATATTCGTGCATATTTACTAGGCGGGATGATGAAAAGTAGGACGAAAGCTTTAATTGGTGCTATGGCACAGGAAAGCATGCAAAAGTACCGTTTTGATAAATGTTTCTTAGGAGCAAATGGTGTACATGAACAGCTTGGTTTTACAACTCCAGATCCAGAAGAGGCACTTTTAAAACAAATGGCATTAACATTTGCGAACGAAGGATATTTCTTAATTGATGAAAGTAAGTTCTCAGAAGTTGCATTTGCGAAAATTGCCAATGTTGAAGAAGCGAATATTATTACAAACCATTTAGAAATTGATTTAGAAAAATATAAAAGACAAACCAATGTAATTGAGGCTGATAAACAATGATCTATACAGTTACTTTAAACCCATCTATTGATTATGTAGTACAAGTTAATTCCTTCGATTTAGGCGCAGTAAATCGAGCAGAGAAAGATATGAAATTTCCTGGAGGGAAAGGCATTAACGTTTCTCGTGTTCTTCATCGTTTAGGTGTTGAAAATGTAGCGCTTGGATTTACTGGTGGATTTACCGGTCGATTTATTAAAGATGTATTACAGGCGGAAGGTGTAACAACAAACTTCGTCCAAGTAGACGGTGATTCCCGAATTAATGTGAAAATAAAAGGGCAAGAAGAGACAGAATTAAATGGGCAAGGTCCTAATGTGACAAATGAACAATTTGAACAATTAATGAAACAAATCGAAAGTATGAGGCAGGGAGATTGTGTTGTACTAGCTGGAAGTGTACCGGCGTCTATCTCAACTACTTTTTATGAATCAATCGCAGCGCTCGGAGCTGAGAAAGGTATTCGCGTAGTAGTCGATGCAAGTGGAAGTGCGCTGCAACATGTAATTAAAAATAAACCATTTTTAATAAAGCCTAATCATCATGAACTTGGTGAGTTATTCGGAGTAGAGATTTCAACAGTAGAAGATGTTTTACCGTTTGGAAGAAAATTAGTTGAACAAGGTGTAGAGCATGTTATCGTATCAATGGCTGGAGATGGGGCTTTATTATTTACGGCACAAGGTATATATGAAGCAACTGTTCCAAAAGGTGTTGTAATTAATTCGGTTGGGGCCGGAGATTCTCTCGTTGCAGGATTTGTAGGTAAATATGAACAGACAAAAGATATTGAAAAGGCATTTCAATATGGCGTTGCAACAGGGAGTGCAACAGCATTTTCAGCTGATTTATGTGAAAAAGAAAAAGTAGAAGAATTATTGTCGCAAGTAATTGTAACTAAGCGATAGGGGGAAGCAACATATGAAAATTACAGAACTATTAAAAAGGGATACAGTCATTATGAATTTGACAGCTTCAAATAAAGAAGCTGTCATAGATGAATTAGTTGAGAAATTAAATGGTGCTAATCGTTTAAATAGTAAAGCTGAATTTAAAGAAGCTATTCTAAAGCGGGAGTCACAAAGTACAACTGGAATTGGTGAAGGTATTGCTATACCTCATGCGAAGACGAATGCCGTTAAACAACCATCGATTTGTTTTGGTAGAAGTGTAAGCGGTATCAACTATGAGTCGCTTGATGGACAGCCTGCACATCTGTTTTTTATGATTGCTGCGAGTGAAGGGGCGAATAATACTCATTTAGAAACGTTATCTCGTCTCTCTACGTTATTGATGGATGAAGGGTTCCGCAAGCAATTATTAGAAGCAAAGGATGAGGATGAGCTTCTCCGTTTATTTGATGAAAAAGAGAATGAAAAAGAAGACGAAGAAGTTGAAGTAGCAAAGCCGGAAGGGAATGAGCCATACGTATTAGCTGTTACAGCTTGTCCGACTGGTATCGCTCACACATATATGGCTGCGGATAGTTTAAAAGCAAAAGCGGCAGAGTTAGGGATTGCGATTAAAGTTGAAACGAATGGATCAACAGGTGTAAAGAACGGTTTAACGAAAGAGGATATTGAACGCGCAACAGCGATTATCGTTGCGGCAGATAAACAGGTAGAAATGAACCGTTTCGCGGGGAAGTATGTCATTCAAGTGCCAGTAGCTGATGGTATTAGAAAAACTGAATTCCTTCTTAATCGAGCTGTAAAACAAGATGCGCCAATCTTTAAAGGTGTCAAAGAGAATGGGAAGGCAGAACATGTAGAGAAAGAAAAAGGGCTAGGAATTTATAAGCATTTAATGAGCGGTGTAAGTAATATGCTTCCATTCGTTGTTGGTGGCGGGATTTTAATAGCGCTAGCGTTTTCGTTTGGTGGTATAAAAGCGGAAGGTCCTTTAGCTGAATTGTTCATGTCTATTGGGGGAGGAAAAACAGGTGCGTTTTTATTCCTTGTACCAATCTTAGCTGGATTTATTGCGAGTTCTATTGCTGATCGTCCTGGTTTTATGCCTGGTGTTGTAGGTGGGTTTTTAGCAGCACAAGCGAATGCGGGATTTTTAGGTGGATTAATTGCTGGTTTCTTAGCTGGATATGTTGTTTTAGGATTGAAAAGATTATTTTCAGGATTACCAGTACAGTTAGAAGGAATTAAACCTGTTTTGTTATATCCAGTCTTTGGATTGTTGATTACAGGAGTTGTTATGCAAAAAGTAGTAAATCCGCCTGTAGTAGCATTAAATGAAATGTTAACAGGATGGTTAAATGGTTTGAACGGTACGAATGCTATATTATTAGGTCTTATTTTGGGCGGTATGATGGCAATTGATATGGGTGGTCCAATTAATAAAGCGGCATTTACATTTGGTATTGCTGCAATAGAAGCACAGAATTTTGGAGTGCACTCAGCAGTTATGGCTGGTGGTATGGTACCGCCACTTGCGATTGCATTCGCAACCACATTCTTTAAAACAAAATTTACAGAAGCAGAACGTAAATCTGGTTTAACAAATTATATTATGGGAGCATCGTTTATTACAGAAGGTGCGATTCCATTTGCAGCTGCCGATCCGGTTCGAGTAATAGTAAGTTGTGTTGTTGGTTCAAGTATCGCGGGTGCCTTATCTATGTTATTCCAAATTACATTGCCGGCACCGCATGGTGGATTGTTTGTTATCGCATTAGTGAATAAACCGTTGCTATATATTGTTTCTATATTAATTGGAACGATTGTTTCAGCTATTATGATAGGTGTTTGGAAGAAGAAAGTTAAATAAACGATAAAAAGGGACAGCTAATAGGAGTTGTTCCTTTTTCGTTACAAAAAGTAATTTAATAATTGGATTATGATGGATTTTGGTAAAAGATGTAATGAAAAGTGATTTTTTTGTAACAAAAAAGTAATACTGTAATTTTTTCTGGAAAAAAATTCTTATACTAATTTGTGAGAAATATATGAAAACTATTGCTAATTTTGGTAGAAATACAATTCTTTAATATGGAAATTTATGTTACAAATCATTAATCGTTTATTACGAATGCTTTGTAATTGTGTGATTTTCGAAATTCTACAAAAAACTGTTGCTATAATGAGAACACGAAAACAAAGCAAATGGAGGCTATTCATGAAAAAATTATTAGGTATAGCAACAGCAGCAGTTTTTGGTCTTGGGATTTTTGCAGGTTCTGCTAAAGCGGAAACGATTGTAACAACAGATGTATTAAACGTTAGAGAAAACCCAACTGTAGAATCAAAACTTGTAGGTAAAATGTTAAGTGGAAATAAATTAGATGTTATAAATACAGAAAACGGATGGTCCAAAATTAAATTAGATGGTAAAGAAGCTTTTGTAAGTGCTGAGTTTACGAAAAGTTCTTATTATGTAACAGCAAACGTATTAAACATTCGTGCTGGAGCGAATACTGATTCAGAAATTCTTGGCACGCTTAAAAAAGATGACTTGATTGAAACGACAAATCAAGTACAAAACGAATGGTTACAATTCGAATATGGCGGGAAAGCGGCGTATGTTCACATACCATTTTTAACAGGTACAGCACCTGTTATTGAAAGAAAAGAAGTTCCAGCTCAAGATGAAGCGCCAACTAAGGTGAAAACGGCGGTTAAAAATGATACATCAGTTAAGGTGAAAGTGCCGGCTAAAAATGATACGGCAGTTAACGGAAAAGAATCAGTTAAAAGTGGAGCATCAAGTAAACCAGTAGCGCAAGCGAAGCCGGCAACTAAGCCAGTGGCGAAATCTACTGAAACAAGTGAACCTGCTGGTCGTGAAATAACAGTAGAAGCGACAGCTTACACAGCTCACCCGAGTGAAAATGGCACATATGGTGGTCGTGTGTTAACTGCGATGGGGCATGATTTAACAGCGAATCCAAATATGAAAGTTATTGCTGTTGATCCGAAAGTAATTCCTCTCGGATCAAAAGTGTGGGTGGAAGGATATGGAGAAGCAATTGCTGGAGATACTGGTGGCGCGATTAAAGGAAACCGTATTGATGTTTTAGTTGGTTCAGATAGCACTGCTGATAGTTGGGGTCGTAAATCCGTTAAAGTGAAAGTTATAAAATAATTTATTAAAATAAAAAACGGCTGCTTGAAAATGAACTGTACCCTATAAAATGGACAGTTTAATAAAAAAGCCCTGAAAAATCAAGCACTTAAAAGGTGGTTCCGAT
>NZ_NADV01000046.1:397-81365 GCF_003264175.1 Bacillus sp. SRB_331 | reverse complement strand
CCATGATTCGGGGTACAGTTCAATATTTACCTGAAGCAGCTTTTTTTATCTCAAAAATGGTAATGGTGCTTGCTGAATTCCGTTTTGAGTTGAGATATAAAAAGATTTTGCGAATCCCTCACTGTGAATGCATTCGTCTATTACAAGCATTATAGGAATCTTTCGTAAGTCTAACATTAGCTCCTTTCTAACATGTTCTGCTAAAGCAAGATTAGATATAGATAATATAAAAATTCCTGGTAAACTCTTTGTGTTTTCGAAGTTCAATAAATTATTTGATCCATTTTGAATTTGATCTTCCCAAATTTTCAATCGCGATTTTAAGTGTTGTGCATATCGCTGACCCTGTTGTACCCTTTCAAATATGAAGTTTTGATTTCCAATTGGAGTTTTAATTTCTCCAACAGCAATTGGATTATACCCATTACCAGTACCTTTTAGCTTTGGATACCAGCACCAGTTTTTTAATAAATGTTGGCCTATTGCAAACTCATATTTTATTTGATTCATAGTGACAAATCTTTGTACCCCTGCTACTCCAAGTCTTAACCACTGTTCTGGCTTTAAAGAATAGTTTGTATTACGGTTATGATAAGCCCACATCATCAAATGACCAGCAGTATTTAAAGTGATTGGAGCAGAGGGTTTGGGCTGATCCGGAAATAACCCCGATTTTATCTCCCATCTACTAACAAATCCATACAGTACCAGTTTTTTCAGCGATTCTGAAACCTGTGACCTACTAATTTTAGATTCCACAAAATTTTTAATTTGAGCTTCAGTAATCGCTAATGAATCCCAAATAAGCTTTAGTATTAAATTGTCTTTTTCATTTATAAAACCTGAATTAATTCTGTCATATATACTACGTAAATCTGTGAGTGGTTTAAATTTATCTGGAAGAATTGGTCCCCCCTGTAAAGAGGGGTCATCCCAAAGTGATAACGATTCGTCCCTATTAAGCCAATATTGAACCGCCTTTCCATTCTCTTGTACGGAAACCTGCGGCGCACTCATTAGTTATATAAAAACGCCGTTGGGTCGTTAACTTTTTTGCGTCCAAATGGAAACTTAAAGATAACCCCCGACCCTCTCTCTTTTTCCACATCCACACTTACAATTCTCATACTTACTACGTCATCCAATACTGGCTGTTCGATTGTTTTAGGGACAATTCCTTTAATTGTGCAGCCTTGGTCCAATTCAACAAAAACTCCAAAACGCGGGTCAACATTTACAACCCTTCCTACAATTGTATCCCCTTCAGCTAATTCAGATAATAACTGATAAGGATTTTCCACGGCTGCTTTTCTAGAAACGTGGATTAGTCGCTGTTCTGGATTAAATTGTAGAACCTTAACTGGGATATGTTCACCAATTGGTGCATAGCGATCCACAGCGTTTTTATACACTCTTCCATAGTTTAGTTCATGTAATTTCATGAAGCATTCTGCACCATTGATGCGTAAGAATATGGTTGGAACCTGAGCATTCATGTTATATCCAGTTACCTCAGCTTCGTAAGTAGGTTCCTGAAGTCTTTCATCTTGCTCCAATTCTATTAACTTACGAATTAACGCATCTGCCGATCTCCTGCTAGCTTCTTTTACTGAAACCTGTACTTTATTTACATCCAGTTCATCAGACATTTGTGTAATTACTACATTAAAAATATTACCTGTGAATTGAGTAATACTTCTAAAAGAGTAATCAGAGAAGTCCTCTTTTTTACAAATACCTATAATCTTTCCGTTTTCAAGGGCAAACTCAGCATATTCAGTATCTGAATCGTCTTTATCTTGTCTTTTAACCGTTCTCAATACTGCCTGAATTGGCTCCTTATATCTACGTAATGCTTGTAGCTTTTCATAAGTTTTTGACTCCATAAAAATGTCTCCTCTCCCTCATTCAATATTTAAAAATCCCAAAATAATACTTCTACTAGAATTATTGTTACTTTTAACTGAAAAACTAAGTTTTTTAGAAATATTCTCTAATATTTTTAATTGTTTTTCACTAGATCTGCACCTTACCTTATTCATAAAGATTAAAGAATGGACAACTTTTCGTATATGATTATATGGATGGACAGTATACAAAAAAATTAGCTTTAAAGGGCTAAAAAAGTAGATATAGATGAACTTGAGAAAAAAGCTTATTTGAAGGATTAGAAGATGGGCCTTTTACAACCGCTATTAGTGAATACATTATTAAAAAAACCTCTTTCTGCATTCTTATAGACAGAAAAGAAGTTTTATATTGTACTTTATAAGAGCTTTTAGAGTTTTACGAATTATAAAAAGACGCATTTAGATTGATACGTTTTTTTGCGATGTCTCTTTTGTGAATTGATATAAGGCAATTGCACCTAACAGAACAAGTATGCCTTCAGGAGCATCAATCAAAATAAATCTCCAAATTTCAGGAACTACCCAATTAATCCCTGCTGCTGATTCAAGATATGTTTGAAAATAACTGATTGTAAAATCAATTATAGATAAACATATAAATAATGTTAGACCAAATCGAATTAATTTCTTATTTTTAAACATGTAACACCTCTCAAAATTCATTAGATATTCTTATTTTGGTTTGTTATATTTTTACATCATTATATTTAATTTTAACATACAAAAAACCCAAATAAATACAATATGCATATTTGCATATTCTTTTGATGCCATGTTAATTCATTATATCGATATAAAGTACTATTATTTTTTATAAAAGTGAATTTTGAGCTTACAAAGTAATTGTTTAAACTCCCTTTCGTAATATATACTGCTCTGAGATGAAATTATAGAAAAAATCCACACACTTTGAAAAGGTTTAATCAAAATGTATAGATTTTAATTTTGGGTTCCTTAAGCTTATATAAAAAAGATTGTTTATTTTATGTAATCTACTTAAATGAATGCAGTTTTCAGTTTAATAATATTCCTTCATGATCATCTTATAAATTTTACTATTTAAAGATACATTTTGTTCATTGACCTAACAGAACAAGATAAACCGCATAACTCATATTAATAATTTTTCCTGTGTCTGTTGATAAATATAAAAATACTGCCTAATACACTTAATGCAAGCACAAAATATAACAATAAATCAGGTAGAAATTCAGAAGGAACAATATCTATCGATTGAAAAATAATAATGGCAATGATACCTAAATATAGAATGTTGTACAATACATTATTTGTTTTATATTGAATTTCTTTCCCTCTTTCGTCTTTTGCCTCATCACTTGATTGAAATTTTATTACATACATCTGACTGATAAATATTAAAACTAAAAATACAGATTTTAACCACAACATATGTCTCACTCCTCCTGATAATCGAACACGTCAGTTATTGACTTTGCAAATTCATTTGCGATTTTAAAGGCAAGAATTAGAGAAGGGTTATATTTGTTTTTTTCAAGAGTAGCGATAGTTTGTCGACTAACACCCACCCTTTTTGCCAGTTCTTCTTGCGTCCAACCTTTTTCTGCTCGGCAAACTACAATTCTATTATGTAACAAAAGCAACACCTCTTAAGAAAATTGTAATTTATTTCTTACAATTCGTAAAGTATTTTTGACAAATTGTTTTTGTAATTAAAAATACGCCTTTATTTCAAAGTTACAGTAAACACTTAAAAACCCCTCTTATTAACAACGTTAAGAGGGATTTTTCTATTGTAAATCGATAATATAGTTATTTAATTTTCTTATGAAAATATAAGGGCCTTGCTACAATCTAGTGTGTGATAAAACTCTTCAATCTTGTTTAATTTCTATACATTTAAAGGTATTGGTATTCAAAAATAATTAATAAAGATGTTTAATTATTATTAAACTAAAGCACCTGTTTGTTTAAGTAAATACATTCAGATTTATAATGTCTCTCAAATATAATATCAGTTTATATGTTCACCATTCTTCTCTAACAGGTTCAAGATAAATTGTAAATTGTTAATCGATATGTTTGTTTAACCACTGTTTAAATATCTTTAACTGTTCTTCAGTATGAAAGTAATGTTCACCTGTCTCCATGACTTCTAATTCACAACGATGTTTTTTTGTAAAATAGTTAATAGTTTCAAATTCGCACAGTTCATCCTTGGCTCCATACATAATATATGTATCTGTATTCCATGTATTAATAGGATGTTCTTTTACATAGCATAAATAATCCCAATATAACTTTTGACCAATAGGTGTCTCTATAGTCATTTCTTTTTGCAAAAGCTCTGGTGTTATATTAAACCATTTCATCATATTTTCGATAATTCGTTCCATATTAACTACTGGTGATAATAATAATGCCTTTTTTAACGCATCATTTTGATAGGCTAAAAGGCTAAAATAAGCTCCCATACTACATGCAAACACGCTTACTTCTTTCCAATGTTCTTTTGCGTAATTCATAATTATAGATAATTCACTAATACAAAACTGTACTTTGCAAGGAGTATTATCATTTTTTCTTTCTCCATGCTCAGGTAAATCAAAGCTTAATACTTGATAACCTTTTTGATTGGCTTCTTCAGCTAATATTTGAATAACTGCATCTTCCTTATTTGACATATTTCCATGTACTCCAATAAAAATTTTTTCACTCTTATCTCCCCATAAAACCGTGGGAATATTACTAATTTTAAAATTATCTTTAAGCATATTTCCTCCGTCGAATAAGACATATAGGAATTGGCCAAAAACTGCACACACTTTATAATCCTCTACTCAGTTTTAAACAAATCAAACTATTACTAATTTATCACAAATGAATTTCACTCTCCCTCTGCCTCTATATAACAGAGTCTATTTTGTATTTAAAATCTTTCTTTTTTTTATTTCTTCAGAAGCTACAAGTTCTTATTTTGATTCCTTATTGAGCTAATCTACTCCGTTAGCGGAAGAAGGATTTTTAAACAATTATATTATTTTTTAAATGACTATATTATAAATTAAACAACTTTATTATCTCTACACCTCTATTACAGATTTCGCGATGTGGGAAAGCCCATATCGGACTTTATTCCGCCTTTAGGCATGGGATGAAAGTATCGCTTTTTCATAGAAAAACAGTTGTGTTTTGGTTATACTGAAACGATAGACAAGTACAAGTCTTTAAAACGACATTGTGTTCCTTGAAAACAAGATATCATATGAAGTTCGGTAGCCGAATTCACGCTATCGGTAAAATGATATGTGTCGTCAAGAACAAGACGCTAAAACATCTGAACACGAAACTGTACGGTATGGTGATAGTACCGTAGCTCACGAACCTATACGGTCTGTCGTGAGAGTGGTGATGGCACACCGCAATCTTGCACGTCAGCGATACCAGAAATGGACTTCGCCTTTGGTAGCAAGAATCCCACTGACGTTAGTCAGCTTGCCCCTTTAGGGGTGGGAGTGTCAATCTACATCTAATATGGCTACACCACTTAAGGCATACGATCTTTTAAATCTGCTAAAGGTATGAGCTTGTCGACAAGCCATAACCTCTTATTTCCATCATAGATAAGGTTTATTTGCATCAATGACATATTATCAGATGAAACACCATTAACTGTAATTTTGCTTTTCACTTTAGCTAATACATTTGCTTTTTTAGTATCCAAAAATGCATAATACAACTCGCCACCTGTGTATTCAGATTGAAATGAAACTTTCTTCTTTTCTTTCTCATCTCCAGCCCCAGGAGCAGATTGCGTCGGTCCACCTGGTGGTGTCAATTCTTTCTTCGCATTTGGAGTTATATAAGCTTCAACATTCGTAAGATAGGATTCTCCTTTACCGGTGTCATATGTCCGGAAAGCTTTAAGAAATCGTTCTGCAGCTTCTTTTACTTGTTGTTGATTGTTACTCTTTAGAGCTGATAACTCCTTTTTCGTATCATTGTATTGTGCCTCCACCTTTTCCACTTTTTTCGTTAATTTTATATTATCAGTTTTAAGTTTCTCATTATCAGATTGATATTTTATTAAAAATCCTACGCTAGCTATTAATAAAATTGCTATTATAATGGTAATTTTCTTCATCATTTACCTCCTTTTCGCAGTTTCATAAGTTGCTAGGTGTTACATGCATTATTATCTAACTACACGACCATATCCCGCAAAATGCTGTTGAAAATATGATTTACTTAAATCAGCATAGCCAATCGGATCGCCAGCATGATACATTGTATTATTTCCTACATAAATGCCAACATGCGTAATGTAGTTACTTGTAGCATAAGTACTATGGAAAAATACTAAATCTCCTGGCTTAGGATCTGTTATACGTTGGGTTTTATCCCATTGGGTTTGTGCAGTACCAAATAAATTAATACCAACTCTTGAATACGTATACTCAATAATTCCACTACAGTCAAATGACGTATTTGGTGTTCGCCCTCCAAAAACATATGGCCATCCTTGATACTTTAGTGCTTCTGCCATAATTGCTTGGAATACATCATCACCTAAAACGCTACCGCCAGCAATTCCGTCAGAACCACCAGGGGTTTGACCAGGTTGATAGTATCTCATAATATGTGGGACATAGTCTGGATCACCATAACACCAATTATTAGCTACTGCCTCCGCACTTCGCCATGATGCACATCTATAACCATTTTTAGCTGATTGCTCTGCAGAAAATGCTCTTGCATTCTCGTGTGTATATCCACCTTTCGAAACTGCATAGTTAGTGTATCCGGTTCCGTAGTTATAACATTGTAATGTAGTATTTTGATCACCATTTGATTTTTTATGACAATCAGCAAAATGCATTAAACCATATTTTATACTTTCCTCTGGATCAGTAAAATACCCAGGAGGATACCCTTGTGATTCTGAACTTTGCATAACATCCAATTGTGTTCCAGAACTTTCTTGTTGAATAAGAGCTAATATTAATGGAGTCATTGCTTCTATGCCATGTTGCGCCGCATATTTCCTTACCAATGGCTCCCATCTCATTACTTCAGGACTGACACTTGCAGTACCTGGTGCAAAAGGACCACCAATTCCCCCAGGGCTGACTTCATCTTCACTCATTGTGGCAGTTAATAAAAATATCACAATACCTAAACCTGCAACAACAACCAGAATAACACCGGCTACTATTAATAATGGCTTTGCAACAGCAACTGTAGCTGCCTTCTGTGCTACTTTAACTGCTACTTTCTTACCTACTTGTGCAACTGCCTTACCCGCTAATTTTGATCCTTTACCAGCCGCCTTCCCTAAAGAATGGCCTGCCTTTTTCAAGGCAGGCTTAGCATTCCCTAGTTCAGCTTCAGGATGATGTTCATTTTCAAGGTCGCGATTTGGTTCCGCACTCAATGTATAAACCCTCCCTCATGAGCTGAATTATTTTGGTTTTATGGTTTCTTTTGCTTTTACATTTTTTAAAGCTTCTTGTTGTGTTTGTGCTTTCGTGTCAACTTTTTTAATTGCTGCCCCTTCTTTTACCTGTTGCTGATTATTCACTTTAGGAATATTTTTAGTTTGTTGTGGATTAACCGGTTTTACCTCTACTTGTTTTTGTGGCGTACTTACATGTGAAGTAGTGACTGGTTTACTCTCAATCGGTTTCGGTTGTGATGGTGTTGTTCCCGACTGTGGTGTTGTGATTGGCTTACTTTCCATCGGATTCGCTGGCGATGGTGTTGTTCCCGACTGTGGTGTTGTGATTGGCTTACTTTCCATCGGATTCGCTGGTGATGGTGTTGTTCCTGACTGTGGTGTTGTGATCGGTTTGCCATCCATTGATTTTGTTTGACCCGTTGTTGTTTTAATTGTTGCTACTGGTTTTGCTTCCGCCTTTACATCTTCTTGCTTATTCTCAAGTCCACCATTATTTTGATTTGCTACCGGTCTAACTTGAGCTTTTACATCTTCTTCTTTATTATTTAGTTCCTCATTTGATTGCGCTACTGGTTTTACATCCTCTTCTTTATCTTTTAGTTCTGCTTGTTGTATTTCAGGATTATTATCTTCATGTTTCCCTCGTACTGCTAATTCTGGATTCTCTTTAGTTGCGGCTACTTCTTCCTTAACCCTTTCTTGCTCCTGATTTCCTTTTCTATCGCGAACACCTAAATTTTCTTCTTTTTTCATTTGATTAATATTTTTTTCTTTTTCTGCTTGCATTTGTTCTTTTTCCTTGCGTTTACCATCTGCTACCTTTTCTTTTCTATCTGCATAGTTTTCTTTTAACTGTTTAAACTTACTATAGCCTGATTTACCCATTTTCCCTGCCACCGCAGCACTTGCAACACCCGCGGCGCCAGCTACTGCTACACCTCTTCCAACTGTCTTAGATCCACGTCTAACATCACGATATTTCTGCCTAATATTACTCATAGCATCTGAAGCTCTTGCTGCCCCTGCATTTGCTGGTACTGTAGTAATTGCATCGAAAATTGTTTTACGGTATAACCAAACACCCAAGAATGAAAGTATTTGTAGTATAGCTACAACTAAGTATCCATACTTATCAGTAGCACTGAACAAAATTGACGATACCCAAAACATTAAAGTTACCAGGAAACCAATTGCAACTTTCATAAGCAATGTTCTAAACAGTTCAGCTAAGAACCTTTTAGCAGTTCCAGTCCACGCAGGTACTAATGCCATTAATAACATTACAGGTGACATTAGCGCTACGATGATAAACATTAATTGATAAAATAACATCGCCATACTGCATAATCCCAAAACAATCCATAAAGGAGCATTAATGACACCTAGTAGTAATACGAGTGCCCCTCTCTCAAAAGTAGCATCTAACGACAGTGTTTTGTTTTTCTGAATCTCAACTTCCTCTTTTAAAAGATCTTTTCTTTTTTCAGGATCTGTCGTTGTTAACAATTTCTTTATTCTTTCATCACCGATTTTCTTCATATCTGTTGTGCCAAACTGTAATAATGTATAAGGTTGCTTTATTAATAGAGTGTGTGTTAAATCAGTAATGGAATCAACACCACTTGAATGTCCTTCACTTGCTCCACTAATACTTTGAGATGTATCAAGAACAGTTTTATTTACTTGCTCTGAAAAATTGTTTAATCCTTTGATGATATAACTTGAATTCGTAAAAAAACCTAGAGTGAAAACTAAAATACCTAATGCTTTTAACAATCCTCCTAGCATTTCCGACTGACGTCGCTGTATAAAGCCTACCCAGATAACCCAGCATGCTAGTAAAGCTAACATGAGCCCAATTAGTTCACTATATATTCCATTACCCCAAGAACCATTGAACCCTGCTGTTTTAGATATTACCTCACCCAACTTATCTCCAACATCAGCAACTATATTTAAACTCATTGATTGGCCTACCAAACTTGTTACCAAACTACTAATTGCAAGGTTTACTGTCCATGCAATACTAATTAATATAAAAATAGTTGCTACAATTTGTTCTTTAATATTATCTTTCCATTTCCAAAATTTAAGAGATTCTCCAAATCCACCTTCTGGAGTATAAACATCGATGCCATAACTACTTGGTGGATATTCCTCAAATTTTAATTTCTCTTTACTTTTCGGAATAATGTCGTCAATAAGGGAGTGTCTTGGCTCTTCTTCCGCATAGACTGGTGTAGCTTTAAAAAGTAAATTAAATACTAAAAGCAAAGTACAAATTAATAACAATAGGGTAATAAACTTTTTCATTACATGTTACTCCCCCTTTATGGGAAACCTATTAATCTTTTGAACTAAACTCATTAGTCGGTTTAGTATTTGCTACTTCATCAATTTCATTTCGTTCGGGTCCAGAATAACTTCGAACTTTAAAACCATCTTCTGTACGAACGACCCTTACCCATTTCACTGCTTTATCGATATTTTTAGGGGGCTTCTTTGAAATAAAGTTATACATAATTGTATCCTTATCTACCACATATTCTTTTACTGTGTAATCTTTGTAAGATAAATTATTTTGAGGTCCTTTATTAGGATCCAATACTTCATTTTTCTCTCCATCGACAACTAATTTACGTATTGTTCTCAAATCATTTCGTAAATCTGCGTTTACAAAATCCAGCATCATTTCTCTAGGAGTGTGTCCCTGTTTATCTGTTTCTTCTCCTACACTTTTTTCACTATTACCACATGCTGCACTCAGGAAAAGAGTACCTACACATAGACTTGTTAGTATAACTTTTTTAAATTTAGTTTTTACCATATTAACTCACTCCTACATTTATTTTTTCTCCCCCTTCTTCGACAAAGGTTGCTTTAACTTCCTGCTTTTCATCATCATTTGACTTTCTATAATTCTTTCTTGCATTTGGCCTTGTATCGAATGCGTCGTATAGATCCTTAAACACTACATCCATTGTGACAACGCCTGTTCTTCCCTGGATATCTTGGAATAAACATTGTCCTGTTTCTAAATTTGTAATAATCGCATGGTTCTCTTCGTTATCAGGTAAACCAAAGAAATCTAATATTGAAGAAATTTCTTTACTGTCTGTATTACGGAATGAAAACTTCATACCAATATTATTTTTAAATGTCTCATCTCCAAGGTCACTTGCACTTTGAGTAGCAAAGTAAACTGCAGAGTTTAAGGCACGACCTTCACGAACTAGCTTACGGGCCAACTCTCGCCCTTGAGAAGTCCCCATAATTGCCCATGCTTCATCCAATAAAACAATTTTGAATTTAGTAGGGTCTTTTTGAAAGAATTTTCTTGCAAAAGAAGATAGAGACATCAGCATACTAACAGATAAATTTTCCTGTAAGGTATAATCTTTCGGATCCTTTTGAATATCTGGCATGTCAAGATGCTGAATTTGTATGATATTTACTGCTGTATCAAGTTCAATATCTCTATTTGTTCCATCACCAAAGATTAAGTGTGCAAATGATAAATTCTCAAATGCTTGGATATGAGCCGCTAATTGTTGATCAACTTTATCCTCACTATCTTCAAGGTATTGAGATACAGCAGTTAAGCATGGCTCTTCCATTCCTGCAACAAATTCTACAGCTGAAGCCAAGCGTGGGAACTTTTCCGAGTTATCAGGTTTAATACCTGTAATGAAAGTAAGAATTGTCATTGCTAACTCAATTGCATCCTTTCGACTATGTTTATGAATGATAAATGGGTCTAGTTTCCCTTCATCTCGTCTATCAGTCCCTAGTGTAATAACGTTTACTTTACCTTCTAAACCGTGTAAATCTTCTGTCCAGTTTCCCCTCTCACCTTTTGGATCGACTATCAGTGTTTGAGCTCCTCCAAGTACTGCAAGATAAACAATTAGGTTCGTTCCAAATGATTTACCCGATCCAGTACTTCCTGTTACTGCAACTGAAAGTGCGCTTGTTTTTTGATTTGCAACAGTATTTGTTGCTGCAAGAGAAGGTGTCATATAAACTGCTTTGTTTAAAATACCAGTTGTTCCAATATAGAATCCGATATTATCTCCTAAATCTTGTGTTGCTCCAAACATACCGGCCGCAAGTACTCCAGGTTCCATAAAGTGTATATAATCATTTACATACCTTCTTGCCCCAGGGATATGTTCATTAAACAGGAGGAACTGATCTCCATATGGTCTTACTAGTTCAATCATCATCTCTCTATAAATAGAAATGAGTGAATTTGTATTCCGACGCATTGTATCTAAATCTTCGGTACATATACAGAAAGATACTGATGTTTTTACTAACGGCATACGTGTTTTTTGTATGAGGGCTTGTAGCTCAGTAGCTTCCTGAACACCTTCATACACGTTTAATCCAACAGTTTGTGCATTTTCCCTTGCATGCATTTCTTGATCTTCTAAATCCTTTTTCTTCTTATTTAGTTTAGATAGTGCTTTACGATGATTTATGTTTTCTGTACGGACACTTAATTCAATAGGGAAATCTATGTTTTGAATCATATACATCCACTCTTGGTCTGGAAACTCCATCGTATATGGGATTTTAGATGTAGATAAAAAGCTCATATATGCTGGATATTCTAACCCGTCGGTACCAATCTGGGACATTTCAATATGTCTTCCTTTAACATCAAATTCTGCCTCGGATAAACGTAATAAGCTTTCTTGATTTGGTATGATTGCAGAGTCGTCATTCTGTACGGGAGGTGTCCATCCAGCAGTTACTGGCGCCTCTAATGTGCGATAGAAGTTTCTTAATATAATCCATTGCGTTTCATTAGTTTCTAGAGCCCTTACAGCCAAATGTTTTCTTATTTTATTTTTAAAAGCGCTAGCTTCTCTTTTAAACATCTCCAAATCAGTTTTTAGTATGTTGGTGTCACCAAGTAACCCAAACTGTTCTGCAGTGTTTTTAAAGGTATGAAATGCTGTGTACAACATTTCTTTAAACCCTTCTTGTATGTGTCTTACCTTTAATTTCACGCCAATAAAATATCGGTACTCTACTGCATTTTTACCAAATTTTCGTTCTAGCTCATGTACGACATCATCTGTATGATCAATTGCAAGTTCTTTTAATTCACCGCTTACTGTTTCTTTGAATTCATCTGCTTTTTCTTGGAAGTTCTGATAAACAGGAATCATTAAGAGATGCTTTTCTTCATCAAAATTCCAAAACAAGCCAAATTGACGCATGAATAAGGTATTTTTATCATCATCTCCTCGGAACTCGTATGGTATTCCGTATGCCTCATAATACGCCCAGCAAGAGCCATCTTGGTTAAAAATCAAATTTTCGTGAAAGTATTTGACTGGAAATTCAACCTGATTCATTTTACCCTCCTTAGAGAAGAATATGAGACTAGAATAATTCTTCCGTATAGATTAATTAATTACTTATTATTGATTGAATCATCCTTGAATCGTATTAAGGTTTTATATTGATAGTTTCCAATATTACCAGTTGTATCTTTATAGCGGCTAATCTTCTTATTTTCGAACATAAACACGAAAAATCGAAATAAAAATTTATGTGGGCTTTTTCCATCCAATTCTACATTTCCAAAGAAGTATGCTATTCCACCTGGTAGTATTAAATATTTTAAAAACACATTATTTCCTAAAGGTAAAAACTGATCTAGAATTAAAATTAAAAGTAAAGATCCAACAAAGAAGCCCAACTGTCTATAAGGAACTGGGAAAGGGAGGGTTAAGTCCCTTATCCCGTATAAACTCTTAGGAATATCCCATATCGAGTTGTATGTCCTAACTTCTTTACGAGTCGGCTTTTGAGTCATTTCTACCAACCCCTTTAATATTTTCAGAGATTTTTAATGTATCACTTGAATACTAAATTATATAATTTTGTACCAAGATCTTTGAAAACGTCTGGTGAGAATACAAAAACTGATAATAGTGCACAAACAATTATCCAACCAAGTAAACCAGCCATTTGTCGTTTAACTGCAAAGATAATTACTCCAATAAGTGCTACAACTAAAAAGATTGGACCTAATTGAGCTACTAACCAATTTTTAATATTTACTCCAAAATTAATATTACCTATTACAGCTGCGTCTGTAATAGCAGGTAATTGATGAACAACCATATCTAATCCCAAAAGCTCCATAATTATTTACCCTCCACTTTCTCTAATTTGTTTTCAAATTTCTTCATAGAGCTAATTGAAAACTTGTTATCTTTATTTACTAGATTTAAATCATATGTGTATGTGTACTCTAAGCTGCTATCATTGTCTTTTAATTTGGCATCAACTAAGACCCTGTACCCTTTATCCTTATCTTCATAAATACGTAGGTTTTCTAATTTGCTAAATGTCATAATACCTTTGAGCCCATTTGTTATATTGCTTTTTTCAAAATAGTAAGCAATTTCTTCTGGTGTTCCCTCTGTATACACTTTAAATACAGATTGTAAAAATTGTTCTACTTTTTTAATTTTTGCTTCTGTATTAATTTCTCGTCCTTCTGATTTGAATGTAGCCACTTTATAAGATGCCTTTTCTCTCTCTCCATGAACGATTGTAGGATTGTCAGGAATCACCATCTTCCCTTTCTCCATTAAGATTGGAATAGAGAAGTACCTTGTAACTTCTTTAGGTTCTTTTGGTGTATCTGGGGCTTGAGTCGTTCCAGGAGCTGGATTATTTATAGGTTCTAGTTTTTGAATGATTTGCAATGTAACTTCTGCTTCATTTCCTTTTTGACGAACCTCTACAGCTTCTGACTTAACTAAAGTACTAGAAGCATTTTTTAAAGTATCTCTATTTAATCCTCCTTGCTCATTGGATCCTTCAACTAAATATTTTTCTAATCGTTTTTTCCGTGTTTCAGCTACATTCATATCAACCTTCCAGTTAAAATAATCAGCGGCAAAACTATTGGCATATGCAATTAATTCTGCTTCCGACATTTTAACTTTTACGGGTTCCTCCTTTTTTTCTTGAACAGCTACTGCTCTAGGAGGACCGGCAAGTTGGATAAATGAAAGGGAGCTTCCTGCAAACACGAATCCCATCACACACCAAAATGTAACCTTACCTACTTTTCTTCCTGTTATAGCTGGAACTTTCTCCCTTGTTTTACGTTTCTTCATTTCTTTAAGCGCTTCTGAATTTTCTTGTTGCATATCTAATATTTCAGTTGTTTTATTTTTTGCTTTTTTAAAGAATGTAAATTTCTTTTTTTCGGAGTTTTTCTGGGATTTCTTTTTTACCATGTCTTCACCTCTCTTTTTAAATGGTTAGGAGATTACAAATTTCATTGTAATTTCTACTAATCAACTATCTACTTTAAGTATGATTTACTTTTTTCGGAAATCTAAGAGAATATATAAAAAAAATTATATTTTATATCAAAGTTTTTTAGGAATGATTAATACTAAATAAAATGTTTATTACAGTACATAAAAAAACCAATTCCATTAAGAAATGAAATTGGTTTTACACAGGACCTATTCTCTATAGTAAGCATTAAACAATATTAAAACCTAATATAATATATATCTTTAATATATATAAAGAAAAAAGATAATACTTTTATACAGAGGGAAAATAGTGTTAAAACATTGCTGTGCTAAGGGTTCATAATTACTCTAGCCGCAAAAAATCATAAAAAGTAAATACTGGGAACGTACTTAATGAGCTGGATGATGATTAAAAACTACAAAATATCGTAAAGTAGGTATATAAAAACTACATATAATCATCGTTAATTTGATGCGAGTGAATGAATAAATAATAAATGCAAATTTCGCTGACTTACGAACAAACTTTCCACATTTCTTAAAAACTACACACAATTTATTAACAAATTGGTCATAGTTAGGAACAGAATCCACTTTTTAAACATAACTAACAGAATTTTTTCTGATTTTAAGTAGATTTAGAGGTAGAACATGATAAGAACAGTACTTATGGCTATATATTATACACATCAGATCAAATTTATTAAGATATCAACAGAAAAATAAAAAATATTTCTGCTTTTTTGTAGATGAAATGACACAAAAGGATTGAAAATTCAGATTTAATAACTCGAAAATTGTGAATATCTCATTTTGATTTACGTACAATGTATGTAATTGCATAAAAAATAGAGAGTCGTGATCATTTAAATTGAAAACTTTCTCTCTGTTTTGTTTGAAGTAATACACTCTACACGTTATCTCCAACACGAATAGCCCTCTACTTTTGTTTTTTTCAAAAATAGAGAGCTGTATCTTTACATTGCTGGAAGCAGCTGATCGACCGAATGTGGTGTTTCACTTGTTGAACGGTAGTATGCTTCTAAGGACTGTAGAAACTGAATTAAATCAAAGTCTTCAGGGACCTCAATTACACGAATCTTTTCCTTCGGCAATTTATCAACTTTTTCAATGAACAGTTCACGAATATCACTAGGCATGTTAGTTCCTTGATGCCCGCTAGACTTTAATAGTTCACGGATTTCAATTTCTAATGCTGTATATGCGTTAATATTTACTCCTTGCTCATAAGCATATTTTCTAAATAGTGATTCCTCTTGATACTGCATGTAATTACGATGATAAGCATCTATAGTTACAGGTACAGCATATTTCGCATGAAGCAGGTCATGCGTTTTACGGAATAGCTTTTGAACATTTCGTAAAGAGTATATAGCAAAATGAGTACCAAATTTAAAAATGGCCTCTTCTTGTTCATGTTTAGGTACATTGTGTGTAATTAAAGGATAAATACCAGTTTTAGCAGCTGTGTCTAATACACGATATTGAGAAGATTGCTTTAATAATTTACTTAGTGTATAAACAAGCTTTTTAGGATATCCTTCTTGTCGATCAATCATTTCTCGTAAGCCACGAACTACTTGGCGAATTTGACGATGACAAGAGTGTTTTAAAACGTTAATGAATTGATTCATATCCTTTGCAAATTCAGCAATATTCATTTCAACTAACAAGTTCTCAATGAATTTAACTTTACGCTTATATGTATCTCGTGGTGTAAATGGATCACGGTATTCTGCTCCTTCTTCTTTCGCGCATAAGAAATCAGGATGTACAGATAAATGCAATGTTGTGTATTGCTTTTTATTCCTCTTCCCTTTTTCTAACTTGCAAATTTTAAATAAAGGAGATCCAGTAGCAGAAAGTTTTGTTTCTAATTCCTCAAGTACAGCACGAATCTGATGTGGGTATTTCTTATGTAGGTAACGATACATACCACCAAAGTGTGTTGAGTTTCCTTGTTCATCAACTTTAAATAAAGAACGTTTCAGGGTAGTTTCGCGTTTCTGCTGCATTGCTACATCCATGAATAGTTTCTTAGCTGCAATAGATAACTCAAAGAATTCTTTGGTAAATACTATCGGGCTAATAAATGTATATGCATTTGCTTTATTCGTTTCCTTATTCATGAAATCAGTTAAGATGATTTTATATTTACCACTGTACTCATTTTCGATTGTAATGATGTTATGGAAACTTAACTTCTTCAAAGCCACATAAAATTGTGAGTGGTGAATATGTGCAAATGCTTCTTTATAATTTTTATAATCTTCCCAAAGCATGTGGATCGATACATGCGAAAGCTCACCATATGTATTACATTTTTTATGAAGAAATAGAAATACTTCTAAATCAGCATTTGTAATACCATATAGCTTATGTTTTCTGCCCTCAGTTTTATCAAATACACTTACTTTATCTAAAACTTTTTTCATTTTCAGTGAAAAAGATGGCTTTGCTTGTTCAACAAACCCCTCTTCATCTGCAATTCGTTCTTCATAGGACATTGACTTCACAATGTCTTCTAAATAAGTATCTTTAAAACTGTAATACTTACCTTCCAAAGCTTCTACTAACTTTTGCCATGATTTAATTGTTACAATTACCGGTGTTGTTGTTTCACCATTCAAACTACGTTTGTTCTTTATAACGAAAGGCTTTGCCATCTTTTTCACCTCCTTTTATTTTAAGTTGCAGTTTTCCCTACAATTAGATATAGAATTTCATTTTTGATTATATCAAATCGAATGCTGGTGAAATTTGTCCCTTTAAGAGGAAAAACAAAAAAATGAAACGTACCTCAATCCCTTATGCGACAAGGGGTTTGACGTTTCATGAAAAAAAGTTTGTTGCCACCATAGGGCTATAAAGTTTTTTGAATATGAAACGTAGTATGCAGTGGGATGAATCTTTCTAAACCATTGATTTTATAGGGTTTTACGCTAA
This sequence comes from Bacillus sp. SRB_331, assembly GCF_003264175.1. NCBI lineage: Bacteria > Bacillati > Bacillota > Bacilli > Caryophanales > Bacillaceae > Bacillus > Bacillus sp. SRB_331. The sequence goes on along the minus strand of NZ_NADV01000046.1, from coordinate 63,750 downwards.
TTTCATTTTAAAGTTATAGCCATCATATAGCTATAACGTTTCATGTTTTTGATTGACTGAGAAATTTCTATAGATTTCGTATAAACACTGATATATAGGTAGTTATAACTGTTTTTAAATGAAATGTTGTAGCCATCATACCGCTATAAACGTTTCATTTCGTTTCATGTTTCCTGCCGTCATATAGCTATAACGTTTCATGTTTTTAAAACAAGTTATATTTTATTAAAAACCGCTGTAACCCTTGGTATATATAGATTTGTTTGAAGTTTTAAAGTGAAAGTTGTAGCCATCATATAGCTATAATGATTTTAGTATGTTTTCTTTCATATTTAATGAAATGGCTTTATATCAACGTTTATTACTAAATTACATAGAATAAAAATTTTTTTAGTCCAATGAATTTTAGGATATTCCCGTTTCATTTTTTTAAAGTTGTAGCCATCATATAGCTATAACGTTTCATAAATTACGAAATTGTAACTACAATATAGCTATTCATTATTAAAAGTAAGAAGTAATAGCCATCATATAGCTATAACGTTTCATAAATTACGAAATTGTAACCACAATATAGCTATTCATTATTAAAAGTAAGAAGTAATAGCCAAGATAAAGCTATGTAGTTTCAAATAAGAAGTAATAGCCAAGATAAAGCTATGCAGTTTCAAATAAGAGCGTATAGCCAAGATAAAGCTATATAGTTTCAAATAAGAAGTAATAGCCATGATAAGGCTATGTAGTTTCAAATAAGAGCTTATAGCCACAGCCAAGATAAAACTATATAGTTTCAAGTAAGAAGTAATAGCCATGATAAAGCTATGCAGTTTCAAGTAAGAAGTAATAGCCATGATAAAGCTATATAGTTTCAAATAAGAAGTAATAGCCATGATAAAGCTATATAGTTTCAAGTAAGAAGTAATAGCCATGATAAAGCTATGCAGTTTCAAGTAAGAAGTAATAGCCATGATAAAGCTATATAGTTTCAAGTAAGAAGTAATAGCCGTGATAAGGCTATACAGTTTCAAATAAGGGCTTATAGCCACGATAAAGCTATATAGTTTCAAATAAGAAGTAATAGCCGCGATAAGGCTATGTAGTTTCAAATAAGAAGTAATAGCCGTGATAAGGCTATACAGTTTCAAATAAGGGCTTATAGCCAAGATAAAGCTATATAGTTTCAAGTAAGAAGTAATAGCCAAGATAAAGCTATATAGTTTCAAGTAAGAAGTAATAGCCATGATAAAGCTATGCAGTTTCAAGTAAGAAGTAATAGCCATGATAAAGCTATATAGTTTCAAATAAGAAGTAATAGCCAGGAGAAGGCTATGTAGTTTCAAATAAGAAGCAGCTGGGGTATTTAAGTTGTGACTTAAAGTAACAAGTTTTCTAGGCGTTAAGCAAAAAATCGGTGTGTTTAACTAATTTACTTTTAAAAATTGGAATTGTATTGTAAAGTAGTGATTTTACAAATAGAAGCAGTTTTATATAATTAAAGACAAGTAAAGAGAATTTAAATGATCCACAATAAAAGGAGTAAAAACCAACGATTGTGCGGATTATTCAGATAACATTTCAACTTAAATGTTATGTGGTTTTTCATCTAAATGGGAAAAACAAACGCACTTTTATTCAGTCATCCGTTTAAAGTGAACTTCCATCAGTGGGAGTCTTATTGCCTGCGAATCGTGGGATGAAAAATGGACTAAGAATTTAATCTTAGTCCATTTCTTATTTTATATCCATTTTGTATGGAATGTACCTTCTTTATCTACTCGTTTATACGTATGCGCTCCAAAATAATCGCGCTGCGCTTGTAACAAGTTTGCAGGTAGTTTGGCAGTACGATAGCTGTCATAATAAGAAATTGCTGCTGAAAATGCAGGTATCGGAATGCCCTGTTGTACCGCCATTGAGATAATTTGGCGTAATCCGCCTTGATATGACTCTACAATTTCTTTAAAGTATGGATCAAGTAAAAGGTTCGGTAGGTCAGTGTTTGTCTCATAAGCCTCTTTAATGTTCTGTAAAAAGGCAGCACGGATAATACATCCGCCTCTCCAAAGCATAGAAATGCTGCCAAAATCAAGGTTCCAATCATATTCCTCAGAAGCTGCCTTCAATTGCGTGAATCCTTGTGCATAAGAACAAATTTTACTCATATATAAAGCTTGGCGCACTGCTTCAATTAATTCAGCTTTTTCAACTCCAATTGCTGTTTTATCTTTAGGGCCAGATAAAACTTTGCTTGCGTTCACGCGCTCTTCTTTTAAAGCAGAAATGCAACGTGCAAATACAGATTCCGTGATAATAGGGAGAGAGATACCTAAATCAAGTGCGCTTTGGCTTGTCCATTTCCCTGTACCCTTTTGTCCTGCAGTATCAAGAATAACATCCACTAATGGCTTACCAGTTTCTTCATCTTTCTTCTTGAAGATATCGGCTGTAATCTCAATTAGATAGCTGTTCAGTTCACCTTTATTCCATTCAGCAAATATTTCATGGAACTCTTCTGCAGTCAAATCAAGTGTTTGTTTCAAGAAGAAATATGCTTCACAAATTAATTGCATATCTCCATACTCAATACCGTTGTGAACCATCTTTACATAGTGGCCTGCCCCATTAGGTCCGATATAAGAACAGCAAGGCTCGTTATTCACTTTTGCAGAGATGTTTTCAAGCATATCCTTTACTTTTTCGTATGCATCCTTCTGTCCGCCTGGCATAATAGATGGTCCCTTCAATGCACCCTCTTCGCCGCCTGACACACCTGCACCGATGAAATTGATTCCTTCTTCGGCAAGACGTTTGTTTCGGCGAATTGTATCGACAAAGTATGTATTACCACCGTCAATTAAAATATCACCTTTATCGAGGTGAGGGACTAGAGAATCAATCGCCTTATCTGTAGTTTCCCCTGCATTAACCATTAATAAAATCTTTCTAGGTGATTCAAGTGAGTTAACAAACTCTTCAACTATATGAGTACCAACTAAGTTTTTACCACGGTTTTCCTCAATGATTTCATCAACTTTTTCCTTTGAAATATCATATAGGGCAACAGAATACCCTTTGCTTTCAAAGTTAAGTGCCAGGCTTTTTCCCATAACGCCCACACCAACAACTCCAATTTGTAACTTTGCCATATTCCATCGTTCCTTTCCATGTATGTTACTCTGTATTATAGTATATATACCTAAAATAACACTTTAATCAAATAATCAATCTTTTTCATTTCAATAGGCACCGCCAGTATTCGTGCAAAAGGTTATAGGGACACGGCACATCACTATCAAGTTAAAAAATAAAGAGAAATTTTCATCCTTATTAATCAATCATGAATAATAACCGGTTAATTATGAAAAATCACATTAAACAGCTTCCGTATCCCTTTTATTGTTTAGAAAGATCTATACAAATAAACTTAATAATAAAGTAAATCCTAATCCGGCTACAGAAACGATAGTCTCAAGTAAAGTCCATGTTGCAAATGTTTCTTTCATGCTTAAACCAAAGTACTCTTTGAACATCCAGAAACCAGCATCGTTCACGTGTGAAGCAATTAAACTACCAGCCCCTGTTGCAAGGACAACTAAAGCAAGGTTAACATCAGATTGACCTAACATCGGAATCACTAAACCGACAGTTGTTAATGAAGCAACCGTAGCAGACCCTAATGAAATACGTAAGATGGCAGCGATAATCCATGCGAGTAAGATCGGTGATAATGAAGTTCCTTTGAATAATTCGGCTACATAGTTACCAACGCCGCCATCAATTAATACTTGTTTGAAGGCTCCGCCTCCACCAATAATTAAGAGCATCATCCCAATATTCGAGATCGCTGTTGTACAAGATTCCATCACGTTTTTGATTGGAATATTTCTTGCCAATCCCATTGTATAGATCGCAACTAGTAAGGATATCAACATGGCTGTATCCGCATTTCCAATAAACTCGATTGCTGCTAGTAAACTATTATCTGTAAATCCCATTGTTTTTTGCAGCAAATTAATAATTGTAGCGATTGCCATTAAAAGAACAGGCAGTAAAGCGGTAAAAACACTGATTCCAAAGCCAGGAGTTTCTTCAAGTTTAAATACTTTCTGCTCACCTAAAGATTTGATATTACCAGTTTTTGTGAACGCCTCAGGTACTAGTTTTTTTGCAAGTTTAGTAAATACAGGTCCAGCTAACACAACTATTGGAACCGCTATCATAAAACCGTAAAGTAATACTTCACCGATGTTTGCATGCAATTCACCAGCGATAGCGGTTGGTCCTGGGTGTGGCGGTAAAAATCCGTGTGTTACAGATAAAGCTGCTGCCATCGAAATACCGAGATATAAGATAGAAACTTTTAATTCTCTTGAAATAGCAAATACAATCGGAATTAATAATACTAATCCTACTTCAAAAAATAATGCAATACCGATAATAAATGAGGCAGTCACAACAGCCCATTGAATGTTCTTTTCCCCGAATTTTTTCACAAGGGTCATGGCAATGCGTTGTGCGCCCCCAGAATCTGAAAGCAACTTACCTAACATCGCACCAAGTCCAAAAACGAGTGCTAAATGACCAAGTGTTCCGCCTAATCCCGCTTCAATGGTTTTTAAAATTTTTTCTGGTGGCATTCCAAGTGCTAAAGCAACCCCGACCGATACAATGATTAATGAAATAAAGGTATTTAATTTAAAGCGCATTATCAGTAAAAGTAATGCTAAAATCCCAATTGCTACAATGACTAATGGCATCGTAGTTCCCCCCAATATTAGCTGTATTTGTGTTTATCCCACTATAAGTTGGCAGTAAGTCCCCCCCACCTCAAGATTTAGAGAGAAGTGAGGATTGGGGGATTACTGATGAAGGTTTTACTTTATTAAATTTCTTTGATAATTTGCAATTCGTGTATAATCGTCTTCTAGCGCCCTTGATAGGTTAATAAATATCGGCAGTAATTGTCTGTATTCTTTTGTTGCTTCTTCTTTCGGTGTATGTTTGTAGGTACTGCCAACCATTTCGGAAACGATTTCAAAAGAATCAATTTTTCCTGTGGCATAGAGACCTAATATACATGCACCTAGACAAGAGCTTTCGTAGCTCTTTGGAACAACGACTTCAGATGCGAAAATATCGGACATCATCTGTCGCCAAACGTCAGACCTTGCGAAGCCGCCTGTTGCTTGAATACGGGTTACAGGACCATCCATGCATTCGGTTAACGCTAAGAATACAGTGTATAAATTATATATAACGCCTTCTAAAGCTGCACGAATCATATGTTCCTTCTTATGTGACATCGTTAAACCGAAGAAGGAGCCACGTACATCTGGATTCCATAATGGTGCACGTTCACCTGCGAGGTATGGATGGAATAATAATCCGTCTGCACCAGGTCTCACACGTTCAGCTATTTTAGTTAATACATCGTATGGATCAATTCCTAGTCTTTTCGCAGTTTCTACTTCTGATGAAGCAAGTTCATCACGAATCCAGCGAAGGACCATTCCGCCATTGTTTACCGGTCCACCAATTACCCAATGCTTTTCCGTTAAGGCATAACAAAATATTCTTCCTTTTTTATCTGTTTGTGGCTTGTCAATGATGGTCCGAATAGCACCGCTTGTCCCAATTGTGACAGCAATCTCACCTTTTCGAATTGCATTCACACCTAGATTAGAAAGCACCCCATCACTGGCACCAATGACAAACGGTGTTTGTGAATCGATACCAATCTTTTGGGCTAAATCTGGATTGCAGTTGCTAAATATTTGGGTGGTTGGTACGAGTTCAGATAATTGAGCTGGTGTTATACCAGCAATTTTTAAAGCTTCCTCATCCCAATCTAGTGTTTTTAAGTTCATGATACCCATGCATGAGGCGATGGAATGATCAACAACATATTGATCAAAGAATTGTTTGAAGATATATTCTTTGATTCCAATATATTTTTTCGTTCTAATAGCAATTTCCGGATGGTCATTCACAATCCATGTAATTTTACTTAATGGTGACATTGGGTGAATAGGTGTTCCTGTTTGTCTATAAACTTCATGGCCATTCAGTTCATCTTTGATTTTATGTGCCCATGCCTCACTACGATTATCTGCCCAAGTGATACAAGGTGTCAGCGGCTGATCATTTTCATCCATAGCAATGACACTATGCATAGCACTGCTAAATGAAATAAACGATGGTTTTTTATCTGAATGCTGTTTCGTTATATTTGATATCGCTTGTAAAACAGCTTGGAAAATCTCTTCTGGATCTTGTTCCGCTGTGGATATATCCGGTGTGCGAAGTGGATAACCAATATTCTCGGTTTGGATGACTTCGCCTTTTTCAGTAAATAAAACTGCTTTCGTACTTGTTGTACCGATATCTATACCTAACATATAGCTACTCATGTCCTTGCTCTACTCCTTTAGATAACATTTGTTGTGACATCCAGAGATCTTCAACTTTCCCTTGAACATCATCAAAGTTTTGATGTAAGGCCTCAATCATGAGGGCTCGATCTTTTGATTCGATTGCTTTTATATAAAGCTCATGATTTTTAATAACCCGTTCAAAGTCTTCGTACTTTTCCTTGAAACGAGTACGCATTGATAAAAGGATTAAGCTTTCCATAACAGGCTTTAAATTATTCCAAATCATCAGGATGTAGGAATGCTCAATGGTTCGAATAATCGTTTCATGGAATAAGAGATCTTGATAAGAAAACTCATCAGAATCATGATATTTAATGGCGATTTTCATCATTTCCATTATTTTATTTAGTTCTCTTACTAAATCATTTGTGTCCATCTTTACAAGTCGCTCAAAGATAAACGTTTCTATAAGTAAACGAACATCATATATTTCTTCGATTTCTTTCTCGGTTAAACCAATGACAACTGCGCCCATTCTTTCTAAGCGAATAATATTTTCAGAAGCTAGTACTTTTAATGCTTCACGAACGGGTGACCGACTTACAGAAAAATCGGCAGCTAATTTATTTTCCGATAGGATGGTACCGCTTTCAATTTCACCTGCAATAATGCGCATTCTCAGTTCGCTCGCAACACGATCACCTGTAGAAGCTTTTGAAAGCCATTTTTCAGGATAAAGAAATTCCATTGATTTCGTCATAAACTCACCTCGTGTTAATCAAGTATACTTGTATACAAGTATTATAACTCGGATTTTTAATTATGCAAGCGCTTTTATTGTTTGCTTTGGTTGTTTTAGAGGAAAGCCCCATAATTATCAAGCTAACAAATCGAGTCGCCCCAAAAACTATTATTGTTGATGAAGAAGATTTAGGGAATGGAAAACTGAAGAATACGATATCCAAGGACTTACATCAACATATTTAGCACTCGGGTTTACAATTTTTCGAATCAAAAATATAGATGTTAAGAATGTAACAGTAACCGAATTTGAGCATTAAAAACTTTTAAAAATTGAAATTGTATTGTAAAGTAATGATTTTACAAATAGAAGCAGTCTTATATAATTAAAGACAAGTAAAGAGAATTTAAATGATCCACAATAGAACGAGTAAAAATCAACAATTGTGCGGATTATTCAGATAACATTTCAACTTAAAGGTTATGTAGCCAACATATAGCTATGACGTTTCATAGTGTTAGGATTTAAATTATATTGGTTATTAACATTGTTAGGAGGTACTTAAATATGGAAAAAGTATTAGTATTGTTCAGTGATGCCCTCCTACTTGCTGCTCCAATTTATGAAGAAAACAAGCAGTTATGGGCCAAATGGAATAAATACTATAAAGAAGTACAAGAGAATCACGATAAATTAGTAACATCAGCTAATATGTCCCCTTCCTTTTCAACACTTGTTTCTTGGTTAGGTCAGAAACAAGAGCAAGGAATATCGTTGTTGAACATTTATGCCAATCTGGATAAATATAAAATTGAGATTCAAAATGTACTAAATAAGATCATTGAACAAGAATTCGGAGAAAAAGTTGAAGCAGTTGAACCAACTCAAATTTCAATTTTTGAAGATAGTCAGGTAACAGAACATATAGAAGATATATCGGATGATTACTATCCTGTAACCAATGACGCAATGTATTATCAACTACGTGATGGAATAGCAAAAAATCATTTTGAGGAAGATGAAGCAGTAGCAAAACAGGTACTGCCATTAGAAACAAAGAATTCAAGCGGAGTTGCACAACTATCTTCACATAAAGATGAGGATTTGAGATTAGTGAATACAAACGAAGCAGAAAGATGGTCTATATTGGTTGATGGAGTAATTAGTAATATGGATGATCTTACAGCAGACTGTTTGGATACCATTACAATACAATGGTTAAATCAAGCTAAATCTCCAGATGAATTCATAGATTTTAGTTATGAAAATGTATTGGAATTGTGTAATATGCCAAAAGCATCAGCTAACGGTGTAGAGTATTATCGTGCAGAAGATAAGATAAAGGTAGCGCAACGTATTGCAGCGCTGGCTAGTATCTTTATTTATTTGAATGATGATAATGAAGTCGTAGTACTGAATGATCAAGCAGAAACTGGCAAACAATTCGAAATGAAACGTGAAGTAATCAAAAGGCTGTTCGTACTTGATTCTGTAGTGCTATGGAGAGATAAGAATACTAATGAATACATGGGAATAGAATCCTGTAAGATTAAGCCAGGGAGTTTCTTATCAGGCTATTTGTATGGTTCTAATAGTACAACTGCTTTATTGTCAAAAAAAGCATTAGAGTATAATAGTTATAGACACAAGTTTCATAAACGTTTAATACGTTATTTATCCTGGCAGTGGCGAATTCGTCAACAATACAGCACTTTAAAAAGACCATACTCCATTGGTGGAGAAAAAGGTCTACTATCTGTCATCGGTATAAAAACAACTAAGGGTCGCCCAACTCGAATTCGTGAACAACTAGAAAATGTTTTAATTGATTTAGAAAAGGAAAATGTAATTTCACATTGGGCATATGCAGAGGAATTAGATGAAACCAAAATAGGAGAGCGTAATTGGTTTAAGAATTACTATTCAAAATTAGGAATCATTATCTTACCACCAAAAGAATTGATGAATAATATAGATAGTATGGTAAAGAAAAAAGCAATAGGTATGCAAGAGAAGCAGGAGGACCATTATATTGCAGAGACAGTAAAAAAAACTCCTGAAGGATCAGAAGATATGATACGAGAAAAAATTATGTATCAGCATATGCATCAAAACAAAACAATGCGTGAAATAGCGGATGAGATAGATCTATCCCCTGCTACGCTATCAAGATTCTGTAATAAAAAAATGAAGCGTATTTCAAAAAGCGTTAATGAAAAACTGAACAAGTGGTATGAAAGACAAATGATTATAGAGTCTATGTAAAAAGAAGCAGGTACCTTTACAGAGGTACCTGCTTCTTTTTAGTTTGTTCATTTTCTATATGTATTGCTCCATAATCGCGCCCGATTGTGGAATCACTTCTAATGGCTATTCCTAAAATCAGAAACCACTTATTTAATTCCCCCCTTTTAGTTTACGTGAAATTCGTTCAACTACTCGGGGGATACCGAGTGTACTTTTGTACATAATAAGATTGTTAAACGTTTAATTGAGGAGGGTTTGTATGGAACATAATAAAAAAGCTATAGAGAAGTCTGATTCAATTATGAAACCAAATTTTGCAGAAACTGATGCGCAAAAAGTAAAACAAGAAATTCAAAATGATGTAAGAGAAGGACAAGGAGCAATGACTTCCCGAGAAGCTGGGGCAATGCGAGATTAAGAAACCACTCCTTACTGGTTTTTTATTGTTCTTCTTTAAAATTTTAACCAGTAAGGAGTTATTCCGTATTGTTTAAAATTTTTCTTCGTTTCTTCACAAACTCATTTGAATTTTAGCATAAAGAACTAATTGTAAAATGATAATAAAGTTATTTGATTTTAAAAGCTCAAACAAGCATAACCCCGTTCTAAATATAGGACGGGGTTAAAAATATAGTTGCTTAATTTTGATATAAGATATTTCACTACACTAAAAAATATAATAATAAAGTCATTTAAAAATCTAAGTTTTATTCAACAATCGCGCCCGATTGTTGAATATTAAAGAATTCCAAAATAGTTACTCTATTAGTTGCTAAAGTCCCCGTTAGTACAAATAAAAAGGTTCACTTGTAACCAAATGTTACTATTATGACCCAAAATTACTAGAACTCATAAATAACAACCTAAAGAATTAATTAAAGTATAATACATTTATTAAGCAAAAAATTCACATCTTTTTATCATTATTTTATTATCAATTACTTTTTCAAAATAACCAAACTTGATTCGTACGATCCTTACGTTATTGAATCATGATTCCTCTTTTAGTAATAACATAATTCTCTGGTAAGCAATTTATGCCTGGATGATTTTCGCAACGTGAAAAAAGCTCTTTTAAATCTCGTTGAAAATCACTACGTGGACGCTTTGGTTCTGCAATTCCCCATTTATCCATGCACTCTAGAATCAAAGATTGAGCCTCCGGGTATATCCTTGCAGTTTCAAGAAGACAGCCGACCGCCACTGAGCGGGTAGGTTCCTCATATCTTTTCTTCAGTTTACCAACACAGCTTGTAGTCATATGCCAAAGCCATACGTGGTAAGTTAGATTACTATCAGGGATAGGTGTATCAAAGAATCCCCTGCGAATGCATGCCCATAAAGCTAGTATACTATTATTAGTGAGAGTAGAAGATTCTTGGTTATTAACATTGGTGACAAGTGAACTTATATGATTGGATATATTAATGCCTCTTTCAGCCAATCTCCGCCATATACTGCAAATGAACTCTTTTGTCGGTATATCATTTCTATAATAATCCGATAACACTAGCTCTACTACTTCCGGTGGCAACGAAACGTTTAAGGAAATTAATTCATCTAACATTACAGCTGCCCGGTACTGAACATATCGTTCAGAATCTAATTTATCTCGTTCCTTTTTGTCAATATACAATAATCGTGCGATTTGCGTAACGTATGGCTGCAGATCAGCGTCCCTACTCAGACTTTCATAAGCCACTTCTAATAAATCAGCAATTAATTCAGGGTTGTTCATTTGAGTGTAAACACCCTTATCATGCTTGTCATGACATAAGCTCTCGATATAGTTAACTATCCAATTTGCAGCTTTCGACGTTTCACCAGATGACAATATAAAATCAGCAAGGCTAGTCTTCATACTTTGGCGTTGAATAGATTCCCCAGAAACAAATTGCTGCAGCTTATCCAAAATAATATCATCTTTTAACATATCGAATACAGATCCCCCTTCACTGACCAGTAAAATTAGTTTTTTCAGATACTAAACTTATCGCTAGTCTCTCCATCCCTACACATTTTACCTTATTTTAGTAATTATTGCTGGAACAATTAAATAGTAACACATATTGGAACAGTCCTGCCAAACAACCCCATGAGGGATAGCACATCACCCAATGTTTAATTAAGACACTCCCTTGCTAAAACGTCAGTTCTTTTTCGCCAACAATCTGAAAAGATACCATTTTTCTTTCAAACTTTGGTTGATGAGGTTTTTGATGTTTTTTCACATTAAATGTATGTAGATTTAGCCGAAGACTAGTTTGACAAACAGAGACAGCAATCAATTATTCGACATTCATTCCGAAGATTACAAAGTCTTGGATACACAGTTACGTCGCAAGAACCTGAAGCTTCTTAATCTAGTCAACTATAATAATTGATCAATGAATTGGACGCTTTCTTTTTAAAAAAATTGAATGAGCTGCGTCTATTTTAGTTTTGCCTTTTTCCTTTAATTACAGAAGTTTTTTTTCATGTTAGTTTAGATACATTACTTCACAAACCTAATTAGATTTCAGCATGAATATCCAATTATTTCTTATTGAGTGCTATTCCATAAAATGGCCCGATTGTTGAATAAAATGACTTGCATTTTTTTAACAACTTTATTATTTTTTAAACGACTTTATTATAAACTAAACAACTTTTTTATCACTTAACACTAATCTCCTTTAGGAAATATATATATGAAATAATAAGAAGGTATGAGTTTGCAACCCACACCTTCTTATCCATAGAAATATTCAGTATCATATTTTCATAGTACATAGCATTTCAATCCTGATCTATGTCACCTTCGATATATTGACTGAGTTTATCTTTTATCGCTGCACTTTCTGGAGTCACCTCTGCAACTTTTCGTTTGTGAAGTCGTGAACCCCCTCCCATTTCATCTGAAGATAATGTATTTTCATCATCCTGAGAAACAGTAGCGGCCATTTGTTGTTGTAACCATTGCATTGTTAAGTTAGATGTTGTATTTTTACCGTTGATTTCTGCAGTTCGTTGTATTTCCTGTTCCTGCTGATTATGAGTGACAGTAGATGTATAAGCTGGCTCTCTATACTGTGGTGTATGTTTTGTCTTTGGCACTTCTATTGGAATTTCAGTAATAACTGGTGCTTTGTCGTTGAAATCAATAGGTTCTCTATGTGTTCTTGCTACTGTTACATCCTCTTTTTGAGTATTCACCACTTTATTAATTGTTATATGATCTGATGTATTGTTACCAGGAATTAATTCTGTAGTGACCTCTTTTTCCAGTTTAGGAGCAGATTTTCTTGAGTTATCTTGCACAAGTTGATTTTTTGTTAATTCAACTTCATGGTCAATTTCATCCTCGTTACTATAATAATCGTAAGTATCAGGATTTAACGTCGTTAACCAACTTTCAATTGCAGTAGGAGCAGTTGCAGGTGTGCCTAATTCTTCAATTACATTTTTTTCACTATCAACATCTGTATCTGTTACATAGTCATCATATTTAATTTCTGCGTTCAATGACTCTTCTCGAATTTTCAACCAATAAGCAGCTGCTTCTGCATCAACTTGAATTTTAGCTGTTTTAAACTCAATAGAAGGAACAAAGTTTGCATTTACATGTATTCCACCTTGTGGGGCGTTATCTTTTACAATTTTAGCAGCACACTGGAATGCTTTTTGAATTAAGATATCATTTTCAGAAAGAATGGGTACCTCTGTTTTCGAATAAGAGTAGGATGTTCTACGTGTACTTTGTGTTTTCGTTTCAGCTGTTACCATATCAATTTCTTGATCACCTTCACGTGCTTCATAAATTGTTTTCGTACCCATAAGCTTACTAAACAATTTAGCGTCTTCATTAGTAACATCACCATAAACAAGTTTATTACGAAATGTACCTAACAGGATATCCATGAATCTTGGGCCATGTTCAATTGCTAATTGACTAATTGTTTGTGCAATAACAATTAAAGGTGCTTTATATTTACGTGATTGAGCAGGAAAACTTTTAAATGCTTTATAAATGTAATCTGCAAACTCATCGACTAAAACAGGATGGTAAGGAGATACGTTAGGCTTACGACGGAAAACAGCATTCTGCACGGCATACAAACATAATTTACCGAATACATCAGATAGATCAGAAAGTTCCCCTTTCGCTGTATTGATTAAAAGGATACCTCCAAATTCCAAATGCTTTTCAAAGTCAAAATCTGATGGACCACATAATACACGACGGAGCAAAGGTTGAGCTGAAATATCATTTAATGTATTTCGTAAACCACGAACGAAGGTTTCTTGTTTATCAATAATCTTTGGCTGCCCATAGTATTTCCCTTCAGTATGATAAACAACTTCCCCTCCCCCACGACCGCCAGAAATTTCAGGCACATAGTTTAAATCAAACCATTCATCAACTTGTTTCATTATGCGCCAATGATTTCGCTCATCTCTATCAGGTATAGATTCAATATCATTTGGAAGTCGTTCTTTTAACTTGAGATGCATCTCAAAAACGAGATTAGCATCATTATACATATCAATTAAATGTTCAAATCTAGCTTCAAATTTTGAATCATGGAGTTTTAACAAGTAAATATGTTGTTTAAGATGGGAACGCTCAGATTGAACGAAGAAAGGATTTCCTGCTCCATTATCAGAGAGCCCCGTTAATACTGAACATAACATCTCAGCAACTTTATCAACTGGACCACGTACGAAATTTATTGAAGGGGTATCAGGATTTGTTGGATCTAAATAGAAAATAACACTTTCGGGAATCTTGTGTGCCAATACCAAGCTATATACCTTTTCGCAGAAGTCATTAGATGGCTCGATAACTGTAAGACCATTTACCTGCGTTCCTTTTACATCCTCTGAATGATAATCTTTTCTTGCATATAAGATTTTAAAGTTATTAATCATTGAAGCCATATAGTCAAGAATTTGATTAGCAATTGGTAAACCTAGTGCAGCTGATTTACCTGTACCAATGTTACCAATGATCATTATATTAAGTGTTAAAGACTTGCCCTGTATTACTGCCATTTCCCGTGTAGCACTGTTAGGGCCAAGAAAGATATCGGGTTCTGGCAATTTTGATGGATTTTTTTCAATGAAAAATCTGTGTAATGAAGTAGCAAGTTTTCGTTGACGATCATCATTCAAAAAGGAAAGCATCCAACCAGGTATTTTAAATACGTATTCCCATTTTCCGAATTCATCTAAAAGCTGTTTTTTATGTTCATAAAAAATCTTAAAGAGCCATAAGAGTACGAGAATAATAATAATTACAGGTATAGCAAATACAAGGTGCATGATATTACTAAAATTTGAAAGTATAGTATCCTCTAATCCTTTGTCATTTAGTGAAACTTCTCCAGCTTTCGAATGTAAGAATGGAATAAATATCTTAGCTAATGGAACACTAAACGCCCATAAGTACTGGGCAACTATACCAATTAACATCATCGAGAAAATAAACCATCTACGCTTTATCTCCTGATAGGTCTTAACCTTGGTTGATAGTTGCCAAGTATAAATTAAAATCCAAAAGCTAAAAAAGGTTTCAATGTAATAATTAGTTTCAAACGGATTACCGAAGATACTTAAAGTAGGTGATGGAGCACCCATTTGTATTAACCAGAAAGAAGCGTATTTATATATTCCTCTAAAAGCAAAATACCAAGCTAGCAGAAGTAGTAATGTCACAACATAGTAAGATGAGCGGGCTGCCAAACGATATTTCCAGCTTTTTGTAATGTCGATTGTGACTGTATAGGAATTTTTCTTACTCTTTCCAGTTTTAGGATCCTCCCCATTACCTGGTGCATTATTGAGTTCAGTATTCTTTTGAACTGCATTCTCCAAATTCTTGTTTCACCCTCTCTTTTAACGAATAAAAAGCAGCGGTGAAATTAAGCAATTCAGCAGAAGAAGCCAATAAAATATTCTCTGGTGCTATGGAGTTGTGATACAAGTCAGTAAAAATGGCCTGCTGTCCATGCTCTAATTCATCCGCTTCATATATCCCCAATATCTTAATTGGGTTTAGTGTTCGGTGTTGATTCTGCATAGCCAACAATCCTGATAATTGTTGTAATTTAAAGTGTGTGTTAACCTCCCCTACCTTAAGTATTGTTAATATACAAACTATTTCTAAGTAATCTAAAGAATTTTTTTCTTCAGCAGGTGATTTTTTTCGTAATACCAAAATGTCATCTGTTAGCTCAAGCAGTTTAGAATATTGAATTCCTTTCTCTTGCATTTCATTTTTATTAGATATCCACTCTACCGAATAAGAGAAAGAAGAATTTATGTTTAAACGTTCAGTGACTTTTTTGAATAGATGATCTTTGTTTGAACTACTAATTTCGCGAGCTTCTTGAAGTATATTATTTACTACAAGTGCTGAACTACCCATATTACATACATAAACATTTAGGTTGTTTACTACACTTAAACGTGGAATATTACCAAAAGCTTTTTTTAAATTTGTAACACGTGTGGTCCGTTTTTTGTAAGTAGAAATGGTATGGTAGGAATCATCAATAACAGAAAATAAAACGTAATACCGCTTAGATGGGTTAGCAGCAGCGATATCGAGATATTTTTTTAATTTATTTTCTAAAAACGGAATGTTTTCCGATCCTGTATCAACTTCAATATTGATAATAGAATTGTCACAAGTAATAACCCAATCCGGGATTATCAATGGATTTCCCTTTGAATCAGGATAAAATTCTTTAGATGGACGTAATGAATATACGAGTTGAGGTAGATCTGGTAGGAAGGAAACGGGTTGAAGTTCTGGCTGAAAAAATTCGCGGTATTCTTCATCTTCATATAAAAAGTAGACATCTTTTGAATCGGAATACATCAGGTTGGGCAATTGCAAGTTTTGCTTTACAATTGGGCTTAGCGGAAAGAGATAATCCCCATTACCGCCTACAATTGCACCGGCATGTTCATTGTTTGATTCTGCTTCAAGTAAATTTAAAACAAATTGCGTGATTGCTATATTGTGTTCATATTGCCTTTTAGTAACAAATGAGGTACTACAATCAGAAATCAATTTTAATCGATATAATATTTCAGCTCCTTTCAAAGAGATAGAAACAAAATCCAGTGTAAAGCCCCGCTTTTTTCTCACACTTATATTTTCCTTTTTTATTAATTTCATTTTTGTCCACTTAGTTAACTTTGATGAAAATGTAGTTCGACTTATAGGTTCCCCACTTATCAATTCATAAAATTTACGTAACTGAATTTGGGATACTGTTCGCTGTTCATATAAAAATAAAACTGTAAAAATATCAGAACGATTAAAATAAACTCCACGATCATTTTCCCCAACGATATATTTAACAGCATGATCAAATGATTTTTTCAAATTTAAACACTCCCTTGATATGGAAATAATATACGGAAACTTGCATAAAATCGAGTGCAATTATCATGAAAAGAAAGTAATTAATGTTGGATAAAATAAGCAGTTCAGTACATAAAAATGATTAATGCATATTTTAACTGAAATTTGCAAAAAAGTAACCCATTATCCCCTATGAACTCTTGGTTTAAAAACACATATTATTTCGTCAGGTGTGAGTAATAAAATTCAATATTCTCAAGTAGAAATTGGCTATTAGAGTTCGTCATATGTACTTCGACATAGATAAGAGAACATATGACGAACTCTAATGATGAAAAAAAGGGTTCGTCATATGTATTACGTCATATATGTGTAGAGTATCAAAAATAGATAAAATGTACAGTGAATATACTTTTGTATAGATGAAATTAAGTATTAAACAGAATTGCATCTAATTCTGTAGAGGTATTTGTTTATCAGAAGGAAAAATCACATCATAAAAGAAATAAGTAAATAAACATAATAAAGTAAATGAAAATTTTGTATATTTCATATTTTGCATGTTACAATCTGATTTAAGGGGTGAAAAAATGCGGAATTGGAACACAGAATATGGGTTAATAAAAAAGATAATAAAAAGTGAATTTGAAACGGACTTTCTTTATACCAAAGTAATCAACACATTAAGTAACGAACATGAGATAATCCCAATAAAGTTTGCAGCTCTAGATCCTTATAAAACGTATAATACCGCACAAGTCAGTAGAATTTTGAGGATAAAATCTAATCAATTAAGGTATTTAATCAACAAATACGGTGAATACATCCAATTAATAAAAAAAAGAGCTAAATATTCTATTTCATTTAAAGCTTTATACAGGATTTATTTAGTAAACCTATGTTTAACAAAGAAATTAATTAGTTTAGCTGAGTTTAGCAGCATCATGACTTCACATGTTAGTTATAGCGATTATATTGATATGAAATTGACAAGTTATACTGACAAGTTTGTAGAACTTAACTATAAAACTAGCCAATTGAATGAAAATGAATCACAATTTTATGTGTTATTCCTGCAAATATCAGAAATAACTACGGAATTAATAAAAGAAATAAATAAATATAATATGACATTAACAGCCCCTTTCCTTTCTGTTGACAACAGAGAGAGAAATGAGTTGGTAAATAAGAAACGGGATCATGAAGTTCTTTTCAATAAACTAAGTGTTTTATATAAAACTTTATAGTTAGAAGAGTAATACTTTATTAAGTATTACTCTTTTTTTATAGACTTATTTATACACTGTACATATAAGACTTATAAGTAAGACGTATAAAGATTTGTGATGATATTATATTGACATGAAATTAATATAAAAGCACATACAACCTTCATTTATAGGTGTTTTTATATAAGTCTTATATATAGTACGTACATATAGGCTGTATAAGTGTAATAGTGATACTAATAGTATCATATTTTAGGTGTATCATATGTTGAAAATATAAATCTAGATAGAGTTCTACATAAATACTGTCATTTTATTAAGTATCCGATAGTTATTGTTAGTTATATGAAATCTGATATTAACATGTTTTGTTTACTGCGCATATAAACGACTTACATATACGTCTTATATGTAAAGTGTTGATATGTAGGAGGTTAATGCGATTTTATAAAATGAAAATCATATATAAGTCTTGTATATAATGACCTTATACAAGACTTATATATAATGACTTG
The DNA here is from genome assembly GCF_003264175.1 of Bacillus sp. SRB_331. Taxonomy (NCBI): domain Bacteria; kingdom Bacillati; phylum Bacillota; class Bacilli; order Caryophanales; family Bacillaceae; genus Bacillus; species Bacillus sp. SRB_331. The sequence goes on along the minus strand of NZ_NADV01000046.1, from coordinate 45,286 downwards.
ATATACGTCTTATAATGATGTAATATATTTTTAGGAATAATTAACCAACGTTTTAAGGGGGGGACAACTTGAACGAGGTATTAAGTGAAAAATATAAACAGAACAAATTTACCCATGAAGTTGTAGAAATGTTCGCAGACATTATTGAAGAAGACGAAATACTGTACAATGTATTTCATTACATAGGATCTCAAGTAAACAAACAATACCAAGAGACAAAGTATATGAGAGGTATTTCAATAAATGAGATAGTAGAAAATGTTGTTATTGATAGGAGAGTAAAGAAACCTAAGGGAAAATCCTATTCGCTAGAAATTGAAAGAACAAATATTTCAAGAAGGTCAGCAGAGGGAAGTGTTGGCACTTTAGCTTCTATGTCATTAATAACAGAAAAGATTATGCATCCATATAAGTTCCTGATTTCAACTATAAGAGGACAACAAATTTTAATTGAATTAGAGAGACGTAAAAATAATAAAGGAGAGATGTAAAATGGCAAAAAACTTTCTAAAAAATGAAGTCGCGGTAAAAATGACTATGGTTGGTTTTGGGCAAGCTGGTACTAGAATGGTAGATAAGTTTGCTGAGTATAAGCATACAGATGGTACAGCAGTATATAATTGTCTTGCATTAAATAGTAATGACGGAGATTTAGCTGAACTGAAGCATGTTCCAAAAAGCAATCAGGTTTCACTAAAATTAGGTGGTTTAGGTAAGAATCCTGAGCGTGCTGTAAAGGTTTTAGAATCTAATGATGATGCTAAAGATAAATTAAAGGAATTTATTACAGAACGTGTAAGACCATCTGATGAATTAGTGTTGTTTTTTGCTGGTTTAGGCGGTGGAACAGGTACATCTACAATTATTAAAGCAATTGAAGAATTCTCTGCTTTTCATAATAAGCCTGTTATCGCGGAAGAACTAAAAAGTATGGCAATGAAAATTCCTAGAGAAGAACTAATAGCAAATCAACAAAAGTATGCAAGAATTGCTTTCAATAATGCAATTGAACGTAAAGATTTCATTAAAATGGGTATTGTGGTTACACTTCCAGTTAGAGCAGATGGACCTGATGTACTAAGACAAGTAAATAAGTTCTCACAAGAAATTTGGAAGTTAGCAAATGATCCGGCTAAAGGCGTAGCATTTGTTGTGTTTGCAGATAATCAACATTTTTATGATGAGTTTAAAGGATTAAATGAAAATGAGAAAAAAGGTATTGCAAACTCACGGGACTATGCAAACCAGCGTATTGGAGACATTATTCATGAGTTAAACACAGCTGCAAACGGCTCAGGAACATCTGTAATTTTAGATTCCCAAGACTTTAAACGAATTCTTCTAGAAAGAAGAGGCTGCTTAGTAATTAATAAGGTTTCACGTAACATGAATCAAATTGAAAATAGTAAAGAAATTGTAGATATGTTCTCAGAATCATTGAAAGGAAGCTCATTCCACCATCCAATTGATCTAATGAAGACAAATGAAAATGGAGATTTAGAGGCATCAAAAGTTCATCATTTTGGTATGTTGGCAATTTTAGATGAACAAAAGAACATTGATGATTCATTTATGGATGACGCTAAGGTAGAAGTTACAAACAAACTACCAATCAATGGAACTGTTTTTAATGGATATCTAGTTAGTAAGAATGACTTTATGGGCAGCGTGTATACATTCTATAAAACAGATGCACTACCATCTCGCTTATCTAAAGGATTAGTCGAAGAATACAATGAATTTAAAGAAAAACAAAACCAAATCCAATATAAAAAGTCTCAAATTACAACTATTGAAGAACAAGATTCAGATGATGATTTCAACATTAATTTTGGTGATTACTTTGAAATAGAACCAGCTAAAGATGAAGAACAGAATGCACCAAATGATGAAGAATTAGCTGCATTTATGGATCCAGATAAAATGTTTGGAGCAAAATAAAAAATAAGCCTGGAATTTTCCAGGCTTATTTTTCTGTTTTCATTACATTTTTCATGTATTCAATCATATTCTCATCAATATAGTTTTCTATGAAAAGTTGTTTTTTCGCAAGATCTTCCTCTTTTTTAAACCAGCCAACTTTTTTAATACGAGTTTCTTCTGGTTGTGCGCTCCACTCTCTTTCAGCTTGTTTTCTTAACTCTGTACGCGCTCTATGTTGAATTATCATATTATCTAGTCTTTCTTGTCTTTGACGCTCTTTTACCATTTCAGGGTCTTCTGGTTCAGGTAGCACTGCACGTATAGCATCTTCAAATTTCCCTTGATACTCTAATTCAATGTTTTGTAAATGCATTTGAATCTTTTGCTCGACTATTTTTTCAATAGTCGCTGCAGCTTCCTGCATGTTTAATTGGGTTGAGACTTCACTGGCTTGATTTTCTGGAGAAACTGGTCTTAGTTCAAATTGATGTGGTAAAAGCTCAATAATTGCATCTAGCGACCATTTTTCATCCCTCTTTAGCTTGATAAATAAAGCTATGTCTAAATCCAGTGTGTTATATAGCTTTTCATTTGTATTATTGGTTCTTAATGTTCCGTGTAACCCCTTTTCCTCTAGGATATTGAACCAATTGTATACAGTGTTATGATGTCGGCCTACTAGTTTTGAAAACTCTGTTATTCGCCATGCTTTTTCAAACGCATCTTCATGGCTAGAGTTTGTATTATTTGGCTCAGTATGTTCAGTTGTATTTTGGTTACCTTGTTCAATCATTGTTATACCTCCTTGAAATATAATGGCGACAGTAAAATGGAATTAACATAGAAAGTGAGATTAACATGTTAAGTGTTTTTCGACGATATAAACCTAATTACCTCTATCGATTAACATTGACATGAAATATATCATTGATATGTAAAGTATCACTTATTAACATGACGTTGATAAATAAGGGTTAATAACTAACTATTGTTAATGTCTTGTTAATAATTTGTTAGTCATTAATGGTTATTGTTGCTATGAAATTAACAAATTAGTCTACAATATATTAATGATAAGAAAATATTAGTGATTTGTAAATAAATTATAAGGATATAGAATTAAACTTAAAGATTCAAAAGCTAAAAAGTATGTATAAATGTAAAGCGAAAAGCCCATACTAATAGTAAATAAAGGCCTATATTTACTATAATTTATGATACTCGGTAGTAGAAAACTAAGAACTGTATAGTTAATTGGTTTCAGTAGGTCATTAGAATGCACATGAAGGTTATTATAGGTTATTGAACTACTTTTAATGCGGTTTAATATAAACTCACTTTTTCTAGGGGTCACCGCCCTTTACAAGTGATCTCTATATAATCAAAATTGATTCATACAATGGCTACTTTTAAATCGGAAGTAATAAAAAACGATTTATTGTTTTTGGCTACTATCAAAATGCTTTTAAGAATGATATCTTCTCCGGTTTATCCAGTGAATTTTGCTATAGAAAAAAACATTTTAATAGATGTAGAATCTAAAACCCTATCTGTATGTATATTCTCAATTTTAGAATCGATAATTGTTAATGTCATGTCGATACGGATTGGTGATAGTTGATATGAAACTATCATTAATTGATAACTAGCCCTATTAACATGTCAATCTCAGGTTATATATCAATGATAAATAAAGAGAAAACTGTTGATTTTTTTGTGTTACTAATAAGAAACTGTCAATTGTATGGAGTTCTTGTTAGTTTCTAGCCAGAATTATAGTTCTTTTAGGGTGTTTTTTTAAATTTTATTTTGCAATAGAAATCTGTTGTGGTAGATAAACTTTTAACTAATGCAGATTGTTGATATGACATTAACAATATAGATAGCATTTCTCTATACGTATTGCTTTTAGATTATATATCAATGATAAACAAAGGGTGAAAACCATTGAATTGCTGTCGTCATTTATTATTACGATTAAATTTTAACTATGTTTTGATAGTATCGAAATATTTTCAAGGATAGATCATCACTAGATTCAATTCGAGAAAACCGTCACAGAAGAAAATTTTCACCAATATAGAATTTAAAATCTTGAAAGCTATAAACTCTTTTCCTTTTTTGATACATTATTGTTAATGTTATATCAATATCAACTAGAATAATATTGATAACAAAAGAAAACAAGCGCTTAACATGTTAATCTCAGGTTATATGTCAATGATAAACAAAGGGAAAACTGTTGATTTTTTGGTGTCATTAATAAGAAACTATTAATTGTATGGATTTCTTGTTAGTTTCTAACCACAATTATAGTTCTTTTAAAGTGTTTCCTTTTTATTTTTCAATAGAAATCTGTTGTGGTAGATAAATTTATAACTAATGCAGATATGGAAGACCCAAGATCTGCATCTATGCGTATTTCAACTACTTAATTGTTAATGTCATATTGGTGTTAAATACGAATTATTGATATGAGATTAACAATATAGACAGTATTCTTCTCTATGTGTTGTTTCAGACTATAGGTCAATGATAAACAAAGGGTAAAAATCATTGAATTACTGTCATCATTTATTATCCCGATTAAATTTTTAACTGTGTTTTGATGGTGTCGAAACATTTTCTAGGATAGCTTGTCACTAGATTCACTTCGAGAAAACTGCCACAGGAGAAAAAATCAACCGATATAGATTTTGAAATCTTGAAAGCTATAAACGTTTCTTCTTTTTTGACACCTTATTGTTAATGTTATGTCAATCTTAATCAAAATGATATTGATAACAAAAGAAAACAATCATCTAACATGTTAATATCGGTTGACATATCAATAACAAATAAGAGATTAAAAATCGGTTATCTTTTCATCGGTATCAACATGCGATTGATAGTTTCATGGTGTTTCTTTTTTTATGTATTACTAGCATTGAAACATTTTCAAAGGTAGTTTATTAATTAACTTACTTACTTCCTTCCTTACAATCCGTTGCAATGGACTAATATTCAACTAATATAGATCTTGAGGTTTAGATAGGTACAAACATTTTTGATAAGTACCAGATTGTCAATGTTATGTTAATGTTAATCGATGGATGCCAGTGATAAAGTTGGTGCGCCTTATTTGACATGTTAATCTCAGTTGATATGTCAATGTCAAATGTGGGTGAGATGTATTGATTTTCTGTTGGTATCAACATGAGATTGATAATTATATGACTGTTTTATAGTCCTTGTTCTAAATTGTTTTTAAGTAGGACTAGTTAATTTTGAACAAAATATAATGTTATGATGTTTGTTTACAAGAAATAGATTATGGTCAATAAGAATTCACTTAATAGCGCAATTAATTGGTTAGTAGAGAGTATACTGTACCAAAAAAGGTAAGTAGAAAAACATTAGTGAACGGTTAATAAGGGGTACCCTTATAGCTTGGTAGATATAGATTGCTAAAATAGTATCTAATTCCGAAGAAGTTCTCGCTTCAAAAGGTCCAAAAGGGGTTAAGCAGTGAGTTGCCCATGTATAATTATAGTGTGGAGTTTAATAATATTATAAGATTATTTGATTAAATAAAGAATATTATAATTAACCTCTAGATTAAATAAAGAATTTTTAGTATATTCTTATTATAACTTGTTAATTTTTTTATTTTCTAGTGATTACATAAAGCCCTTCGGGTTACGGATTAAATTACACGTTTGTGTGGTATTTAACCTCCGTATTCCAAAGGGCTTTTTTATTTGATCAAGGGAAAAGGAGATATGTGATGTCAATTGAAAAGTTAGCAGCGAGTAGAATATTAAGGCCAGTGAGAAGCATGAATAAGGGGAGTAATGAGAGATGGTTTGAATATTATAGAACAACGTGCCCTATATGTGGTAAGCAAGGATGGTGCATGGTTAATGATTCTGAAACTAAAATAATATGTGGACGAATTTCATCAGAAACAGTATTCGGGGAAGCAGGCTATTTACATATAATAGCTGAAGATCAAAAAAGGGGATATGACTTTTCTCAAGATCAGATGATTAAGGAACATAGGAAGAAAAATGATTACACCCTTGATATTATTTACACTTTATTCCTAGAATTTTTAGACGTGCGAGATGAACATATTAAAATGTTAATGGGATCAAAACGTAGGATTACAAGAGAAGTAATAAATGTTAGAAATTACAAAAGTTTTCCTATTAAACCTTGGGATACTACGAAAGAGCTAATAAAAAAAGTAGGGGGGAAAACAAGCTATATTGTTGGAATTCCAGGATTTTATGCAAAAGAAACAAAGGATGGAAGATATTTCACGTTTGCAGGAAGGAGAGATTCTTTATTAATACCGCAGAGAAATATATATAATCAGATATGTGGTTTTCAATGTAGAATTGATAATCCTGAATATATGACAGTTGTAAAAAATCATAAACCAAGCTTTAAGGCAGAAGTTATTGAGCAACCCAATACTATAGAGGTGACCTATAAAATCAATGGGAAGATAGAGTCTATATTTAAAGGTAAAATCGATGTTAAAGAATGGTATGAAATTAATTATGAAGGTGAAAAATTAGGTGAAGTACAATTAAAGTTAGAAAGTAAATATATTTGGATCAGCTCAGGTGGGAAATTCCATGGAACAGGAGCTGGGAACCCATTGCCAATACATGTAGCAGTACCTAGTCGAGAGTTGAAAAGTTTGGAACGTGGAGAACTAATAAAAAAGGATAATGTATGGATTTCAGAAGGGAGTCTAAAGTCTGATATTTCTGCTGAAAACCTAGAGGAGCTTCTAACAAATGAGGAAAAAGTAATGTATGGTACCACAGTTGTATCAATACCTGGGGTTAAAGTATGGAGAATATTAATTGAACCATTAAAAAAAATGGGAGTTAAACAGGCGACGTTCGCTTTAGATATGGATATGATTACAAATTCAGATGTTCAGCGGTCGTTATTAGAATGTGCGCAAGCGCTTTATCAAGAAGGGATAAGTATTAATTATGCAAGTTGGGATATTAATCTTGGAAAGGGTCTAGATGATTTACTGTTAAACGATTATATTCCAGCAATAGAGAAAGTGAGATAAACGCTATTTAAATTGTAATAAGTTAAAAAACATATTAATAAGCGATAGAAATGATTAATTACTTTTTTACACCATAACTAGAATGATTGTTTTTTATAAAATCGAAATTTCTATGTTAATTATACAAAAATTATATATGAGATTCGAGGAAATATAAATTTGGAAGCTTTAAAGGTAAATTTATTTTTTACTCTTTCTAAACGGATGTTTTGTATAGAAGAATACAAAACATCCATTATTTTATACGTGTTCTTGATAGTCATCAGGGTTTAAATTGTATATAAACCTTGATGATTATCAAGATTTATATAAATATAATTAGTTTAATCATAAGGAAATGATGGATATTTTAATATCTCAGTAATTTTTAAAATTTTCGGAATAACTTGTTTTACATTTTGTTATAATCCTATATCATATACATACAGGATAAATTTGGAAGAGTTTTAAGGTGAAGTTTCGTATCTATGTAATATCGATAGTAGTTTTAAATGACTAAATAATACTATTCATGTATACGAGGTGAAACAAATGGGGAGACGAGTAAGCGAGAAGAAAACAAAAGAGCAGTTTTTATATGAAAGAAGAAGACAATTAGAAATAATGGAAGGTATTAGTAGCATCTGCAAAGGATGCGATATTTATATAGAATTGAGAAAAACGAAAGCACATAAAGAAGTTGCCAATACATGCGCAAGGAATTGTAAGTTGATTAGTAACGTACAAAAGGAGACAAAGATGTTTTTAGAAACAATTCGTTAAAAATGAGAAGGGAGGAATAGGAATGAATCAATCATATAGCAGCTTGAATCGCGATGAGTCATTAAATAAAACTATAACACAAGATTCTAATGCAAGAAGTATTAAGCCAATGGCTAATCTAGAAGGAAACACTTTTAAAATTAAGGGAATTGGGAATTATAAGGTACTATCAAAACAAGAAAGTTTAAAATTATTTCAGCGGTACAAACATGGTGAAAAGGATCTACGTGATTATTTGTTTCATGTGAATGTAGGACTAGTATTATCTATTGCAAGAAAGTACAAAAACAAGCACCCTGATATAGAGTTTGATGATCTGGTTCAAGAAGGTAATGAGGGAATGTTACGGGCAATGGAAGATTTTAATCCGGCTTTAGGTTATTGCTTTTCCACGTACGCTTTTTGGTGGATACAAAAAAGTATGTTAGGAATTATATGTAAAAAAAAGTCTGGGCCTTTTAAAATCCCTAATTCTGTGAATCAATTTAATTTAAGATATGTCGAGTTAGAAGATAAATATCTACAAATGTACAACAGAACCCCTTCAGTGGAAGAAGTAGTAAAAGAGTTAAATGTAACTAGCGAAACAGTCATTAGGCACAACGTATATTATAAGCGAGCTACTAATATGACTTTGGATATAGATACAATAAATGAAGATATAGGTATATCAAATCCATTCTATGATGATAGTTCAGCAATTCCGTCAACAAATGAGATGGTAATTGAGGACTTAAATTACGAGATATGGTTAATATTTGATGAAGTATTAAACCCAAAGCAAAAGATGGTACTAAATCTATGTTTTGGTCTTCTAGATGGTAAAGTGTATTTGCATAAAGAAATTGCAAAAGCACTTATGATAACAACTGAAAGAGTGTCACAAATAAAGGATGAAGCAATTAACAAATTGAAGAAATGTGACTATAAAGATGAAATTTTTAATCTACTACATGAAAAGTTGAAAGTAATGGATGAACTTAATATGGCGTGAAAATATATATTCATATTTATCGGAATATACAGTATAATGAGCGAATTGTATCTTTTTCTATCTAAAATCTGGATACAAAGTGATGTATTAAGGGTATAACATGCACTTCGAACTACTCACCACTTAACGTCCTTACGGACTGTTTGAAGTGGGAGATTCCTGCGAACACCGATGTATCCACCGGTTATCTTAGCATGCTCTGCCCGTAGTCCCTACGGTGAAAACATAAGTATCTTGTACGTTGACTCACCACGCTTCCTACTTTAGCTTGGTTTTCGCAACTTCGGCAAACGTGGGGCGCAAGAACGTTGAAGATATGAGGTTGGTTGCAACATTTTTCTGCAACCAACCTCATATCTTCAGTTTTCAAAGAGCAATGTGTAAAAGTATATGGTAGCAAACATGTTGGCATATGCCAAGCGACATTCATCTCCCGCCTAAAATTGGTGTTTCACACTTTCACATTTTGAGGAAGTAGTTTTCTGTCGGAAAACGATAAACTCAATAGATGATAAATAAAAAGAAGGATANNTATCCTTCTTTTTATTTATCATGCTTAAAAAAATAATATTATCTCTAATTTCCCTTAGTTTTTCTGTAGAAATATCTCATGATTAAATATGAAGGATGAAAAATTTAATTACTCTCATTAATGAGGTACCAATAGAAAGGAGGCCATTGTTGTTATATGCAAAATAATAGAAAAAGAAACGTAATTAAGGAAAGGATTAGACAAGAAAAAGAACGACGAGAACGATTATTAGCAGAGGAAGAAGAACAATATGAGGATATCTATAAGGATCCTGTAAGTGAGCAAATGTATCAAGAGTATTCAGAACAACCGCTGGACCAACGTGAAGAAAGTGTAAATGTAAAAACACCTAAAAATGAATTTTCAAATAGTAATCCAGCTCTTGATTGGATTACTACAATTCAAAAACAGGCAAGCACTTCTGAAAGCGATTTTAATATAGAACAACCAGAAGCAGAAGAAGGTAGAAAAGCAGAGGAAGAAGCAAGGAAACGTAAAGAAGCGGAAGCACGTAGAAAAGCAGAAGAAGCAAGAGAACGTGAAGAAGCGGAAGCACGTAGAAAAGCAGAGGAAGAAGCAAGAGAACGTGAAGAAGCGGAAGCACGTAGAAAAGCAGAGGAAGAAGCGAGGAAACGTAAAGAAGCGGAAGCGCGTAGGAAGGCGGAAGAAGAAGCAAGAGAACGTAAAGAAACGGAAGCACGTAGAAAGGCGGAGGAAGAAACAAGGAAACGTGAAAAAGCAGAAGCACGTAGAAAGGCCGAGGAACAAACAAGGAAACGTGAAGAGGCAGAAGCACGTAGAAAAGCAGAGGAAGAAGCAAGGGAACGTAAAGAAGGAGAAGCACGTAGAAAGGCCGAGGAAGAAACAAGGAAACGTGAAGAAGCAAGGGAACGTAAAGAAGCGGAAGTACGTAGAAAGGCAGAGGAAGAAGCAAGGGAACAGGCAAAAGCACAACGGAAAGAAGAAGAGAAAAAACTTGAAGAAGTAAGAAAAAGAAGATTAGAGGAAGAAAAGAAAATAGAAGAAGCTCAAAAGAGACAAAAAATAATTGTGGCTAAAAGGGAACCAGAAAGTGATGAAATTAATTTAAATAAGGAAAGAAATCTAGCAAATGTAACTAAATTTGAACAGGATGAGAAAGTAGTAATCGATAAAAAAGGAATCTTAAATAATATGAAAAAATATAAGTACGCTATTATAGGAGTCGCATCAATTGTTTTATTAGTAGTAGCAGGTTTTGCCCTTAGCAATATGAAAAATTCACAGGCTGCATCTGCAAATAATGTAAATAGTTTGGAAGTTAATGCAAATTTAATAAATGGATTAAGGTTATCTGCAGTTCAAAAATATCAAGATGCTGCCTTGGAATTTGATAAAGTCGATTATAAAAAGTTAGGAAAAGAAGATAAAAAGGCAGTTTTATTTACGTATCTATTAAGTGGTAAAGCACAAAAGGCAATTGACTTAGAACAAGATTTTGCAGAATCAGTAGTTTCATATTATATAGCTGTAGATAATTTGAAAAAAGTAAAAGAATTAAAAACAAAAAATCCACTAATTAATTTTGAAATTGCTGCATTAGATAACAAACATGAAGAAGTTATCAAATTAAGAGATCAAGTGCCACTAGATGGCAGAAGAGAAGGAATTATTGTTAATAGTTATTTGAAATTAAATAAATCTGAGGAAGCTAAAAAGTTTGCTCAAAAGGTTGGAAATAAAGATTTATTTGAAAAAATTAACAATTCTGCACCTAATAGCTCTGCTACATCTGTAGCAACTATAAGTGCAGGTTAAGTAATGGGGAGGAATTGATTGTGCCTTTAGATTATTCGAAAATTTTTAAGAAAGTTTTACTTGCAACTACTGCTACTACCTTAAGTGTTGGGGTAGTTTCAGGCTGCTCGCTGTTTTCTTCGGAAAAAGAGAACACCAAAACAGCATCAGTATCTAAAAAGAAAAAAGATAGTGAAAAAGAAAAGAAGAAAGATGAAAGTAAGAATGAAACAACTGAAAATTTAAATACTAATGATTTTGATGAAATCATTGATAATGCAAAACGTAGCTCAGATCAAAATTTAGCCGGAATCATTGAAAATAACAAAACCAAAAAGAAATTTGATGATTTAACTGATTCAATTGCGACCGCGGCTATAAATTCAGATAGAAACTTAGCATCAGTTATTGACGGTGATAAATCAAGTAATCGTTTTTCAGATTTAAATACTTCAATAGCATTAGCAACAAACAATCCTTCTGTCTCGGATAATAAGGATAGTAAGAACTTTGTATTTGGTGGCGATCTAAACATCAATGATGGAGTTGCTATTGCAGATAATTCAATACCTCCAGTTAATAATGATAAAAAGCCACCAGCTTCTGGAGATTCTAGTGGCGGAGGAGATACAAAACCACCAACAGGCAGTGATGGTAATAATGGCGGAGAAAATACAAACCCACCAACAGGCGGCAATGGTAACGATGGTGGAGGAAATACAAAACCACCAACAGGTGGCGATGGTAACGATGGTGGAGGAGGTACAAACCCACCAACAGGCGGCGACGGTAATGATGGTGGAGGAGGTACAGAACCACCAACAGGCGGCGGTAACGATGGTGGTACAACAAAACCAGAAAAACCTGAAAAAGATACTGTGGCACCAGTAATTACAGCGAAGCAAGGTGTGACAGTACATGTCGGAGATAGTCTAAATGCAGGAGACTTAGTAGAAGTAAGAGATAATAAAGACCCGAATCCAATAGTAACAGTGGGAGCGTACGATACAAGTAAGGCAGGAGAAATTCAAGTAACAGTAACGGCAACAGATGCATCAGGAAATAGCTCAAGTACAACAGTAACTGTTAACGTAGTTGAAAAAGAAGAGGAAAAAGATACAGAAGCACCAGTAATTACAGCAAAACAAGGTGTAACAGTACATGTAGGAGATAGCTTAAATGCAGGTGATTTAGTAGAAGTAAGAGATAATAAAGATCCGAATCCAGTAGTAACAGTAGGAGCGTATGATACAAGTAAGGCAGGGGAAATTCAAGTAACAGTAACGGCAACAGATGCATCAGGAAATAGCTCAAGTACAACAGTAACCGTTAAAGTAGTAGAAAAAGATACAGAAGCACCAGTAATTACAGCAAAACAAGGTGTAACCGTAAATGTGGGAGATAAATTAAGTCCAGAAAGTTTAGTAAGTGTAAAAGATAATAAAGATCCAAACCCAGTAGTAACAGTGGGAGCGTATGATACAAGTAAACCAGGCACAATATCAGTTCAAGTAACGGTAACAGATAATGCGGGTAACAGTTCAACTGCAACAGTAACAGTAAAAGTAGTAGAAAAGGAAGAAGAGAAGGATACGGAAGCACCAGTAATAACAGCGAAGCAAGGTGTAACCGTACATGTAGGAGATAAATTAAGTCCAGGAAGTTTAGTGAGTGTAAAAGATAATAAAGATCCAAATCCAGTAGTAACAGTAGGAGCGTATGATACAAGTAAGCCAGGCGCAATATCAGTTCAAGTAACGGCAACCGATAAGGCAGGAAATAGCTCAACTGAAACAGTAAATGTGGTAGTTCTTGAGAAAGAAAAGCCAGAGCAGAAATCAGAGCAAAAGCCAGAGCAAAAGCCAGAACAGAAAACTGCAGGAACAACTTCTAAAGAGCAGGGTAATGGATTACTTGCATCAAATTCTAATGATGTAGCTAAATAAGATTTTAGCGGAAATTTATAATAGCGAAGATTTTAGAAGGTTCATCTATAAGTTTTTGTATCAGTCGAACTTAACTAATCAAAATTATATTGTAAAAAGCTCCGACTGTCCTACAGTTGGAGCTTTTTTATATGTTTAATTAATTGTATTAAAATTTCATAAATTTATCATTTTAGCCAAGAAGACTCCTTCTTCAAGGAACGCGAAGTGAGTAGGTGGGAGATGAATTGGCTTCGGACAAGAGATGGCAGGAAGCCATCTTAATTGTTCGACATACATAAACTGTTACTTCACTATCTATCGAATGTATGTTTGTTGTATAATAGACATATGCCGAACTGGAGGTGAAATGAATGATGATTAATAAAGCATATAAATTTCGTATCTATCCAAATAAAACACAAGCAACCCTAATTAATAAAACAATTGGCTGTTCTCGTTTTGTATTCAATCATTTCCTATCTCTATGGGATAACGCATACAAAGTATGGTACATGCTCTGCCAAACTTCCTGCCATGAAGAAAGAGTTTGTTTGGCTCAAAGAAGTGGATAGTATTGCGATTCAGTCATCTGTTCGCAACCTTGCGGATGCTTATACATGCTTTTTCAAAAAACAAACTAGTGCCCCGCGTTTCAAATCTAAGAAAAACAACGTACAATCTTACACTACAAAACAAACAAATGAAAACATTGCCATTGTAGGAAAAAAGATAAAGTTGCCGAAACTAGGTCTTGTTCGATTTGCCAAGAGTCGCGAAGTAAAGGGACGTATTGTAAATGCTACGGTTAGAAGGAACCCTTCTGACAGATACTTTGTGTCATTGTTAGTTGAAACAGAAGTGCAAGAACTTCCGAAAACACAATCTTACATTGGAATGGATGTGGGACTAAAAGATTTCGCCATTTTGTCAGATGGAACAACCTATAAAAATCCGAAGTTTTTTCGATCATTAGAAGAGAAGTTGGCGAAAGCACAGCGTGTTCTTTCTAGAAGAACAAAAGGATCTTCTCGCTGGAATAAACAGCGAGTAAAAGTGGCTAGAATTCATGAATACATGGCAAATGCTAGAAAAGATTACTTGGACAAAATCTCAACTGAAATCATCAAAAATCACGATGTTATTGGTATAGAGGATTTGCAAGTATCGAATATGTTAAAAAATCATAAGTTAGCAAAAGCAATTAGTGAGGTATCATGGTCACAGTTTCGAAGCATGTTGGAATATAAAGCAAAATGGTACGGCAAACAAGTCCTTGTCGTATCGAAAACATTTGCTTCCAGCCAATTATGTTCTTGTTGTGGATATCAAAACAAAGACGTTAAAAATCTAAACCTACGTAAATGGGACTGCCCTTCTTGTTGTACACACCATGATAGGGATATTAACGCAAGTATAAATCTAAAGAATGAAGCGATAAGGCTTTTAACCGCAAGGACTGTGGAGCTAGCCTAATAAATTAGAGTTCGATAGAACTCTTTACTTAGGAATCCCCCTCTTCTAAACGAAGTGAAAGTGGGGGTAGTTCAATGAATGGTTTATAGCGTAAAATTACCTTACCTTCAATATTATTCAAAGATATAAATCCTATTTCTTTAAATCTGCTGTCTAAGCTTTCTTCACGATTATCCCCTAATACAAAAATTGTATCATTCGGAACCCTTTCGAAACCATAAATATTTTTCAATGAAAAATCAGCTGTTTTACCTTTTGAGTATGCATCTTTTACCTGAAGTCCATTTATATAAAGCTGCTGTGATTTATATTCTATTGTATCTCCAGGTAAACCAACTACTCTTTTTATAATTGTTTTTTTATTAGAAGTGTTTTCTAGGGGGGAATTAACAACAACAACATCAAATCTCTGCAGATCTTCTATTGAATTGGTAAAGTGATTAATCAAAACCTTGTCATTATTAAATAAGGTGTTTTCCATAGAAACTCCAGAAACTTTATATGGAAAAAAAACGAACTGTCTTAGTAACAGTAAGGAAACACCAATTAGAAATATTAATATTGGAAAAACAGAAAGTAGACGTTTTTTCAATTGTAGATCAAACTCCATTCTGAGGGTTTATAGTATTCATCATAACATAAAATTAACAGATTAAATATTCTGAAGATTGTTGTTTTTACAGGTGTAATTTGTTAAAATTAAGTATACCTTTTTTAAATTTCAATTTTTTATATCAATAACTACTGTAGCCCTTTCGGGGTTTCGATTTTCAAAGATAGTTTAAGTTTTTTACTTTTACTTTCTTTTTAAATACAACTCCGAAAAGGGCTTTTTTGCGTTTTTTGGAGAATATCACATTGTGAAAGGATGAAGGTTTTATGAAGATTAAGAGATTATTTTTAGTGTTAGGCGTTTTAGCTATGATGTTTGTTTTTTATAACACCTTTATAAAGGATGAACCTCAAACAGATGCATTAACTCCTGTCAAAGTAGGGGATTTGAAACAAAAAGTTCAATACGATTATTTGTTTGAAGATGAATTATCACAAAATGTGATTAACGACTTAGGAGGGCAATTCAAATTAATATTTGATGATATTGATAAGAACGGCTACTTAACCATTTATCAAAATAAAAAAGAACTAGAAATGTTTTTAGGAAATCATGTAACTACTACAGAATTAGCTGATGAATTTACATCGGACTATTTTAGTACAAATAAGAATTACAAAGTTACTTATAAAAGTAAACCAAGTCTATTTAATTATGAAAGACCAAGAACTGTTACAAAAGTAAAAAAAGGATTGTTTTTGGTAAAACAAAACGACTTAATTCTGGAATTTAAATATGTACCAGAAATAGATGGATTTCGTATTTCTGAGATTACATATTTAAAATAACAAATTACTTGGAGGAATTCACTATGTTACAAATTAGAACTTTGATTGCTGATGCTTTAAGAATTGATGAAGAAGTGAATAGTTTTTTGAAATATTGTAATAATCAAGGGAAAATAGTTAAAGAAATAAAACCAAGTGGGATCATTAATCGTGAATATGATCAAGGCCAACCACTTGTAACCGTTATGGTTGTTTATGAAGGAATAAATTAACTGCAGTTATGAAAAAGGCGAGGATCAATTCCTTGTCTTTTTTATTTTCTAAGAAGGGTGGATATATCGACTATGAAAATAATAAAAAAAGTGGTCGCCTTTAATTACAAATATAAAGACGTAGAGGAAAAACAGGTAGCACTTGAGATACTGGAATTCTATATTCATCAAAATTGTAGTGTGATCTACAGCATAATTGATGACAGATTGAAAAAAATAAATAATAATCAGGCTTTCGAATTATTAGAAAGTGTAAAGGTATCAAAGAATTTGATTTGTTAACTTGAGAAAGTTAAATAAAAGAATTAATTTTCTGAATTGAAAGATAAATTGAGCTTCATTGTGATATAATTTAGTTGCATTTTTTTCTTTTTTATATCACAACTACGTATAACCTTTCGGGTTAATGAAATTACACAAAAAGGAACTTTATGTTGCTTTATTTTATTGTGTAAACATTTCATTTTCCTGGAAGGTTATTTGTTTTTGCCTGAAAGGGGTGATGCTATGTCATAGGAACTAATTATTAAATAGAAACTGCTGCTGCAATGTCAAAAGTTTTTCGAAAAGGGGTGCATATTATGTTGGTTACAGTAATTGTGTCAGTTGTGGCTGGTATGGTCTCAGGATTGGCTAGTCATTACATCACAAACAAAAAGTTTTTGTTGCCTCGTAAGAGCAAGCTTGCATTTCACCCGGGTTTCTTGGGAGAGATGTTTGTAGGCAGTATTGCTTCACTCGTTGGTGTTGCAATGTTTAACCCTGAAACAATGATGGATATTCTTAAGGTGAGTATTCTTGCTGGGATTTCAGGGCAAGCTTTCCTGCTGCACAATCGCTTGGCAACGGAACAAGTAAAAACCGACGAGATTCAGTCGATTTCAAAGAAATTGACCGAACTCGAAAAAAAGAATAAGGAATAAAAGAGGAGTAATCTGGTATAAATAGAAATAGAGAGATGAGGAGATTTGGTTATGTAACGGCCAAATAAAGAGAGTTGAGTTGAGGTGAGCCCGATGTCTCGAAAGGAAGTTTTTGATTATCTAGATGATCAAGAAAAGGAAGATTTAGCAGAATGGACAGAAGAGCTTAAGAATGCTCAATCTACGAAAGCAGTTAAACTTTATTCAGATAAGATAAAGGAACTGCTAGGAAAGATTGAACAACGAATGATTAATTCAGGAGAGGAAGCAGCGACGGTTAGCTTCTAATTGAATAGTAAGAAAAAGAAAAGCTGATGGAGATTTTATTATCCATCAGCTTTTCTTTATTATTTGAAATTCTCTAAGAATAAGAGAACATGGTTGATTAGTTTTAAAAAATTAAGAGGAGTGTTTATAATGAGTACAGATTTATTACAACAACTATTAGAGGTTGATCAAAAAGCAAGAGAACAAGAAAGAGTTCATTTAATGCAAAACTTTTTCAATTTAGGTGTTTCAGTTGAAATCATAGCGGAAGCAACTTCAGTAAGTGTAGAGTATGTAAAAAGATTAGTTAATAATTAAATAATAAATGTTTAAAGTTAAAAAAGTTGTTTAATTCTTTGTTTTAAAAACTAATTAAATATAAGTATTGAGTCAATGTATTCATCTCAAAGCGTAAAAAAGACACAATGGAAAGTGTCTTTTTTTACGTTGACATGCTATGAAAGAAAATGTAGTGATTAATCATAGTTTGTTGGACCCTTCTTGGTTGATATTAGTATAACATTATCATCGGTGATTTTAAATATAAATATGCATATATACGATTTTTATTATGTTATGGTTAGAGTCATGTTTTTTGTTCTTATATATAGTGCATAATTTGAGATTGTATAATGTCTTTCCATAAATCCTCCCTCATTGAAGTAGAAGGAACATCTATACTAGGAGACAAAAAATAAAAAAGGAATATTTTAATAATATAACCAGATTTTATAGTAAAATAGGTCTCATGGTATGAATGTACGTTTTAGATATGAGCTCAATGGACTATATGCTTATAGAATTGAGAAAGAACTTAAAACAAATAGGTTGTATATTTTAAGACAGTAATGCTTCAAGCAGTATAGATGGCAATGTCAATAACTTAAATGATTTAAGATTCACACTATATAAAAGTTAAAGTATACGACTAAGGAAAAGAGGGATTTGCAGTGTGCTGCATATTCAAGAATTAATCTTACGTAGGGAGTGCTTATATGAAAAGCATGAAAAATGTAATATTGCTAGTAGTATGTTTCATATTTTTAAGTGGTTGTAATTCAAAAAATGAAGCTGAGGTACAAGAGTATATAAAAGAAAAGCACGGAATCGATGTTGATATAACAGAATGGGGCTCAATAAACGAGAATAATTTTGGTAACACTTACCATACCGTGCAAGAAAAAGATAACAAATATCTAAAATTCCGAGTAAAGGTACAAGGTTTCCTCTATTCATCTATAGTAGGTGATGAATACAAATATGGGAAAAAAACATATGAGGAATATAAGAAATTCCAACCAACTCTAGAAGAAATTAAAAAATTAGGGTACGTGGAAACTGAAGAGGAAAATGCTCTTCAATATATATTAGATAATGATAATCCAGAAGAAGGAAGCCCGAAAGATGAATTGCTATTAACTTTGAAAATGAGCAACGAGATTGACTTTAGTAAATTGGATTCCGTAGAATTAGATCGTTTATATGCTCTATTTCAACTCATTCAGAAGAATAATAAAAAGATAACAGAACTAGAGATTAAGGATCAAAATGGTAAATCTTTAGGTGGACCTTTTAAAAATGTACAAAATATAATAACAAAAGAAGAATTGTTATTAACAATGAAAACTACGATGTCAGATGCCATAAACAAATATTGGGAAGGTTGGATTAGAACGCACACCAAAGTAGTAGAAAGATTATATGAATTGCAAAACGATCGATTTGCAATTAAAGGTATTACTTATATAAGTTCGGATCATGAGGGACTTCGAAAATATATAGTGATTTTAAAATTTAATAGCGACGGTATATTTGAAAACAATCCTCCTTTAATAGAGGATTTAATCAAAGTAACCACAATACTTAAAGAAGAACTGTATAATAAAAATTATGCCATAGATTTAACCAATAAGACTGGAACATTATATACAGCTTGGTTATCATCAAAAGAAATTAAAGAAGCGAATAACATCGAAGATCTTGTAAAAGAGAGGTTTCCTACGAATTAAATGTAAAATCCTATTCATGTTTGTTATTTGATCTGAAAGCATGATATATCGAAGTCTTAACCTATACCCATCAACTTTAGAATTTTATAACACCTCAGGCTGAAAATCCCGTGTGTTTTTGATAGAAAACGGCTTGTTTTTCGCTTTGGGGTGTTTGCTTTTCTTAGGTTGATGGTGATGTAGTGTTATACTACGCCAATTTTCATGATAATCCTTTTAGAGTAATTATCAATTTTTAAACTGATGTATATAGGAGACCACTCCATATACATCAGTTTAAAAACATAAAACACTTTATTTATCAAGTTAATTTAATTTGCATCCGCATCCGCATAGGAGGGAGTGGGGATTCTAAACACTTGTTAGAATATTAATTACTTCAATCGTATTCCTTCGAATGCATTTATTACCAAGTCATGCACATAGGAATCATCTAACTTTTCACCAGTTACTAGCAACCGATAGAAAATTGGTCCGTAAATGAGATCGATGCTTAAGTCAACATCGAGGTTTTCTTTTAATTCGCCTCTTTTAATTCCCTTCTCCAGAAGTTGCTTTGCTTGCAGGCGACGTGGATGGAAATATCGAGCACGATATTCTTCTGCTAGTTTCGAATCAAATTGACCTTCGCCAACTAACTCAGTAATAATAGTGCCTTCTCGACTTATTAAAAAACTGGCTAAACTTGTGGCGTGAGTTAAGATATCAGTCAATGCTGAACCTGTGTCAGGTACAGGTAATCTGGCAGCAGCAGCAGAAAGAAAACCATCCATTACCACAGCAGCCTTATTTGGCCACCATTTATAAATCGTAGCTTTGCTAACTTTAGCACGGTCTGCAATTTTATCAACTGTGACTGCTTTAAAGCCACTTTCCAGTAATAACTCATAGGATGCAGAAAGGATAGCCTTTTGGGTTTCGATATTACGTGGTCGACCTCTTTTACCTTGCACATTAATCATTCCTTTCAAGAACATAAACTATACGTTTAGTATACTTAATATGAACGGATAATAAAATAGCCTATTTACAAAACTGAACGTTTAGTATATATTTTTAGGTAATTAATAAACTGAACGTTTAGTTTATTAATTATCTAGCATCTTATAATGGTAAGGTCTTTAAACAGGTTTCCAAATCCACAAAGTGAATTACTAAAAAAAAATTTAGAAAAGGAGAATAAAAAAGTGGGAAAATTGGATCTTTTGAAAGAAGAACGGAAAGTAGTTCAGGCTCAATTTAGAATAATGGTAGTGCAGTAGTTCTTGCCAAGGCGATTCAGTAATTTTGAAATAAAAGTATGGGAGGAAATAGATATGTCTAATTTTAAAAAGAAAGCAATTAATAAGGAGATTTCATCGGGTTTAATCATTCTTCTAGCAACTGCATGTGGTATTATTGTGGCTAATCTTTATTATGCCCAGCCTTTAATTGGGGTAATTAGTAATGTAATTGGGCTTTCTAATAGTAGCGCTGGATTAATTGTAACACTAACACAGATTGGATATGTTGTTGGCTTACTATTTCTTGTACCTTTAGGGGATATTGTTGAGAATAGAAAATTGATAATTATATTGTTATTTCTAAGTGCAGTTGCTCTAACTGCCACAGTTTTTGTAAAGAGCGCAATCTTGTTGTTAGTAGCTTCATTCTTTATCGGATTGGGGTCGGTTGCAGCGCAAGTGCTCGTACCTTTTGTATCATATCTTTCATCGGAAGATGCACGCGGTCGTGTAGTTGGTAATGTCATGAGTGGCCTGTTATTAGGTATTATGCTTGCGCGTCCGATATCTAGTCTAGTAGCTGATATCTGGGGATGGAATGCAATATTTGCTTTATCTGCTACTGTAATTATTGTCTTGGCGTTTGTATTATTGAAAGTACTCCCTACTAGGAAACCAACGGAAAAAACAAATTATACTGCCTTACTTAGTTCAATGTGGCAACTACTACGAACTACTCCAATTTTACGCCGTCGCGCAATTTATCATGCTTGTGTATTTGGGGCTTTCAGCTTATTCTGGACCACTGTTCCATTATTATTGTCTAGTCCTGCTTTTCATTTTTCTCAGACTGCCATAGCATTATATACACTTGTCGGAATTACAGGTGCAATAGCCGCTCCAATAGGTGGTCGTTTAGCTGATCTTGGCTGGACACGACCCGCCACTGGAATAGCTCTCACTGTTGTTATTATTTCTTTATTACTACCACTTATTATTCAAAGTAGTTCGCACATCGGAATAGCTGTTTTAGTAATTGCTGCAATTCTGTTGGACATGGGAGTATCTGCAAACCTTGTGCTTAGCCAACGTTTAATTTTCTCGTTGAGTCCAGAAATTCGTAGTCGATTAAACGGGCTATTTATGGCTATTTTCTTTTTAGGAGGTGCTGTTGGATCCTTTATTGGTGGATGGGCATACGCCTTAGGCGGATGGAGTCTAACATTATGGATAGGAATCGCTTTTCCGATCATAGCCCTTCTTTATTATTCTACAGAGAAATAGATTTATAATTGAATTTTAGCAGTCCAGATTTGTTTGAATGCTTATTCATTGGTATGTCCGAGTTTTATAGATTAATGGCGGTTATTTTTTAAGTTTGATTTTTTGTCTCTATCGCTAAAAGAGGATAAAATTCGCCATTTGACACTCCCACTGACGTTAGTCACCTTGTGGCTTTAGCCGTGGGAGTGTCAATTGAATCGTACTTATAGTAAGAGCTATAGGAAAACTAATTTTATTTTTAAATCTATCTTTTACGAATTGAATGAAACTCTGCCCAGGATAGAGTTTCTTAAATAGCAACAAAAAAGCAAAGGTGGAAGACCAAGATGATATACATAGCATTACATCAAAAATCCAAATTGGAAAATCCAATAACTTTATGATTCCTACAAGAAGAAAAAGTGGCCAAAAAATAATATTGGTTAATAAAATAAAACTTACAACTGGTTTTTTCAGTTTTTTATCTCCATTCACATACAATCCCACCTTAAGCTAAATTTAAAAGGTAAAATAATACTGAATTTCCTTTCTATTATAGCAGTATTTTTTAGGAATATTACTAGTCAATTTACAACTCCTAGCTCCTGCTAAGGCCCTTTCTATATTTTATAAATTGCACCATGAGTATAGACATATTATAATAATCCCTAATTACATAAAAGAGGTGTAGAAAATGAATAAAACAGAATTAACAAAAGTAGTGGCGGATAAAGCAGAACTTACACAAAAGGATGCTGCTACAGCGACACAAGCTGTATTAGACGCTATAACAACAGCTCTTGCAAATGAAGAGAAAGTACAGCTTCTTGGATTCGGTACATTTGAAGTACGTGAAAGATCTGCACGAACAGGTCGTAACCCGCAGACAGGTGAAGAAATGCAAATTGCTGCTTCAAAGACACCTGCATTTAAAGCTGGAAAAGAATTGAAAGAGGCAGTGAAATAAGTATACTAAGTGAAAAAGGATCTGATACTCATATCGGATCCTTTTTATTTGTAACACAGCAATTTCTAATTTAAAGTGTAAAAGGACAATAAAGCTATTAAATTTTTAAAACCAAAAACAAGCATAACCCCGTTCTAATTTTAGGACGGGGTTAAAATATAGTTGTTTCTGTAGTGTTTTAAGAAAAGAATGTACTTTTTAATAGTCTACATGCTACTGAATTAAGTCTATACTTCTTTGTGATAATTCAACCTAAAATTCTATTCTTTATTTTTTTTAGTTGCGTAATCACCATAAAAGTAAGTGTCATGTAAATCATCATATTTAGGAGTTGCTATTATGGTATATTCACCATTTTCATCGACTTCAAACAAAGCTACATTATTATATTCCCATCTCACAAAATGATCTGGATTTGAATCATCTACTAACATATCTATGTTGTATATCCCTTTTGTTAATACTCCACTTTTTTGAAAGTCCTCAATTAGATCTTTTGCCTTTGGAATAGGATGTTTATTTTTATTTATATCAAATTTAAATAGAAAATTCACCACACCTACATACCTGCCATTATAATTTTTACGTCGGGGGTCACTTGGTATTAATGTAGGTAAAAGTCCGGTAGTATCAATCTTTTGAGTCTTTTTAAAATTATCAATTAGCTCTTGAGAATCATTTATATTAAACTCAATGTTATCATAAGGAAATATACGAATAGGACCATTTTCTTCTGGGTCTGTTTTATCAGGATATTTTACTAACCCATATTTTTTTATGACCTGTTTCATCACTTGAACTACTTCTGGATGTTGCTCAATATATGCGCCCTTGAATTGTTGGAAATAGATATCGTCACTTTCATCTTCTAAAATTTTAAAGGTATATTTTTCAATCATTAGGAATGGATACGTTCGATATGGCTTTTTAATTTCTACATAAGTTTGATGGCCAATCCCATTAAAAGTATTATCTGTCCGAATAACAGAAAACTCATCTTGTATTCCATAGTTTGTTTTTAAATATTCTTGTATTGGTTGATTCAGATCGTCTTTAGAGAAATTAGAGAAACATCCACTAAGAATTAGGAGTGGTGTACTTACTAAGATGACTTGAATGAATCTTTTAATACTCTTCATTTTTCACCCTGCATTTCTAAAATTTTATTAATATTATAACACTTACATCCGACTAAAATGGCACGTTGGTTTAAGTACACTTCTTTACAGTCTTAGCGAAAAGACCTTATTTTAAATTAAACAACTTTATTATCTCTGTACGGGTAAACAATAAGAATTAAATTTCGGCTATGGTTTCCTTTAGGATTTGTAGTAGTATTTTAGGACTTTGCATACATTATATCAGTTGATTTTTCGATATGTTGGGTAGTTTTGTTATTCAACTAACTGATGCAAAAGTAATTTAAGAGTTGCCATTGTAGTTCTTTTTCTTATGCAGCTAACGGTGCAGTTTAGTGGAAGGAGGATTTTAATTTACTATGATGAAGAATGTAATCAAGATAAAATCTAAGAAGGAGGTTTAAATGCTATAAAAAAAAATTTGTAGAATGAATGTAAGGGAGGAGAGCAGACGTGGAAATCACAACAGAAAGATTAATAATTAGACCTTTTAAGAGTACTGATTTAAAGGATGTATTTGCTATTTATAATAATGATGATACATGTAAGTTTCTATTACATAATAAGTGGACTCATGAAGATATGCAGAAAAAATTTAATAAGAAGCTAGCAAACAATGTACTCACTAAAGAATCACTATTAAGTTTGGCAGTTATATACAAGACTAAAGTAGTTGGTGATTTATCCGTATGGTACACGGATATGAAAGACACTGTTGAGATTGGTTATAGTTTTCTAAATGAAGCAGCTGGGAGAGGTTTGGCAACAGAAGCAGTAAGTAGTTTGGTATATAAATTATTTAATGAATTTAATGTACATCGTATACAAGCTAATCTTGATGCACGTAATACAGCTTCACAAAAATTGTGTGAACGAATAGGCATGAGAAAGGAAGCCCATTTCATACAAGATTTTTGGAATAAAAATGAATGGACAGATAGTATTGTATATGGAATGTTACCCTCCGATTTGTAGTAATAGACTTAGTGATTTTATTATGCTAACGGGTGCGTTAGTTGAATAGCAAAGTGCATAACATATTATATATGACTAATATGTTATGCACTTTAAGTTATTAATCTTTTTTTAATTTAGATCTTAATAATATAAAAAAGGTTAAACTTTATTCAAAATGGTACGACTTTTTTATAAACAGTGTAAAAAGACAATATAGCTATTAAATTTTAAAACCTAAAACAAGCATAACCCCGTTCTAAATTTAGGACGGGGTTAAAATATAGTTGTTTATTTTCGATATAAGTTACTTAACTGTACTCAAAAATATAACAATAAAGTCGTTTATTAGGGGTAGAAAAACATATATTTTAGTCAAATCCAATAAAGTAATTCCACCTAAAGTTCTATTTTATATTTTTTTAGCTGCGTAATCACCATAAAATAAGTGTCACGTAAATCATCATGTTTAGGAGTAGCAATTATGGTATATTTACCATTTTCATCGACTTCAAACAAAGCCATATTATCATATTCCGATCCCACATAGGAGCGTTCAGGATTTGAATCATCTACGCTCATATCGATATTGTATATTCCTTTTGTTAATACTCCACTTTTTTGAAAGTCCTCAATTAAATCTTTGGCCTTTGGAATAGAATGTTTATTCTTATACATGTCAAATTCAAATGAAAAATTCACCACACTTACATATCTCCTGCTATTATATTTTTCACTTTTGGGATCACTTGGTATTAATGTAGGTAAAAGTCCAGTAGTATCTATTTTTGGTTCTGGTGCAAAAATAAACCAAAAGAGAATAAAGCACATATATTCCTAACGGAATCGTATCTTATTTTGCAAGTCCAAACAATTGATGGATGAATTCTTTTTGATTTTGGACAGACTGGTTCCGTAAAGCAATCTGTTCTTTTTTAATCATATGCATGGCTTCTACTCCAGAAAGAATGGATGTAGCTGTGTCAAAAGATTTAAGACCTAGCGTAGAACGGATTTGCTTCTTTATAAAGCGATGATCTTGTTCTACTATGTTATTCAAGTACTTTTGTTGTCTAAGTCGCATACCGTTAGGTATGCTTTTTTCTTTTTTCAACTGTTCAATTGCTATCGGATAAGCTGGGTTCTTATCGACTGTTATCACACGTGGCTTTGAAACATGAAAAGACCGCAAAGCTTTCTTGAAAAAGCGCTTTGCAGCCTTATGATCTCTTGCTTTGCTTAGGCAAAAATCGATTGTGTTTCCGTTCGAATCAACAGCACGATACAGGTACATCCATTGACCTGTTACTTTGATATATGTTTCATCGACTCTCCAAGAGTCATTTATTTGTTTGAGGTAACGTCGGATCCGTTTGTCCAATTCAGGACCATACTGATGAACCCAACGCATAATCGTTGTATGAGAAATGGATAAACCCCGTTCCTCCATCATTTCCACCAAATCACGAAAACTTAGGTTGTACCGTAGGTACCATCTTACCGTTAATAAGATAATATCAGGCTGATAGTGCTTCCATTTGAACCAATTTTTCTTTTCCATACCGATCACACACCTTTTTAGAGTAAAAGTATCAGTATGTCCAAGTTTGATAGACTATTTTCATATACTTCAAAGTTTTTGCACCAGAACCTTTTCGGTAGTTATATAAAAACACCATCCCTTCCTATGATTCTACAGAAAGATTAGCATATTTTTTCATTTTAGGAGGGAACTTTGTTTTGTTAGGTTGATATGGATGGGGCGGGACCTCCTTCTAGTTTTGGATGCTCATTTGCTTTATCTATTGTAAATAATTTTGAGTCCGATAGATCTCTTACTCTTGGCGTAAAATTAAATCCTAATAAATGGGTAAATCCGAAAATCTATACTGTGTAACTGACTGTGTCTGTATACAACAATAGGACTTTACTTGGAGTGATAGGCATGATAGGCTCGTTATTCGGAAAAGATTCCAATTGAGAAAAGCACATCCATAAAGGAGGATTGGTAACTATGAGTGATAAAGTACTTGTTGTGGAAGATGAACGCGAAATTGCCGATTTGGTTGAGCTATACTTGAAAAATGAGAATTATACGGTTTTCAAATACTATACCGCCAAAGAAGCGTTGGAATGTATAGACAAGAATGTGCTTGATCTTGCTATATTGGATATCATGCTTCCCGACGCAAGTGGTCTCACTATCTGTCAAAAAATAAGGGACAAGCACACCTATCCAATTATCATGTTGACGGCGAAAGATACGGAAGTAGATAAAATTACAGGGCTAACAATTGGCGCGGACGATTATATTACAAAGCCCTTTCGCCCACTAGAGTTAATTGCGCGAGTCAAGGCGCAGTTACGCTGATACAAAAAATACAATGGAGTAACGGCACAGAACAAGAATGTTATCGTTCACTCTGGTCTTGTCATTAATATAAGCACGCATGAGTGTTCTCTGAACGAGAAGCCGTTATCTCTCACTCCCACCGAGTTTTCAATCCTGCGCATCCTCTGTGAAAACAAGGGGAATGTGGTTAGCTCTGAGCAGCTGTTTCATGAGATATGGGGTGACGAATATTTCAGCAAGAGCAATAACACCATCACCGTGCATATCCGACATCTGCGCGAAAAAATGAACGACACCATTGATAATCCAAAGTATATAAAAACGGTATGGGGGATTGGCTATAAAATTGAAACATAAAAATAAGAATAAAAAAATTGATTATTCCAAACTAAAACGAAAACTCTATCTGTATATCCTTGGGATTGTTATGGCAGCAGTTATATTTGTGCTGTTTTTGCGTCTATTTATCCAGGGGACACTTGGGGAGTGGATCGTACGTTTTTTGGAAAACAGTTATCACTTAGAGCGCTGGGACGCAATGATAATATATCAGTATACTATACGGAACAATATAGAAATTTTTATTTATGTGGCGGTTGCCATTAGTATTCTTATTCTATGCCGCGTTATGCTTTTAAAATTTGTAAAATACTTTGACGAGATAAATACCGGTATTGATATACTTATTCAGAACGAAGATAAACAAATTGAGCTTTCTGCGGAAATGGAGTTCATGGAACAGAAGCTCAACACATTAAAGCGAACCCTTGAAAAGCGAGAGCATGATGCAAAGCTGGCCGAACAAAGAAAAAATGAAGTTGTTATGTACTTGGCGCACGATATTAAAACGCCTCTTACATCAGTTATCGGTTATTTGATCCTGCTTGACGAGGCACCAGACATGCCGAGAGAGCAAAAGGCAAAGTATGTGCATATCACGTTAGACAAAGCGTATCGCCTGGAACAGCTAATCGACGAGTTTTTTGAGATTACGCGATATAACCTCCAAACGATTACGCTCACGAAAAAGCACATAGACCTATACTATATGCTGGTGCAAATGACTGATGAATTTTATCCCCAGCTTGCCGCGAAGGGCAAACAGGTGGTTATCCATGCTTCCGAAGATTTGACCGTATTTGGTGATCCTGATAAGCTAGCGAGGGTCTTTAACAATATTTTGAAAAACGCCGCTGCATACAGCGAGGACGACAGCGTTATTGACATTACAGCGGGCCTCTCCGAGGATGTGGTATCCATCGTTTTCGAGAACGTCGGAAACATCCCGAAAGATAAACTCGCTACCATATTTGAAAAGTTTTACAGATTGGATGATGCCCGTTCTTCTGATACGGGCGGCGCGGGACTTGGATTGGCGATTGCAAAAGAAATCATTGTTCAGCATGGCGGACAGATTTACGCGGAAAGTAATGATAACTATACGACGTTCACGGTAGAGCTTCCAGCCTTCCAAGACTTGGTTGATAAAGGGAATTCTTAGAAAATAATCATTGTTTCTTAAGAAAATCTTAAGGTCATCTCTACTTTTTCTTAGGAAATTAACAATTTAATATTAAAAAATGGCTCGTTCTTATGCGGTAGACTTAAACCATAAGAACGAGCTTTTTTTGTTTCGTCAAAGAAAGATATGATAAGTTATGCGTGGATTAAAATAGCTCACATGTTTAGAGAAAGAGTGACACAAATATTTCTTTTCCTTTTAGCGAATTGTGTCAAATGAGCAATCGGCTGTTTTGGATGTTCCTGCACACACCACTGAGCAGAGCATCCACATATAGCATCGCTTTGTAGAAAGTAATCGTTAAGAATTACATATCCGAAATTTTTAGCGCTGAATCAGCGTGTCATTATCATCAAGTCACTTACTTAAGGAGGAAGCTGAAAATGAAGAAGTGGTGTTTTTTATTGTTATTTTTATTTTGCTTAGGTTTTGCTTTCATGAATAAAGCACTGTTTTTTCAGAATAAAGTAGAGGTTCAAAAATATGATCAAAATCACAAAGATAACATAGATAATACAGGGACTACCTCAATTATCCAAAAGAAAGAGATTGTAAAAGAACAGATCGATCAAGGGAATCTGCTCTTAATTAACAGTAAATATCCTATTCGCCAAGAGAGTGTGAAATCAGATATCGTAAATTTATCTAAACATAATGAATTGATAAATGGATACGGGTTGCTTAATGCTAATATTTATCTATCAAAAGAAATAGCAAAAAAATTTTCAGAGATGATTAATAATGCTGTAAAGGAAGGTGTTAATCAATTTTTTATTAATAGTGGTTATCGTGACTTTGATGAGCAAAGTGGACTTTACCATGAGATGGGGGCTGATTATGCCTTACCAGCAGGTTATAGTGAACATAATTCAGGTTTATCACTTGATGTAGGATCAGGCTTAACGAAAATGGACCGAGCACCTGAAGGAAAGTGGATAGAAAAAAATGCTTGGAAATACGGTTTTATCTTACGCTATCCCTCGGATAAAACGGATGTTACAGGAATTCAATATGAACCTTGGCATATTCGCTATGTCGGTTTGCCTCACAGTGCGATTATGGAAGAAATGAATTTAGCCTTGGAAGAATACCTGGATTATTTAAAAGAAGAAGAGAGCATTTCAGCAAGTATTGATGGGGAAAAATATACGATTTCATATTATCCCTTTTTTCAAAACAAGACAATTGAAGTTGAAATACCAGTAAATGAATTTTATGAAATATCTGGAAATAATATAGGTGGGGTGATTGTGACCACCCGTTCTTAAATTATATTCTAAAATGACAAAGTTATAGATTAAAATGTAAAGTTAGGAGATTCTATATGCATTCAGGAGTTTTGATTAATTATTTATATACTTATTTTTTTACTATTATTTTTTGTATAGTGTTTCAAATTGGATTTTATTTTAAAACGAAAAAAAATATATCTATTCAGCATTTTCTATGGGTGTATGTTTTTCTATTCTACCTTTCACTAGTGTATAAGGTGACGCAGATAGGGACTATATGGGACATAGGGAGATACGAAACATTAATTCGCGCAAATCAAATTAACTTGATTCCATTTGCTTCTGAAGGTATGACTACTTATGTCTTAAACATTTTACTGTTTATGCCATTAGGTTTTTTATTGCCGACTATTTGGCCGCAGTTTAGAACAATAAAAAATACTGCCTATGCTGGATTCGGTTTTTCATTGGCTATTGAGTTAGGTCAATTGCTAGATAATAGAATTACAGATATTGATGATTTATCTATGAACACCCTGGGAGCAATTATTGGGTATTTATTATATAGAGTATTATTTAAAATGATATATAAAAGAGATGAAAAAAAGATTGATAATAATTTTTCTCTAGTAATAAAATACGAGGCTATTTTTTATTTAGTTTGCTCATTTGTAGGTATGTTGTTAATTTATTATCCAGTTTTATTTAGACGTCCTCTAATCCTTCAATAAGGTGATTAAGATACTGTCAGATAATATAAATATAGTAAATTGATTCTTAAATAATAGGATATCACAGATACCCATTTATATTAAATTCTCACAGAAATCTTTCAACACTATTCTTACTGAAGGTTGAGTGATTATTGAATTGATTTCTATTGCTCCCGTTTTATATCAAAGTACCAGCCTTTAATTAACAATTATATCCATTGCGAAAAAATAAGATAGGCTGTAATATTTACCAGTATTTAAATGCCGAAAATTGTTTAAATCATTTCAACCAGTATTTAAGAGGAGAATACAATGAACAAACTAAAAAGGTTACTAAAACGTAAAACGACTTGGATAATTCTTATCCTATTCGTTTTTGTTTATGTAAATAACAGTTCTTTTTTTGCTAAGAGGGACGATGGAACTCCTCTTCTTCTTGCTCACCGAGGACTTTCGCAAACATTTAGCATGGAAGGGATTGAGGGTGATACATGTACAGCAGAACGTATAAATAAACCTGAACACTCTTATTTAGAAAATACAATTCCATCTATGGAAGCTGCATTTAAAGCTGGAGCTGATCTAGTAGAGTTTGATGTTCAACCAACTAAAGATAATAATTTTGTTATTTTTCATGACTGGACACTTGATTGCCGTACTAATGGTAAAGGCGTTACAAGACATTTTACAACAAAAGAATTACAAGCACTTGATATTGGTTACGGTTATACAGCTGATGGAGGTAAAACATTCCCGTTTCGTGGTAAAGGGATTAATCTTATGCCAACACTTGATGAAGTACTATACCATTTTCCAGATCGTTCTTTTCTTATTCATATTAAAAGTGATGATGAAAATGAAGGAATCCAATTGGCTGCTCACCTTAAGAAATTACCAGCGAAACGCCTTGATCAACTAACTGTATATGGTGGCGATAAACCAATTGCTGCGATAAAAGAGCGTATCCCTAGTTTACGAACAATGTCAAAAGCGACCATGAAAAAAGATCTTATTACTTATATGGCATTAGGGTGGACTGGCTACATACCTTCAAGCCTGAAGCATGGAGAGTTACATATACCAGACGAAGTAGCTCCTTGGCTTTGGGGATGGCCAAATCGTTTTCTTAATCGAATGGATAAAGCAGATACTCGAGTTATCATTGTAGGAGGAAATGGGTTTGGATTTTCAAGTGGATTTGACTCATCTGAAGATATAAAACGTCTTCCTGACGATTTTACAGGTGGGATTTGGACAAATCACATTGATAAAATAGCACCTTTATTTAAGAAATAAGGGATGATATAACAATCGAAGTTTTATATACCGATAAACACCCCTGATTTCCTATACATAATGGAGATCAGGGGTGTTTCTGCATGAATGGAACTTACTGTATTTATATTCGAACAGAAGCACGACAACCATCAAAGAATAACCCGCTAGATATAAAAAAATGAACTGAATCTCCATAAATAACTCACTGTAGAGAAGTGATTTTTTCGTTTTGGGGTACTTTCAAAATATTAGGTTGATGGTGATGTGGCGGGACCCCATCGCTATCAAGCTAAGAAAGAGAAATGCCCCCTAAAATGAAAAAATACTGTAGATTTGAAATAAAGTTTAATTAAAAACTAGCTAAAAAAATTGATTTCATTATAAAAAAATCCCACTTATTTTGAAGACAGATTATTCAAAATAAGTGGGATTAGTTATTCTATACTACAAAATTTTATGAATAAGTTTAATCATTTCTATGATTCATAATTACAACTCGTGATTGAATTAGTCCAAGTTGTTTTCCCTTAGGAATAATATCATTTTCATTACCATTTTCTTCTATCTTTATATATAATTAATTTGTATTTTATATATAAATAGGAGGAAATTTATGACTACAAATAAGGGCTACATTCGTTATATTCGGGAAAAAGTAGGGCACGATTTAATATTTCTTAATTTTGCTGGAGGTATTGTTTATAACGAAAGAAATGAAATTCTTTTACAAAAACGAGGAGATAGAAATGAGTGGGGTCTTCCAGGTGGTGCTATGGAACTTGGAGAATCTCTTGAAGAAACCGCTAAGCGAGAAATACTTGAGGAGACAGGATTAAATGTTGAGGTTGAACATCTTATAGGTGTCTACTCTAAATATTCTGGTGAGTTTCCGAACGGAGATAAAGCTCAGATTATCACTCATTGTTTTCAATGCAAGCCAATTGACGGAGAACTTACTGTAGATGGTATTGAGACTTTAGATTTAAAATACTTCCCAATAGACCAAATACCGAAATTATTCACAAAACAACACGAAGATGCCTTAGAAGATTGGTTTTCCAAAAGAAAAGGTGTATTTAGATAAAAACACTTTCAAATTAATTATCCACAATCTTTAACTAACGGGCGCTTTAATTGAGTAAGAAACTAAAAACTTTTAACTTCTGCTTTCAAAAATTATGTAAATAAGTTGTCCATATGGGCGGCTTATTGTATTTTTATGCTTAACGTGTTTTTCTTCAAAAATGCTGACGGCACCCCTGGGAGCATAAAAAAAGCAACAAAATACTAAACTTTAGAAGTTAAATAAAGGGTAATTAAAAAAAGCATACGGAGCGCGATTCTTTATAATTGTAATACATATTTTCATATTGTTAAAACACTCAAAATTTCTCTTAGGGATGGATATTTTGTATGTTCTATTTACGTAATTTATGTTACGGTTTCATATGTTAATTACCTACAATTATTTTGGGGAAGGGGTATGGGGGTATGAAGGCACTGAAACTAATATCTTTAGCATTTTCACTTATGTTAGTAGCAGGGTTTCAGTTATCAACTTGTAAGGAGCATAATAATGAAGTCAAATAAAATAGTAACTCTTGCAATACCTATTCTATTATTAGTAGGTTGTGGGGTAGGAGATAAAGATTCTACTCCTAAGACTGAGCAAACTAGTAAAGCAATAATGAAAACCGTAATATCTGAAAAACAGTATCCGTATTATATTTGTGAGCAACTGGTAGAGTTTCAATTCAAGAAGGATGAAATATTGTTAAAATTAGGAGAAGCTTCAAAGGACAATAAGAAATATAAAGATGTATTTAAAGCAGCAAACGATATGGATGAAGCCTTGGATCGTATGGAGAACATAACAGTACCTGATAAATACAAAGATATTCATAAACTCGTACTAGAAGGGATAACAGATGCAAGAAAAGGAACAAAGTTAATAAAAGACGCCAATAAAGACGATGGACTGAAGATTCAAGAAGTTGTATTAAAAAGTTCTCCATATATGTCAGGGGTAGATGGAGAACAGTGGAGAGAAGCAATTTATAAGTTAAATCAGGAAACCAAAGATGCCTACGCCAAAGCACTTGATAAGAAAATGGAAGAACATACAAAGTAATAGAGTAACTTGTAACAATACATACAATCATTTGACTTAATAAACGGTAATAGAAAAATGAAAGCAAAGAGACTTGTAATATTTGCTTTACCAATTATGTTATTACCAGCTTGTATATTTGCTGAATGGGGAAATACTTCAACTTTATGGTTTAATACAGACCTCTTGGAGTTAGAAAATGAATCATCTACAGAAGAATTAAAAGCATT
This sequence comes from Bacillus sp. SRB_331, assembly GCF_003264175.1. Classification (NCBI taxonomy): domain Bacteria; kingdom Bacillati; phylum Bacillota; class Bacilli; order Caryophanales; family Bacillaceae; genus Bacillus; species Bacillus sp. SRB_331. The sequence goes on along the minus strand of NZ_NADV01000046.1, from coordinate 11,022 downwards.
ATTTATGAATAGTAAAATTTAATACATAATAAGAAAAGCCGACTCAATTAAGAGCCGGTACTTTTTTATTGCCGCTAATAATTATTTGCGTTTTAAAGAAATCTCAATTAATCATTCAATATAAATTAGATGGTTTATTTAGCATTAAATATCATGATAGGCCCTATGCAATGATAAATGATGTGTATCCGAATTTCTTTAAAGAGTGGGAATTCATGATGAAAACTAGAAACTATTGGACAAGAGCGATGGCATTAGAAGCCTTAAAATGGACCATAGAGGAAAAAGAAAAATTGACGAATATACAATATATATATTGGCAATGCATAAATGGTTACGCACATCGTTAGATAGATTTTGGAATAAGAACCCGCGTGCAATGTTAGACGAACTGTATCCAGATTCATATACATAAGACACGATTGCTTTAGATAAATCAAAATTACATACAATATGTAGCACGTAAAAGGAGTATGTACGGGGGTGTAAATTCTTTACAATGTAAGCGATTTCCGTTATAATAAATATGGGTTGGATGACACGAGTGGTCGTCATGGTATTTGGCGTAGGTGGGGCCAATACTAGTTTGGTATAAACAAACAACTTATTAAAAGCGGGAACAAGTTCTCCTCAAATATTGATATGCTAGAAGACAAAGGGGTCACTTATTTATATATTTTTAGACGTTCGCGCTCTGGTCCAATTTTAAATTACAGATACATATACGAGGATTGTTGTTGGATCATTCATTTCGTTGTTTGTATATACAATTATATATTTTCATAGAAACAAGCAGGTATGAGAATATACGTGCTTGTTTTTTTATGATATACCAAGATTCATTTAAAACGGTATTAGGGAAAAAAGGGAAACAATCTTACACTAATCCTCTCCCATCTTTGAAAAATATAAAAAATTATTTTATTTCATCAAATGTATCCAACTTTTTAAGTACATTCGTTTTTTTTTATCTTCCTAGAAATAATAAGCAAAGCTAGGTTAACCAAAGCTAAAAAGATATCTATACAAATGACCCAAATTTCATTTTTTATATAAGAATTAGCTAAAAGCAATAGAAATAAACTAATTCCTGCTATTAAACCCACTTTGTTTTGAATTATTTTTAACATACCCTCATCTCCTGCTGTCTATTTTGCACCATTCGTAATGCGGAAAATATAAATATTAAAAAGAATTTTAGTAGTTAATTGAATGAAAATATACAGTAAAAAGCAACTTTAAAATGCTATTTCATAACAAATTATATCCTGAAAATGTAAATTCGTATATAGTGATATTCAAGGTAGAGGTGATTATCATGCAAAGTTTAAAGTTCGTAAAATTCAACATGTTTATATTTGCTAAATTATGTATTTTGAATTTGATTCAATTTTTTTCTAATCTTTACACAGAACATACAATTCAATGGCTGAAAGGCTTCTCAGCCATTGAGCTTAATAAATCTGAATTCCTTATAATTTTCCCCCTAAAGTGTTGTGATGAAATTTCACGTACCATACTTTCACTATATTTTTATAAAATAAGGTGATAAAGGAATTAAAGTACTCTCATGGAAAGTAATATCAATAAGAATTTCACACTTAATTACGTAAAACAATACACGGGCAAATATATTTTTATATGTTTGCCCGTGTATTGTTTTCATTTCATATAGTTCAATTGTCTCGACATAATAACAACAATGTGTACATTCTTTTAAGTGTAAATCTAATTGTAGGCTGGATAATTATTTTTATATAAATAACTACATCAAATTGTATTAGTTTTTTATATAAAAAAGTTAGAGAATTATCTTAGTTATTAAATAGATTCTGCCTATACTTTAAGTAGAGCCCAATTTATTAAATTTAAATAGTTTATATGTTTATATATAGAATTTTGAAGGGGGTATATTGTAAATGATTCCAACGTCAACATACGTGGCTAAATGGGTATTAGATGACTTAACACTTGCATCAAGACCAAATCAGGGGATCAAACTAAGTACATTTAAAAAGTTAGAAAAACTTTATGTAGAATTCAGAGAAATGATTGAGGGAGATACTAGCTTTGAAATCACCCATTATTTGCTAGAGTTTATCAATCCGCATAATCTCTTTGTAGTAAGAGAGGGTTACTATATATTTGATAATAAAACGATGAAATTTATTAAAGTATCGGATGACATCCATTTTTCAAATCAAAGCTTAGCGTACTGTAATAATGGAGTTGCAGTGGATTTAATAAACGGAAAAATGAATTTTTTAGAAGGGCATTATTATAAAGTTAAGACCTCATATGTTGATTTATTAAAAGGAGAAACTATCCCTGTAATGGTACTAAGTCATTTAGATAATAATGTTGGAGTATCAGTTCCTTTGACAATGTTTAATGAGGAAAGAACTTTTAAAATTTCAGAGAGTTATATAGTGGATCTTACCTCAAAGAATTGTAACAATGAGAGTGAATTTAGTGAAAAGGGAAACGTATTACGATTTCTAAAACCTTCTATTGTGTAGTTAAGTATATATGCAAATTAAATTCATAATGAATTTAAGAGGGTGAAAAAATTGTCTTTTGAAATGTATACAGCCTTTCGAGGTAAAGTAATTATAAAGGATGAATATAAAGAATTGGTGGAATTAATAAATACAGAAAACTGGGAAGAAGCAGCTTTAAAGTTTCCATTTGTTAAAGAATATATAAAAGTTAATCAAAGTAAAGACATTCCATTTACAAAGGAACAGATAGATGAAGCATTAGCAGAAGATGATTTTCTATATATGAGGTGGCACGTAGGCAACTGGGAAGAAGAGAATGACTATTATACAAATTTAAAAGGTTATGAATGGTCATTTATAGCCAATCTAAAGAATTACAGAGATAAAGAACATAACGTGACACCTATTACATTATTTATGAATGTGATATTAAAAGAAGTAGCAGAACATATTATAAAGCTGGAAGCTTGGTATGGTGAAGCTGATGAACCAGAAGAATATGTTTTTATTAATAATGAATTTATTAAGAAGTTCTAGCAGTAATGAAATATTGCTGCTTTTTTATTTCTTTATACACTAAAATTATTGTTGTTGGCTTCATATATATTCATTTATAATAGAATGTGGAAAATTTTACACTGCAATAATAAAGATTTTTAGTATACAAGAGCTGGGAGCAGCTCTTTTTATTTTGCTCAGGGGGAGTGTGAAAGAAAAAAGTTTATGTTAGTGACGAAGTTAAATGATCTAATAGAAAATAAAAAATTAGAATTAGTAGAACTGGTAAATAAACATGGCTTTAGTCATACGAAAGTCCTCCATTTAAGCCAGGAAATTGATAAATTAATTAATAAATATATGATTATAAAAAAGGAACCCTATTATAGTAGGGTTCAAAGGGAACAGATACATAAAATAAATAAAGAGAATAATTTAATTATATAAGAAATTTCATACTGTAATATTGAGAAAGTGTAAAACATTAATTAATTATTTTCGTTTGAAAAGTGATGTGATTACTATTTTAAAATTAAGAACAGAGTTAATAGATAAAGCTGTTTAACGAATTAAGTTAACAGAAGACAATATGTTTTAGTAAACAGAGAGCGGAACTTACATTAAATTTTATATAAAAAGTTACTAGAAATGAATGAACCTGGGCAATTTAGGTGGTGTGATAATTGAACAAGTTAGAAAAATTCTCTAAAGTCTTTGTAATCTTTTTTATTTTGTATGTGATATTACTTATATTTTCTCCAAGTAGAATAGTAGGGAGGTCAGCTATCCAAAAAGATGACATAAAATTACACGTATACGCACAAGCCACTACGGGAGTACCTCAAAAAATAAGTAAAAGTGATTTAGCTATATTAAAAGAAAAAGTTAAAGATACATATCCTAATGTAAAATCTACGGACATTGAGCTTGAAGGTGATACACCTTTCCTTCATGTTGATGATCCAGCTTATATAGGAGAATTTACTGTATACGGAAAAGTTATAGGTACAAAATTAAATGAAATATCGAGAGAAAATACAGTTGCAGTTTTAAAAGTTTCATATTGGGATATGCCTATGATTCGATACTTGTTTTATGAAGACTCTGTCGTAAGGCTATCTATTATAATTTTGTTACCTATATTTTTTGTTGCACTTTGCATCCTTTGTTTATGTTCTAAAAAAAGAGACCGATCGTAATAGGCGGTCTTTTTACGTTTACACATAGAATTGTGGGATGGAAAAGAAGCCCAATTAGGAGTTCAACAACATAGTACAGGATAAAGCTTGCTGCACAGGTGCAAAGACATATATTGAAGAAAAAGAAGGCAGCAACGAAAGAATAAGCGCAACATTTTGTTAATGAATTAATCAAAAAAGATTAAATGCATCTTACTGCTAGATCTTGATTTCGCAAAAAATTCCGCTTCATTTCCTCCATCCACAAAGCCACCAATATTTCTAAAAACTCCACATTCACCGGGGCCTAAATATCGTACTCCTACATAATCATTATAGCTATCAGGATCGTACTCCCATAATTCAACCTTTAACTTACTAGTTGAACCTACTTCAGCAGCTCGACAAATCTTATAATCTCCACCAGTAGAAGCATATACATCACTTTCAGCACCATTAGAATATAGCGTTTGTTCTCCTAAGTAATCCCATCCAGAACTAAAAGGCTCTATTGTGTTTGCAAATGTAGAAGAAGGGACCAACAATACTAACAACGTCGTTACGAATGCCATCATACTTATTTTAAATTTTTTCATTCTTATTCCTCCCTTGTTTTTAATTAAAAATTTTTGTTCTTCACATAATACATAAAATATTTTGTTTTGTTCCAAATAAATGAATGCTTTAAAATAATGTTGTTTGAAAACACTTCTATCCATATGTCAGAGCAAATAAAAAAACATTTTTTAAATAGTCTCATTAAAAATCAATTGAATTTCATTAATTGAAAGAGAGGGAAACACTACGATTTTTTTCAAATCAATGCATAAGACATACAATTACCTAATAGAAAAAGCGTAGCAACATATTTATATTAATTTTCTATCTCTCCCGCTTTATATCAAAGTACGAATCTTTAATTGCCAATGATATCCATTGCATTGTAATAAGATAGGTTGTAACATTTACCGGTATTTAAATGACAAACGTTGTTTAAATCATTTCAACAAATAGTTAAGAGGAGAATACAATGATTAAAATAAAAAGGTTACTGAAACGTAAAACGACTTGGATAATTCTTATCCTATTCGTATTTGTTTATGTAAATAACAGTTCTTTTTTTGCTAAGAGGGATGAGGGGGCTCCTATTCTTCTTGCTCACCGAGGACTTTCACAAACATTTAGCATGGATGGGATTGAGGGTGATACATGTACAGCAGAACGCATAAATAAACCTGAATATCCTTATTTAGAAAATACAATTCTATCTATGGAAGCGGCATTTAAAGCTGGAGCTGATCTAGTAGAGTTTGATGTTCAACCTACTAAAGATAATAATTTTGTTATTTTCCATGATTGGACACTTGATTGCCGTACTAATGGTAAAGGTGTTACAAGAGATTTTACAACAAAAGAATTACAAGCACTTGATATTGGATACGGTTATACAGCTGATGGGGGGAAAACATTCCCGTTCCGTGGTAAAGGGATTAATCTTATGCCAACACTCGATGAAGTACTTAACCATTTTCCAGATCGTTCTTTTCTTATTCATATCAAAAGTGATGATGAAAATGACGGAATCCAATTGGCTGATTATCTCAAGAAACTACCAGCAAAACGCCTTGAGCAACTAACTGTATATGGTGGTGATAAACCAATAGCTGCGATTGAAGAGCGTATCCCTAGTTTACGAACAATGTCAAAAGCAACTATGAAAAAGGATCTTCTTACTTATATTGCGTTAGGATGGACTGGTTACATGCCTTCAAGCCTGAAGCATGGTGAGTTGCATATACCAGACAAAGTAGCTCCTTGGCTTTGGGGATGGCCAAATCGTTTTCTTAATCGAATGGATAAAGCGGATACTCGAGTTATCATTGTAGGAGGAAATGGATTTGGATTTTCAAGTGGATTTGATTCACCTGAAGATATAAAACGTCTTCCCGAGGAATATACAGGTGGAATTTGGACAAATCGCATTGATAAAATAGCACCTTTATTTAAGAAATAAGGGGTGATTTAATAATCGAAGTGTTTATATGGTTGCAGTATTACTTTAAGTTCCCAGAATTGTTGTTGTAGAATTGATAGAATTAAATATTTAACAAAAAAGATGAACTTATGATATATTTTTAAAGTAGTGCACAAGTGCAAAATCACAAAAAGATCACCTGTTAAATTTTATAGGTGGTCTTTTAATGTTTATTAAATAATCTTTTGATTGAAATAGTGCAGAGGTTTTTTACTTATTTTCAATAGATAAAACTACATGAAAATAAGTAAAAAAGTGGAGAGTTATTTGTCTAAATATATAGAATTTTTAACAAAAATTCATAATTATGTTATATAATGATGTTAATAAACCATATTTTAGGCATTACCCCCGATTGTGCAGAATAAATATTTTTTTGATGAGCTAAAGTATTTGGCTAAAAGAACTTGTAGCGGGGCCTGCTACAAGTTCTTTTATTTTTTCAGTATAGGAAAATAAGAAAAAAGGAGGGAATACAAGTATGACAAGAAATTTAAAGAAAGCAGCTCTTAATTCGTTAGATGGTAAATGGGGGGGAGGAATAGGAGTATCAGCGTTAAACTATTTTGTACCTACTCTTAGTGCATCAGCAATCGCGACATTCATGTATTTAATAGTTGGCCTGTTTATTGGGGTAATTGGTTTGGATGTAATCTTTATTTATTCAATTAGTGGGCAACCCCAAGTAGACCCTACTGCACTAGTTTTACTTATTCTAAGTTATATTTTTTTAGGACTTATTTGTTTCTTAATTTACAGTTCCATACAAGGCATCTTTAATTATGGATATTCTGCTTTTACCTTACATTTAGGGGAAAATGAAGATGCTAAAGTGGACGATGTATTTCTAGGATTTAAAAAAAGCAATTTGTTTAGATCAGTAAAATTGGCCCTGTTGCAAGCTATTTTTCTTTTTTTATGGAGTCTCTTATTAATTGTTCCAGGTATTATTAAATATTTTTCTTATTCCATGTCGTATTACATATTAGTAGAGAATCCTGATTATACAGCAAGTGAAGCATTGAGAGAAAGTAAAAGAATAATGAGAGGACAAAAACTAAAGTTATTTGTTCTTTGGTTATCATTTATTGGTTGGTTTTTATTGGCCGCATTTATAGGAATGTTTACATTTAATCTATCATTTATTTTCATTTCTCCTTATTACAACACAACTGTCTCACATTTTTACTTAGATTTAATTAAAAAACAGGGTGTTGGAGAAGCCAAGATAAGTATATAAATAGGAAGAAAGTATGTATAAGGTGAAATATATACTTTCTTGACAGTGGATATGCGATTAAGCATATCCATTTTTTAATATTATATTAAAAGACATAAGCTGCTGGATATATCATATTTATTATGATTTGAGCAAGGTCACCGTAAACGTGTTGCAAGTTGGATTGAATAGGGAAAGGATACCGCAAACATGTTACAAGTTGGATTGAAAAGGGCAAGAATACCGTAAACGTGTTGTAAGTTGGATTGAAAAGGGCAAGAATACCGTAAACGTGTTGCAAGTTGGATTGAAAAGGGCAAGGATACCGCAAACATGTTGCAATTTAGAAGAAATAGGGTAAGGATTATACAAAGATTGGAGTACTGATTATCGAATGGATTTTGTTGTTTACCAAGGGAAATATCCTTTATTTGTTATTGAATATAATGGTATACAACATTATAAATATATGAAATCTGAGTATTTTGGGGGTTTTAAGGGGTCAAGAAAGCGAATGTTACGAGACAAAATAAAACGAAATTTTTGTTGGGGGCTTGGATTACCTGTTGTAGATATTCCCTATAGTGAGACCAATAATCAAATAGAAGAAACTATTTTATATTTTCTAAAGTTATATGAGCTAATTTAATGGTAGCACCACATCCATCAAGCTACAGTTATGAAGTCCCTTTAAACAAAAATTTTTATCTCTTTACAATTATTTATGATCATTTAGCTCATTTTTGTCGTTTGGAGAACAACCAATTTTTAATATAGATATTTAATTATATTACTGTCCTTTGGTTCAGCTTCATGAATCATAAAATTACCTATCTTTTGCATTTAATATATCATGGTAAAGACAAAAATCGATTATGGCTATAAGTCTATATAGACTTTTTCTCCACCTGGAATCTTAAATTTATTTACATCATATTCTTTAATTATATATACCTTTATAGCTTCAAAATCTTTACCAAAAGTAAGAGATGGATTTTTAAAGAAATATATTATTTCTTCCTCGTCATAAATTCGGGCTTTAATTATTTCTTTGTTCGAGTGAAACGATAAATTGACTCCTTTGTAAAAATATTCGTAGTATCCTTCTTCATCCTGCTCACTCTTATCTTCAAAAGGAACAGATTCAATATGATATATATTCCCATTTACATTTATTGATTTCATACAGCATTACGCCCTTTTCAAGAATATCCATAAGAAATTAAATAGTCTCTGTTTATCATACCAAAAATAGGGGATTTACTTTTGGAATTTATAAAAAATATATAGGATTAAATTAAAACCTTTATATTATTTTTCATATTACTTTATTATCTCTGTACAATTGTGCAATGTGTCATAGAAGTAGACGTATTGTAATGAGATGTAATGAAGATTAATGGCCCTTAAGAATATAAAATAAGAAGATCAACCTAGAAAAAATATCTAGTTTGATCTTCTATTATCAGATTTTTAATCAATGCATTTTTACTCTTAAAAGGGGTCCTACCACATCGCTATCAAGCTAATAAAACAAAATCCCCCCTAAAATGAAAAAATACGCTATTCTTTCTGTAGAATCATAGGAAAGGATGGCGTTTTTGTATGTCTATTTCTGTATCCGATGAATTACGACTATTTGCTCAAGAGATTCAAAGCTTTTTATCTCCAAATATCTTACGAAATCTTGCTAGAGATGTTGGTTTTGTACAACGAACCAGTAAGTATCAAGCAAAGGATTTAGTCGCTTTATGTGTATGGGTGAGCCAAAATGTCGCTACGACTTCTTTAACTCAGTTATCTAGCTGTTTGGAAGCATCAACAGAAGTGCTCATCAGTCCTGAGGGACTGAATCAACGATTTAATAAAGCGGCCGTCCAATTTTTACAACACATATTAGCTGAACTACTAAACCAAAAATTGGTCTCGTCTATGCCGATTTCTTCTCCATATACTTCTGTTTTCAAGCGTATTCGTATTTTAGATTCAACTGCATTTCAACTTCCAGATCCCTTTGCATTCATTTATCCAGGGGCAGGAGGATGCAGCCATACGGCGGGGATAAAGATCCAACTTGAGTATGATCTATTAAGTGGACAGTTCCTACATATTCATACAGGTCCAGGTAAACAACATGATCGAACCTACGGTTCTCTGTGTGCCCCAACTGTAACGGCGAATGATTTATGTATCCGAGATTTAGGTTATTTTCATTTGAAAGATCTTCAACATATACAAGATAAAAAGGCTTACTATATCTCTCGTATCAAGTCGAATACACGTATTTATCAAAAAAATCCCAATCCCGATTATTTTCAAGATGGAAGAATCAAGAAAGGTACAGAGTATATACAGATAGATATGGAGATCTTAATGAACTCTCTTCAACCAGGACAAACATGTGAAATATCCACCGCTTATGTAGGAATGACTGATAAAGTACCAACTCGTGTGATTGTTCATCGACTTACAGAAGAACAACAAAAAAAACGTCTACAAGATCAAGCTGTTCGAGAGAAAAAGAAAGGAATGAAGTATTCTTCTCGTAGTAAACGACTCAGTGGTATCAATGTATATATGACAAACACCCCTACAGATATTGTCCCGATGGGACAAGTACATGATTGGTATTCTTTACGTTGGCAAATCGAGATTTTATTTAAAACATGGAAATCATTCTTTCATATTCATCATTGTAAAAAGATAAAACGAGAACGATTGGAATGCCATTTGTATGGACGACTGATTGCCATCCTACTCTGTTCTTCTACCATGTTTCAAATGCGGCAATTACTTCTTATGAAGAAGAAACGAGAACTGAGTGAATATAAGGCCATATATATGATTAAAGATTATTTTCTTCTTCTTTTCCAAGCTATACAGAAAGACACCCAAGAGCTATCAAAGATTTTAATTCGCCTGTTCAACCTCTTACAGCAAAACGGGAGAAAATCTCATCGATATGAGAAGAAAACAGTCTTTGATATATTAGGTGTCGTTTACAATTATACCATGTCTGATAATCAAGCCGCTTAATTCAAAAAAGTGAAACCCGTTAGGGTTTATTTCGTATGCAAATCTTTCAATCATCTACACTTGCCCTTTAGAAAAAAGAAACAATCCCGCCTGAAATTGACTTTGCATAAGCTTAGCTTGATAGCGATGGGGTCCTACCACACATCCATCAACTTAAG